>JADLBJ010000146.1 GCA_020847765.1 Dehalococcoidia bacterium
AGATCTCCGACAAATTGGCCATCACGGAGCTGATGACGCGCTACGCCGACCGCATCGACGCCAACGACCCGGAGGGGTCGGCAGCCTGCTTCGCCGAAGACGGGCTCGGCGTCTACTGGGGGGACTACCGCGGTCGCGCGGCGATTGCCGACCGGCTGCGCGGCATCCTCAAGCAGTTCGCCACCACGAGCCATCACCTGACGAACGTGCTCATCACCCTCGACGGCGACCGGGCGACCGCGCAGTCGTACGTCTATGCCTTCCACCGCTATCAGGACGGCGGCCGCTTCATGCACGTCTGGGGGCGCTGGGTCGACGAGCTGGTTCGCCGCGACGGGAGCTGGTACTTCGCCCGGCGGGAGGTCGTGACCGTCGGCCGAATCAACGAAGGCAACCCGCCGAACGACCGCGAAGGCCATCCCGGCCATCCGGGCCGGCTGCCGTTCATGTAAACAGCGCGCCCCCTCAGAGCAGGAGCCAACCGCCGTCGACCGCCAGGATCTGGCCGGTGACATAGGAGGCGGCGCTGCTGCAGAGGAAGAGCACCGCCTGCCCGATCTCCTCGGACGTCCCGGCGCGGCCGAGCGGGATGTGCTGGCCGCGCGAGCCGCTCAGGGGGCCGCGCAGGCCGCTGGGAACGCTCGGCGGCACCGTGATCGGCGGCAGCTCGCCGCGCCGCACCCGGTCCAGCGTCTCGACGAGCACGAGGCCGGGAGCAATCGCGTTCACGCGGATACCATGCGGCGCCAGATCGAGAGCGAGCGTCTGCGTGAAGAAGTTCGCGCCCGCCTTGAAGGTGTCGTAGTTCACGCCGAGGAAGGGGTGGACGCCGTCCACCGAGGTGATGTTGACGATCGCCCCGCCCCGGCCCTGCGCCACCATCTGGCGGGAGGCCGCCTTCGCGCAGGCGAAGACGGTGTCGAGGTTGGCCGCCCGCAGTTTTCGCCACATCTCGGGCGTTATGTCATGGATAGAGCCTGAGCCCTGGTAGGAGCCGGCGTTGTTCACCAGGATGTCGAGCCCGCCGAACGCCTCGACTGCCGCTCCGACGGCGGCTTCCGCCCCGGCGAGGTCCGAAAGGTCGGCCTCCACGGCGCGGGCGCGCCCACCCTGCGCCCCGATCGCCTCGGCCACGCGCCTGGCGCCCTTCATGTCGAGATCGGCGACCACGACGGCAGCACCCGCCCGGGCAAGGACATGCGCGATTCCCTCGCCGATCCCGGTGGCCGCGCCAGTCACGATCGCCACCTGCCCGTCGAGGGCGAGAAGCGCGCCAATCGACTCGTCCATCAGACCCTCCCGCCTGGCATGCCAGTCGGGCCACGTTATACAGCAGACAGACGAGCCGGTCGCGGCCTAGAAGAACGGGAAGTTGGGCTCCAACCCCAGTTCGACGCGGCCGGCTGCTTCGAACGTCAGCGGTGCGACCATGACGTGCGCGCTGGCCGTATGGATGTCGCGGAAATGCCGCTCGAGGGGGCTCTTCCGGAAGATCGCGGTCGTGGCCACGGCGTCGTGCATGAGGTCGACTGCCTGGACACTGGCGCGCACGGCGTGGCTCGTCGCCAGGCGCACGCGGCTGCGGAGGAGGCCGGTGTCGGCCTCGTCGCGGCCGAGCGCGTCCCAGAGGTTCTCCATGGTCGCGTACAGGAAGCAGCGCGCAGACTCCAGCACGGCGGTGGCGTCGGCCAGTGCGACCTGGAAGCGCGCCTGCTCGGCAAGCGGCCGATCCGTTCCCCAGGCGAGCTTCGTGCGGGCAATGGCGGCCCCCTCTTCGAGCGCGGCCCGGCCGACGCCCAGCGCCTGGCTGCCATGAGTTCCGAACATCAGCGGCAGCGCCTGGTAGAACGGCCAGCTGTGCAGCGGCGGATCGACCAGCATCTGAAAGCCGCGGTCGTGGGGAACGAAGACGTCCTCGGCGCTGAAGTCGTTGCTGGCGGTGCCCCGCAGGCCGGTCGTGTCCCAGGTGTCGTGGATGCTCACTGCCTCGCGCGGGAGGAAGAGCATGCGCGTCACCTCCTCGCCGGCGTCGGTGCGGCGGGGGGCCGTCTCGTCGTAGACGACGCATTCGGCGGCGAACCAGCTAGCGTGCGAGCTGCCGCTGGCGAAGGGCCAGCGCCCGCCGACGCGGTACCCGGGCGAAGGCGAGGCGACGGCGACCGCTCGCCCGATGGGCCGGGCTGTGCCCGCAACAATACCGCCGTCGCCCCAGATGGCGAGCGCGTGCTCCTTCGGCATGAAGCCGGCGAAGGCGGCCGACTGGGCGGCCAGCATCACGCACCAGCCGCTGGAGCCGTCGGCCGCCGACACCTCCTCTATCGCCCGGCAGGCGAGTGCGGGCGCCGTCTCGCTGCCGCCGAGGTCGCATGGCAGCATCAGGTGGAAGAGGCCGGCCGTGCGGAGCGCGCCCACCAGCTCCGGGGGCAGACAGCCAGCACGCTCGATCTCGGGGGCGAGACCGCGGATGGTGGGGCCCAGGGACCGGGCGGTGGACACCGGGTCGCCGGCGGAGCTGGTGCTGGCTCGCGGCGTGTGCGCAGCTGTCATTCGCTTCAACCCCTCTCGGCATTCGCCCCAAGCATACGGCGGCCGGGCAAGCGGGGTGTGTGCGACGCTTCACGCCGGCGGACCAACTGAGCGCGAAAATGGGCCGACGCGGGGGAACGGCCCCCTCCGGTCGCCGGCGGCAAGGGCGCAGGCGGCGACGCCGGTCAAGCCGCCTTTTCCGTGCGGTTTCCCGCAGTGTCGAGCGGCACCCGCTTCGGGCAAGCTACGAAGAGCAGTCGCCGGGCAGAAACCGAGGGACCATGGAGTTCGCCGCGCCCTACGCTCTCCTGCTCGCCGCGCTGGTGGCACCGCTGGCGTGGCTCGCGCTCAGGGGGCGACGGGGCAGCCTGCCGCTGCCCTCGGTTGAAGGACTGCGCGGGCTGCCCGTGGGCTTGCGGATACGAGCGGCGCGTTACCTGCCCGTGCTGCTCGCGGGCGCCGTCGTCCTGCTCGCCGTCGGTCTGGCGCGGCCACAGATAGGCGAGGCCAACGCGCGCGTGCCCGCCCAGGGAATCGACATCGTCCTCGCCCTCGACCTCTCGAGCAGCATGACGACGCCCTTCGGCCAGGGGAAGACGCGCCTCCAGGCGACGAGAGAGGTGGCCGGCCAATTCGTCAGCGAACGGAAGGACGACCGCATCGGGCTCGTCGTGTTCGAATTCCAGGCGCTCGCCTTCTCGGCCCCGACGCTCGACCACAAGGCGCTCGGGACCATCATCGCCACGATAGACACCGGCATCCTGCCGGACGGGACCGCGATCGGCCTCGGCCTGGCCGAGTCGGTCAACCTGCTGCGCGACTCGACGGCCGCCAGCCGCGTCGTCATCTTGCTCACCGACGGCGAGCACAACGCGCCGTCGATCTCGCCGGAAGACGCGGCAAAGCTGGCGACAGCATTCCAGATCCGGGTCTACACCGTCGGCCTCGTGGAGCAGGGCGGGCCCGGCTCGGGAGAGCGCGGTGTGGACAGCAGAGGGCTGAAGAACATCGCCGAGAGCACCGGCGGCCGCTTCTTCCCGGCAAGCGACCCGGGCACGCTCAAAGCGGTCTACGACGAGATCGGTCGGCTCGAGACCAGCGCCGTGGGCCGCGACCGCTTCGAACGGTTCACAGAGCTCGGCCCCTGGTTCCTGGGAGGCGCCGCGGTGCTGGTGGTAGCGTATCTTGTGCTCGCAGGCACGTGGCTGCGGGTGGCGCCGGCCTGAGCAGCCTTGACGCCGGCCCCGGGGCGAGCGAGAGTCGTCGCTGATCCGGCCCGGGTTCGCCATCGTGCGACAGGGGGAAGTCGGTGCGACGCCGACGCTGTCCCGCAACTGTGAGCCTCCGCCTGGAGGCGAGCCAGGTACCCTCCCGGTCCGTGTCCGACAGCCTTCGCGCGAAAGGATGCGGATGACCATGCTCTACACGCTCCTCTGAATCTGTCGCCAAGGTGACCCGCTCTCCGTCCCTCAGCCGGGCGCGCGGCGGCGCGTGCCGCTTCGGAGGAGCCATGAACCCCTTTGCTCTGCGCCCACGGGCAGCCGGCGCCGTCGTTGCCGTGGTGCTGCTTATCCTGCTGCCCGCCTCCCCCGCCCGGGCCGACGGCGGCGAAGCCGGCCTTGTCGTGGACGACGGCGGCGTCGTCGAAACGTTTTGCGTGCCGTTCGACGGCGACGGCATCACGGGCGAGGAGCTCCTCCGCCGCGCCAACGTCGCGCTCACGCAGTTCGCGGGCGCGGTCTGCGCGCTCGGGTCCCGCGACGGCTGCTTTGCGCCGAAGAGCTACAGCGACTGCTTCTGCCAGTGCCCGGGCGGGGCGAGCTGCACCTACTGGGCGTTCTTCACCAAGCCGTACGGTCGGGAATGGAGCCTTTCGCAGATCGGCTTCCAGCAGGTGGTCGCGCACGACGGCGACCTCCAGGGCTGGCGCTGGGGCAAGGGCAGCTTCACGGCGGCACCGCCGCCACCGCCGCTGACCTTCGAGCAGGTCTGCGGCCACCCACCCAGCGCCCGCGCGAGCACTTCGCCCCCCCCACCCACCGCCACCGTCGTGCCGCCGACGGCCGCCCTCACCAGCCCACCGTCCGCGGCCGTCACAACGGGGCCCGGCGAGGCGCCCGCCTCGTCGACAGCGACGAGCGTCGCCACCACCGGGCCTGCCAGCGCTACCGCCGACGACAGCGTCACGCGGCTGCCGGCCAGCGGCGAGACGACCGCGCCCAGCGTGACCATCATCAGCCACGGCACGGACACCGCCGGCTCGAGCCTGTCCCGTTCGCACGAGACGGGGGAGGGCGGCGGAGTGGGTGCGGTGGCTGCCTTTGCCGCGGTCGCGGCGGGCCTGCTCCTGGCCATCGGCGGTGCCCTCCTCCTCCGCCGGCGGCGCGCGACCCGTCGCTGAACGGCACCGGCCACCGGGGCGCGCTTCCCGTCCGGGGCCGTCTACAATCGGCGGATGTACACCGTCTTCGCCGGGGGCGTGGGCGCCTCGCGTTTCCTGCAGGGGCTCGTCCGGGCCGTGCCGCCCGAGGAAGTGACCGTCGTCTCCAACACCGGCGACGACGCCGAGATGTTCGGCCTGCACGTCTCGCCGGACACTGACATCTGCGTCTACGCGCTCGCCGGGGCCGTCAACCCCGAAACCGGCTGGGGACTCGCGGGCGACAGCTTCGCGGTCGTCGACCAGCTGCAGCGCTTTGGCTATCCGCGCTGGTTCAACCTGGGCGACCGCGACCTGGCGACAGCCATCCATCGCACCCGCTTGCTGCGCGAGGGCTGGCCGCTGCACCGCGTCGTCGCCGACCTGGTTCGGGCCTGGGGTCTGGGCTGCACGATCCTGCCGATGAGCGACGACCCGGTGCGCACCCGCATCCTGGGGCCGGACGGCGAGGTCGCCTTCCAGGACTACATGGTACGGCTGCGCACGGAGGTGGATCTGCGGGGCGTGGAGTTCGCCGGCGCGACGGCGGCGCGGCCCGCCCCGGGCGTGCTCGAGGCCGTCGCCGAGGCGGAGGTGGTCATCCTCGCACCCAGCAACCCGATCGTCAGCATTGGCCCCATCCTCGCCGTGCCGGGCATCCGCGAGGCGCTGGCGGGTGCGCGCGGGATTCGCACCGCCATCAGCCCGATCATCGCCGGGCAGGTGGTCAAGGGCCCAGCGGCGAAGATGCTCGAAGCCCTCGGCCATGAGGTGTCGGCCCTGGGCGTGGCGCGCGTCTACCGCGGGCTGATCGACCTGATGGTCGTCGACGAACAGGACCGCGCACTTGCCCCGGCCGTCGAACAGCTCGGCATGGCCTGCCTCGTGACCGACACGATGATGACGAGCGACGAGCGAAAGCGGGAGCTGGCGGAGGCGGTCTGCGCGCGCGCGCGCTCTCTCGGCCGGGGATGACAGGTCCGCTGACCCTCATCCCCGTCAACCGTCTCGACCGCGCGAAGGGACGGCTCACGGCGCTGCTCACTCCCGAGGAGAGAGCGCGCCTCCTCCTCGCCACCCTGGAGACGGTCCTTGCCGCCTGCCGGGAGGCGAACTTCCCGGTGACGCTCGTCACGGCCGACGCCGTTGTGGTGCGGATGGCGGGGCCGACGGTGCGCGTCCTCAACGAGGAGCCGGGCCTTCAGGGCCTGAACGAGCAGCTCCAGGGAGCGATGGCGCGGCTCCCCCCCGCGCCCGGCGGGCTTCTTATCCTGCACGCCGACCTGCCGCTGGCCAGCGCGCGGGCCCTGACGGACCTGGAGGCAGCGGCACCGCCCCGTCCTTCCGCGACAATCGTCCGGAGCGGCGACGGCGGCACCAACGCCATGCTGCTGCGTCCGCCGGGAGGCTTCCCGCTCGCCTATGGGCAAGGCTCCTGCGCGCGCCACGAGGCCGCCGCCCGCGCCGCCGGCTATGCCCTCCAACGCCTTCCGGAGAGCGTCCTCGGCATGGACCTCGACACCGTCGACGACGTCCGTGCGTTCCTCGCCCTGCCCGCCGCGGCGGGCACGCGGGCCGGCCAGCTGCTGGCAACGCGCGGTCTGAAGGAACGCCTGGCGCGGGCGGCGCCGGCCGGGGAGGGGCCCGCCTGACACCCGCCGGTGCGGCCGCTCAGCACGCCAGGGGTTGCCGGACGACGGCTCCCTGGCGCACTCTCGGCAGGCAGGAGGTAGCCATGACCAGCGCCTTTCGTCCACCACGCGTGGGCCGCTACACAGTGCTCACCGATTTCCAGGCCTCCGGGGCAAGCGTCCGCGTCTTCGAGCTGGGCCAGGCGACGGGCGCCGTCGAAGCGCACGTCCATCAGCGTTCGGCCCAGATCTACGTCGCCCTGGAGGGGCAGGTCGTCATCGTCCGAGAGGGGCACGAGACGACAATCACCCCATACGAGGCACTCGAGGTGCCTGCCGGACAGGTGCACGCGGCCCGTGCGGCCGGCGGGCGGGCCGTGGTAATGAACGTCTCCGTGCCGCCGCTGGCCGCCGACGACCAGATGCCGGCAACGCCCCTCTGGGAGCAGCCGGCCCAGGGCTGAGGCACGGCCGCTCGCGCACCCCTTTCCGCGTCTGAACCTACGGCCGCCCTTTGTAACAGGACCGTAGCGATCTTCGCGTCGCTCCGGGGGAGGATGGAGTGGCTCCGGCTTCGGGGCGAAGGACAGCACAATGGCAATCACCTCCGCCGACAGGCGCACGCCGGCGTCGTCGCTAGCGGATGCCGCCGACGGCATCCGGCTCGCCTGGGCGCTTCGGCCCTGGCGAGCGCGGGTCCTCCGCTTTGCGACGACGGGCGCCCTGAGCGGCCTGAGCCAGGTGGGCCTCCTCGCTCTGCTCCTCCACCTCGGGCTGCGCGCCTGGCCGGCGAACATGGCGGCCTTCGCGACGGCCTCTCAGGCGAACTTCGCGCTCAGCAACTGGTTCACCTGGGGCGACCGCCGCCGTGCCGGCAACCTCGCCAGCCGCTGGTTGCGCTTCATGTCGACGATCACGTTGACAGCCCTTCTCAACCTCGGCGTCTTCACGTTCGCGGACGCCTACGTCTCGTCGCTGCTGGCCGCGTGCCTCGGCATCGCCGTCGCGGCCGGGGCGAACTTCGTCGTCGCGGACCGGGCGGTGTTCGTCCGCGACGTGCCCAGCGCGGCCCTTTCGTCGCACGAGCGAGGCAGGTAGCGAGATGGCCCAGAGCATTCCCATCGGCGCTGAAGGATCGGCGGGCGCGCGGCGGCTCCGCCTCTGGGCGGCGGCCTTTGCGCGGAGCGACACGCGCGCCTGGGCCTCGTTCGCGGCCGTCGTGGCGCTCGCCGCCGTGCTCAACGCCTGGCAGCTCTCCGGGAACGGCATGGGCAACACCTACTACGCCGCCGCCGTCCGCTCGATGTCGACCTCCTGGCACAACTTCTTCTTCGCCTCGTTCGACCCGGGCGGGTTCATCAGCGTCGACAAGCCGCCGGTCTTCCTCTGGATGGGCGCCCTGTCAGTGCGCGTCTTCGGCTATTCGTCCTGGGCGCTGCTCCTGCCGAGCGCGGTTGCCGGGACAGCGACGGTCGCCCTCCTCTGGCTGATCGTGCGGCGCTCGTTTGGGAGCGTCGCGGCCACGGTCGCGGGCGTCGTCCTTGCGCTGACGCCGATCTCCGTGGCGGTCGACCGCCTCAACCTGCCGGAGCCGTTCCTCATCCTCGCCCTCGTGGCCGCGGCCGGTGCGACCCTGAAGAGCCTCGACTCCGGGCGCTGGTGGGCGTGGGCAGCGGTCGCGGGCGCCTGCGTCGGCCTGGCGTTCAACGTGAAGATGCTCGCCGCCTGGATCCCCGGGCCGGCCCTGGCACTCGCCGTCGCCGCCAGCTTCTCGCTGCCCTGGCGAGCGGCGACCCGGAGGATAGCCGCCAGTCTGTCGCTCCTCACCGCCGTCACCTTCGCTGTCTCCTTCTCCTGGATGCTCGTCGTCGACGCCTGGCCCGTCGGGGAGCGCCCCTACGTCGGCGGCAGCACCGACAACAGCGTCAGCAACCTGGCGTTCAACTACAACGGCCTGGGCCGCGTGAACGGCAACGAGGGCACGAGGGGAGGACCGGGCGGCGGCGGCCCTCCGGCCAACGCCCGCACCCTGCCGAACGGGGCCAACGCCCCCGGTGGATTCGCCCCGAACGGTCCGAATGCACCGCGCAACGTCGCCCCGAACGGCGGGCCAGGCGGGAACGTGCGTGGCGCCGGCGGCATCATCGCCGGCGAGCCCGGCCCCTGGCGGATGCTGGACGACGCGAACGGCGCCCAGATCGCCTGGTTCCTGCCCTTCGCCCTGTTCGGCGGGGTGCTCTGCCTCTGGCAGTGGCGGCGCGACCCGCAGCGGCGGGCGGCGGCCGTCCTCTGGCTCGGCTGGGTCGGCCTCTTCGGTGGCGTCTTCTCCTATGCGGAAGGCATCTACCACAGCTACTACACGGCCGCGCTCGCCCCGGGCATCGCCGCGCTCGTGGGGATGACGGTGGCGGCGACCCTGGCGCTGCTCCGCCGGAACCGGCTCTGGCTTGCGGCCATCGCGGTCGTGGCCCTCCTCACGGCCTGGCTCCAGTTCGACCTCTCCGGCCGCTTTCCCGGCTTTCAAGATGGCGCGCGCCCCTGGCTGTGGGCGGGTGTGGCCGTAGGCCTGGCCATGGTGACGGCGTCGCTCTTTGCGCGGCGCTGGCAGCAGCAGGCGACGGTGGCCGGGATGGTCGTCGTCCTTGCCGGGCTGCTGGCCATCCCCGGCGCCTGGTCCCTGCACGAAACAGCCAACGCCTCCATGAACACCACCCTCCCCCAGGCCGGCCCGCGCCAGGGAGCCGCCGGCCGCAGCTTCGGCTCGACCGCCTTCGACAGCGGCACGGCCGCGCTCGCCGACTGGCTGGAAGCCCACCGCCAGCCGGGGACGCGCTGGGACGTCGCCGTCGCCAGTGCCCAGAACGCCTCCACGCTCATCGCCGACTTCGACGTCTCGGCGATGGCGATCGGCGGCTTTTCCGGAAACGACCCGACGATCACCGCCGCCCAGTTCGGCGCGCTGGTGGCGAGCGGCGACGTGCGGTATGTGCTCGTCTCTGGCGGGTTCGGTCCCGGTGGCCTTATCGGCGGCCGCCCCGGCCCGGTCGGGGGGCCCGGGGCGGGCGGCTTTCCGGGCGGCCCGGGAACGCAGTTCGGCGGGCCCGGCAACCCTGTCCCGCCGGGCAGTCGGCGGAGCGACGGCGGGACAGTCCCGCCCGTGAGCGGGCAGGGAATCACGGTGCCATCCTTCGCACAGGGCACGGGCGCGACGCAGCCAAAGGGGGCTGGAGCTGTCCTCGAGGCTGTGCGCGCCGTCTGCACGCCGATCAACGCGAGCGATCTTCCCACCCAGTACCGCGGCGGCGTCTACGACTGCGCGGGAGCAGCGGCGGCGCTCGAGAGGCGCTGACGGCGGAAGGCCGGCCTGCTCCGAGGGCGGTAAACAGCCTCTTGCAGTTCCCTCTCAGACGTTCAGGCGACGAGCAGCGGCGCTCTACCATCGAACCGTCTGGAGGTGCGGGATGGGAAGCTGGACCGGGCGGGTGGCGACGCTGCTCGCCTTCACGACGCTGGTCTTCGGTCTTGGCGCCTGTAGTGATCGCGCCGCCAGCGACGGGGGGAAGAAGGGCGAGGCGGCAGCGGCGGGAGGGACGCCCGCGGCGTCTTCGGTGGCCGGCACGGCGGGCTGCGGATTGCGCGACGCCTCCCTGTGCTCGTTCGCGGCGAGCCTCGAGGCTGCGCTCCAGAAGGGGCAGGGGGACGCAGTAGCGGCGGCCGCCCGGCCCGAGTCGGTCTCCTGTCCCGACCCGGCGCCAGCCGCCAGCGACCGCCTGGCCACCGTCTGCCAGGGCCACGCGGGACAGAAGGTGGACGGCTACCCGCTGGCCCTGGGGATGGGTGCGGCTATCCCCGTCGCACGCACCGACCTTGTGCAGCGCCTGGCGACCGTCGCACCGGCCGGGCTCCCGGACATGGCCGACGATTATGGCGCGGGCGGCTTCCGCCTTTTCACCGCGGGCGCGCCCCTGAGGGCCGGCTGCGACGCCTGTGCCGTGCTCGTCTTCAGCTGGGTGCAGCTGGCACCCGACCGGCCGGATTGGCTGTCGCGGCAGGTGCTGGCGCTCGACGTCGAACAGGCGGGCGGGAGCTGGCAGGTGACGTCGACCGCGATTCGCGCCGCCGCGGCGGCCGACGCCTCCGCCACCCTCGCCGGTGGAGAGCTGGACGGGCGCATTTACCGGTGGTTCCACACGGGCGACAACGCCCCCGCCGGCGTGAGCACGATAGGCACCGGCGTCTACTTCGGCCTGGTCGCGCAGGTTGCCGGCACGGGCGGCGACTGCGCGAACTTCCGCGTGGCACCCGGCCGGGCGGGCCAGGTGACCGATTGCCTCCAACAAGGGGCCCGGGTGCCCGTCATCGGCGGGCCGCAGGAAGCCGACGGCCTGCGCTGGTGGAAGGTGCAGAGCCCGAACGCCGCCCTCCAGCCGGGCTGGGTGGCCGCGCAGTTCCTTTCAGCGACGCCCTAGAAGCTCTGGAAGTCCCAGGGCTGGCCGGTGCGGTACTTCCGCAGGGCCGCGCGCGAGACCACCATGCGGTGCACTTCGTCCGGGCCGTCGGCGATGCGCAGCGTCCGGGCCGACTTGTACATCGCCTGCAGCGGGGTGTCGCTCGTCACGCCCATGGCGCCGTGCACCTGGATGGCCTTGTCGATGACGTCGCAGGCAACGTTCACGACGAAGAACTTGATCATCGAGACCTCGACGCGGGCCTCGTCGCCAGAGTCGATCTTCTGGGCCGCCTGCATTGTCAGCAGGCGTGCGGCCTGGATGTTGACGAGCGAGTCGGCGATCCAGTTCTGGATGGTCTGCTTCTCCGCGAGCGTACTGCCGAACGCCTCGCGGTTGAGGGAGCGGTTGCACAGCAAATCGAAGGCGCGCTGCGCCTGGCCGAGGGCGCGCATGCAGTGGTGGATGCGGCCAGGGCCGAGGCGCTTCTGCGACAGCTTGAACCCGGCCCCCTGCGGCCCGAGGAGGTTCGTGACCGGAACGCGGACGTTGTCGTAGTGCACGACGGGGTGGTTCGAGTCCTCTTCACCCCAGACTTCCACCCGCCGCTCGATCTTGAAGCCGGGCGTGTCGGTCGGCACGACGATCTGGCTCATGCGGCTGTGCGGCGGCTGGTCGGGGTCGGTCACGCACATGACGATGGCGAAGGCCGCGCCGATCGCGCCGGAGCTGAACCACTTGCGGCCGTTGATCACCCATTCGTCGCCTTCGCGCACGGCACGCGTCTGGAGGCCGGTCGGGTCGGCGCCGGAGACCGCGGGCTCCGTCATCGAGTAGCAGGAGCGCACTTCGCCGGCAACGAGCGGCTTCAGGAAGCGCTCTTTGATGTCGGGGCTGCCGAACTGGAAGAGGATCTCGGCATTGCCGGAATCCGGCGCCTGCGAGCCGAAGGACGGCGGCGCCGAGAGGCTGCGGCCGATGATCTCGTTCATATAGGCGTAGGTGAGGAAGCCGATGCCCATGCCGCCCGCCTCTTTCGGCAGGTGTGGGGCCCAGTAGCCGTTCGCCTTGTTGATCGCCTGGAGCTCCTTCATAAGCGCCGCCGCCTGCGGGTTCCGCTTGGAAAGGGCGTACTCGTTCGGGTAGACGTGCTCCTCCATGAACTTCTTCACGTAGGCGCAGCGCTCTTTGGTCTCCTCGGACATGATGAGGACGTTGTCCACCATAGCCTGTCTCTCCTGATGCTGGCTGGCCGGCGGCGGAGGCAGCAGCCGCCGGCGGCGATGGCGGCATCGTACGCCAGATGACCGCAAAGATCGTTGGGCAGGGCGAACGGCCGCCGAACGCCGCTGCAGGCGAGGCGCTCAGGCTTCGAGGCGGAGAAGAGGCTGTCCCTCGGTGATCGGGCTGCCGGCGGCCACGAGGAGCACGGCCACCGCACCGGCCGCCGGGCTTTCTACAGGGATCTCCATCTTCATCGACTCGAGGACGACGAGCTCCTGGCCGCTCGCGACGCGATCGCCCACCGCCACGAGGACCTGCCTGACCACCCCGGCCATCGGCGCCGGAATCTCGATCGAAGCCATCGGCCCCTCCGCCGCAACTGCCCGGAACTGTAGCGGCTCGGCTCGCGGATCGCATCCCCGCTCCCGGAGAAACGAGAAGGCGCTCCTGGCTACCCTTGCGGGTACCGGAGCGCCTCCAGGTGCTGGCTGCGTCTATCGGGGCCTGGCCTTTCGAACGGGTGGCGCCTGCGCGCACAGCCCGTCCTGCCTGCCGGCGGCATTTGCGCCGCCGACTCGCCCGCCTGACGCCGCGAGGGCGCCCGGGGGCGAAAGGCCGTCCCTCGCGGGACCCCGGCTCTGGGCGGGCCGAAGCCGGAACTTCGGCGTCGCCGCGGCGTTTCCCGGCCCTAAGGCCGTTTCCCGCCGCCGGGTTGGCTCCCGACCACCCCGCCTCCAACGCCGCGGACTGTAGCCGCCGCCGGGACAGTCGCCAAGCATCTTATGACGAGCAGCAAGAGCCTTCACAAACCATTGATAGAGCATCTCTGTTATGCGCAGGGGCGAACCTGCAACGCATTCGCAAGCTCGCGGGAGTCTTGTCAATTACGGTTGCGAAATCGGCACATTTATGTCCGAAAACTTCGCCCCCCGTTGCCGACCGCTACAATGCCTCGACAACCACCCGGAGGCAGCCAATGGCCAGCGCCGAACATCCCCTGCCGCACGAAGACGAGGTTCGTGGCTACCTCGAAAGCTGCCGTAACTGGGGCCGCTGGGGCCCCGACGACAGCGCCGGCACGATCAACCTGATCACGCCGGAGAAGCGCCGCCGGGCCGCGAGCCTCGTGCGCTCGGGCCGGGCGGTCTCGCTCGCCTATCCGCTGAACACCACCGGCGGACCCGGCAACTGGAACCCGGCCCAGCACTTCGTGCGCGCAGGCAGCGACGCCGCCGTCGACTACATCGGCATCCTCTTCCACGGCTACGCCACAACGCACGTCGATGCCCTCTGCCACATCTTCTGGGAGGGGAGGATGTGGAACGGCAAGCCGGCCAGCGACGTCACCATGGTCGGCGCGAAGTCGGGCGCCGTCGACGCCTGGAGCAACGGCATCACGACCCGCGGCGTGCTCCTCGACATCCCCCGCCTGCGCGGCACCGAATCCGTGACGGTGGGCGACCCCGTGCGCGGCTGGGAACTGGAGGCGGCCGCCGAAAAACAGGGGGTGGCGCTGGAGCCCGGCGACGCCGTCGTCGTCTACAGCGGCCGGCAGGCGTACTACCGCGCCCACCCCGAGCACACGCCGGGCATGGCGCCGCAGCCCGGCCTGCACGCCGACACCGCACCCGTCCTGAAAGCGCACGACGCTGCCATCCTCGTCTGGGACATGATGGACGCGCGGCCGGCCGGCTACGCGATGTTCGACGCGACGCGCACGGCCGGCGGCCCCGTCCACGTGCTCGCGATCGTCTTCATGGGGCTGCCACTGCTCGACAACGCTCACCTCGAGCCGCTGGCGGCGGCCTGTGCCGAGGAGGGGCGCTGGGAGTTCCTGCTGACGGTGAACCCCCTTCATGTGCGCGGCGGCACCGGTTCGCCGGTCAACCCGGTCGCGGTCTTCTAGGCCAGACGCCTCCTGAAACGAGTCCCCGCAGCCGACTCTGTGACTAGAGGCATGAAGCGTGCCGCCGCCGCGGGCCTCGCACTTCCCCGCCGTCGCGTACAATCGCGGTCAGAACGGCAGGAGCACGAAGGGTGCGCTTTCGTATGCGACAGAGCCAGCCCCAGGACGACGGCAAGGCGGCCACGAACGGCCACGCCGCCACTCCAGACGAGCACACCGGCAGCCTCCCTCCCGACCTCTCTGCCT
>JADLBJ010000147.1 GCA_020847765.1 Dehalococcoidia bacterium
CATGGCGACGATGGTCGAAGAGTCCCGGTTCCTCGTCTACGAGGCGGTCTGGGCGATCGACCAGGGCACGGTGACCGCGAACCAGCTTGCCGTCGCGAAGGCGCAGGCCTCCCGCACGGCGACCGAAGTGCCGATGCAGGCCCACCAGCTGCACGGCGGCATCGGCATCACCGAGGAGTACGACCTCCACTTCTTCAGCCGTCACGGCAAGGAGCGCGCGGTCGCCTGGGGCACCTACGAAGAGTGCCTTGGGTACCTCGCCGACACGATCGAGGAGGACGAGGGATGGCTGTAGACATCGTCTGCGGGAAGGAGATCCCCGAGGCGACGATCAATAACAAGGTCGGCCAGGTAGCCGCCGGCGCTGCCGAGATCAACCCGGAGGCCGGCACCAAGCGCTACTACGAAGGGAAGTGGTACTACTTCTGCTCCCTCGCCTGCCGGCAGAAGTTCGTCGCCACCCCGGACGAGCTGATCGCGAAGGCGGCCGAGGCCTCATCGTAGCGCGGCCCGGCCAGGCAGTGGGAGGGTGTGGCTGGGAACCGTCACCACCCTCCAGCGCCCCGCTGATATGGCATCGGCAACGCAGGGGCCCGCCGCCCGGCGCGGCCCTTCGCCTTGCCATGGCCGGCCGCGCCGGAGTCGAGTCTCGCTGCGGTCCAACGCCGGGCAGATGCACGCACTCTGGACATAAGACACACAGGGAGTAAGGAATGACACACGGCCCCCTCGCGGGCGTCCGCGTCCTTGAGTTCTCGCTCATGTACGCCGGCCCCGCCGCCGGGATGCACCTCGCCGACATGGGCGCTGAGGTCATCAAGGTCGAACCGCTCGAAGGCGAGGCGATGCGCGGGAACGCCGCCATCGTCCCCGGCCACAGCAAAGGCTTCATGTGGTTGAACCGCGGCAAGAAGAGCCTCGCGGTCGACCTCCAATCGCCCGAGGGCCAGGAGGTCATCCGGCGGCTCATCCCAACGATCGATGTCGTCGTCATCAACTTCCGCCCGGGCGTCCCGGAGCGGTTGAAGATCGACTACGAGAGCCTGCGTGCCATCAACCCGCGCCTCATCTACGCAGACATCACCGGCTTCGGCCGGGAAGGCCCGCTCGGCGGAGCGCCAGCCTCGGACACCGTCGGCCAGGCGTACGGCGGCGGGATCGGCCTCATGGGCGTCCTCGACGAAGACGGCGCGCCGGTGAAGAGTGACGTCCCCTTCGCCGACCTCCCGACCGGCATGGTGACGGCCCTTGGCGTCTGCGGCGCGCTCTACCGGCGCCAGGTCTCCGGCGAAGGGCAACTCGTCAGCATCTCGCTGCTGCGCACGGTCATGAGCCTGACCGGCGCCCAGTCCATGCGCGAACCGATCAGCGATGCCCACAGCCGCGACATCGCCGTCGAGCGCATCCGCGAGGCGCGCGCCGCCGGCGGGTCCTACGACGCTCTCATTGCCGCACGAAAAGGCAACGCCCCGACTTCGCTCCAGTACACCCTCTACTTCAACGGCTACCGGGCGAAGGATGGCGGCATTGTCCTCGGGGCGCTCACGAAGGCGAACCGCGAGGCGCTGCGGCGGGTCATCGGCATGGAGGGCGACCCCTGCGACGACCCCGGCTTCGACGCCCGTGACGCGCGCAATCCTGAGCTGCTCGAAGAGCTGAAGGCGCAGCTGCGGCGGCGCCTGCGCGAGCGCACCGTCAGCGAGTGGATGGACCTCTTCCTCGCCGCCGGCGCCCCTGCCTCCCCTGCCAACATCCCGGAGGAGCTCTCGGACGACCCCCAGGCCTCGCTCCATTTCCAGGAGGTGGTCCACGACGTTACGGGCCCGCAGCTCCAGGTGAAGCCGGTGGTGGAGATGTCGGCGACACCGACCACGATCGCCGCCGGGTCGCCCCTGCTCGGCGGTGCGACGAAGGAGCTCCTGCTCTGCGCCGGGTATACCGAGGAGGAGGTCCGGGAGTTGCGCAGCCGCGACGTCATCAGGCTGGACGAAACATAAGATCGTGACAAGATGGGCCGATGGCCATAGCCGCAGCCGCTTGCTCGTATTGACAGTGGCATCGGCGCAAGTCCATTATCCGGCATCTTCGTAGCAAGCCAGCGGCGGGAGCCGGACCCGCCGCTCACACGGGCGGGGCGTCGTCCCGCCGGTCAGAGACAGACTTGGAGGCATGGATGGAATTCGGATGGGCGCCAGAGTTTGAGGCCTTCCGGGAAGAGGTCAAGCAGTTCGTCGGCGAGCAGCTTACGCCTGAGCTCCAGGCAGAGATCGCCAACGCGGACCGCGAAGAGACGACCCGCGGCCCCCTCGTGGGCAAGGTGCAGGAGGCCATCAAGGCCCGTGGCTGGCTGACGATGTGCTGGCCGCCCGAGCTCGGTGGCCAGGGGAAGTCCCCGTGGTTCCAGCACGTCCTGCAGGAAGAGCTCCAGAAGGCGGGCATCCCCTACCGCGGCATCCCCTGGATGGCGCCGGCGATCGAGCGCTTCGGCACCGAAGAGCAGAAGAAGCGGTACCTCCCCGGCCTCTGGAGCGGTGAGATGACCTGCGCCCTCGGCTACTCCGAGCCCAACGCCGGCACCGACCTCGCCTCGCTCGAAACAGTCGCCACCCGCGACGGTGACGACTGGGTCATCAACGGCCAGAAGCTCTGGACCACCGGCGCGCACCACTCGTCGCACATCTGGCTGGCCGCCCGCAGCGACCCGAAGGCGCCCAAGCACCGCGGCATCTCGATGTTCATCCTGCCGCTGAACTCGCAGGGGATCACCGTGCGGCCCGTCTACACGATGGGCGACCTTCGCACGAACGAAGTCTTCTTCGAGAACGTCCGCGTCCCGGGCTACGGCCTTATCGGCGAGGAAGGCCGCGGCTGGTACGTGGCGGCGAACGCCCTCGACGTGGAGCGCGTGAGCCTTGGCGGCGGCGTCGGGCAGCGGCGGGCCTACGAGCGAATGCTCTCCTACCTCAAGGAGCAGCGTCCCGCGCTCCTGTCGGACCGTGCCGTCCGGCTTCGCCTCGCGGAGATCAAGGTCGACCTCCACAACCAGCGCGCCATTTCGATGAAGAACGCCTCGATTGTCGCCAGTGGCGCCACGCCCACGATGGAAGCCTCGATGGCGAAGATCGTGAACAGCGAGCTCGCCTACCGGATGGATAGCCTCGCGATGGACATCGCGGGGCGGGCCGGCATCCTCTCGAAGGGCTCCGAGGGCGCGGCCTACGAAGGGGAGTTCGAACAGTCCTACCGGGCGTCTCCGGTCGGGCGGTTCGGGGGCGGTACGAACGAAGTGCAGCGGAACATCATCGCCCAGCGCGG
>JADLBJ010000148.1 GCA_020847765.1 Dehalococcoidia bacterium
CGACGCCCTCCCCGACACCGGCTGGGACTACGGCGCCGACCTCGCCTGCGTGCAGGAGCTTTGCCAGTACTGGCAAGACGGCTTCGACTGGCGCCTCCAGGAGAAGGCCCTCAACCGCTACCCCCAGTTCCTCTGCGAAGTGGACGGCGTCGATCTCCACTGCTGGCATGTATCCGGACATGGTCCCCGCCCGCTCCCGCTGCTCCTCGTCCACGGCTGGCCCGGCTCGATCTACGAGTTCCACCATCTGATCGGCCCGCTCACTGACCCGGTAGCCCACGGCGGGGACGCGGACGACGCCTTCGACGTCGTTATTCCGGCCCTCCCCGGCTATGGCTTTGGCGGTAAGCCCCGGGAGCGCGGCTGGGGTCCGACGCGCATCGCTGCCGCTTTCGACACCCTCATGACGCGCGACCTCGGCTACCCCCGCTACGGCACTCAGGGGGGTGACTGGGGAGGGATCATCACCGCGAAGATGGGCGCCACTTACCCCGACCACATCGTCGGCGTCCACCTCAACTTCGTCGTGGCGCAGCCGCCCCCCGGCGGCGAGGACCACTCGCTTGAAGGGAAGGCCGCCATCGAGGCACGCAGCCGCTTCCAGGCAGAGGAGACCGGCTACAGTCTGACGCAGGGTACCAAGCCCATGTCCCTCGCCATCGCCCAGGCCGATTCCCCCGCGGGTATTGCCGCCTGGATCGTCGAGAAGTTCCGCACCTGGAGCGACTGTGGCGGCGACCTCGAGAGCGTCTACACGAAGGACCAGCTGCTCACCAACATCATGTTCTACTGGGCACCGAACAGCGTTGCCAGCGCCGCCCGCCTCTACTACGAGATGCGTCGTGACCCGGCCGCCTTTCAGTACGCCCGCGTAGAAGCCCCGACCGGCGTTGCCGTCTTCCCGAAGGAGGTGTACCGCGCGCCCCGCGCCTGGGTCGAACCCCGCTACAACCTCGTCCGCTGGACGGAGTTCCCCCGCGGCGGTCACTTCGCCGCCCTCGAGCAACCCCAGGCGCTGCTCGCGGACGTCCGGGCTTTCTTCCGCCCCCTGCGCTAGCCTTTCGCGGCCCGGGGGATCACGCTCTCCGCGAACCAGAGCATGTCCTCCGGCGTCCCGATCGACACCGTGAGCTCCGACACGCCCGCGCGCGCGAACGCCTGCGCCTGCTCAACCATATTGTCCGCGTCGCCGTGAAGCACGCCGCTTGCGTCCCAGTTCGTCGAGCGCGTTGCTCGACCCCAGCCGCGCGCTCGGTCCCGGATCATGTGCGCCAGCTCCGTCGCCCCCTCAGCGGTGGCACCGCGCGCGAAGACGACGTCCGCCGTCACCGCGAGATCGCCCGCCTTCCGGCCGGACGCGTCTGCCAGCTGGCGGAACTCGTCGGCCAGCGGCGCGACGGCCGCAGCACCCAGCTGCCAGGTGTTCATGCCGTCAGCCTGCCGTGCCGCCACTTTCATCAGCACCCCGCTCGTGTTGAAGCCCACCAGCATCGGCGGGTGGGGCTGCTGCACGGGCTTCGGCTCGAACTTCGCCCCGCCTGTCAACTGGTAATGCTTGCCCGCGAAGTCGGTCGTCTCCTGCGTCCAGAACGAACGCAGGATCTGCATGCACTCCTCGAGCTGCTCGGCCCGCTCCCGGAACGGAAGCATCGGGTAGCCGTAAGGCTCGAAGTCTTCGTGCTCATAACCCGTGCCCAGGCCGACAACTGCCCGGCCGCCGCTCAGGATGTCGACCGTCGCCACCTGCTTCGCCAGCGACTGCGGGGAATGGAAGGGCACCCCCGTCACATGCGTGCCGAGCCGCAGCCGCGTCGTTCGTGCCGCCGCCCAGGCGAGAAACGGCCAGGGGGAGAGAATCGGGAACTGCGGGTGGTCGACGACATATAGCGCCGAGAACCCCGACCTATCCAGCGCCTCCATCTGGTCTGGTAGCCAGGTGTGATTGGTGGCCATCAGGGCGAGCTTGAGCATGCGACGTTCCTCGTTTCAGCGTTCAGTTGCGATGGATGGGGACGCGGTCCGCTGGCGTTACCCGGAGCTCGGGCTCGCCTGGATCGCCTCCCAGATGCGACGCGGTGACGCCGGGGCCTGGGTCAGCTCCACCCCGAGCGGCGCGAGCGCGTCGTTGACGGCACAGAACACGGCGGCGGGCGTCACGTGGATGGCGCCCTCGCCCGCGCCCTTCTGCCCGTACGGCGTCGCCGGCGACGGCGTCACCACCGCCGCCTTTTCCGCCAGTGGCACCTCGTAGATCGTGGGCAGCAGGTAGTCCATGAAGCTCACGCTCAGGGGTTGGCCGTCCTCGCTGTAGACGTACTCCTCCAAGAGCGCGAACCCGATGCCCTGAGCGAGACCGCCCTGCGTGATCCCTTCGACCACCCGCGGATTGAGCCGCGTGCCGCAGTCGTCCGCGATCACGTACTTCAGAATGGCCACCTGGCCCGTCTCCCGGTCCACCTCCAGGAGCACGACGTGACAGCCGTTCGCATAGGTCAGATACGGCGAGCCCTCCCGGTCCTCCGGCGGCGGCGCCGTCCAGGAGCAGGTCACCGACGGGTCGAGGTCGAGACCCACCGGCATGTCAGCCGGCTTCCCGTGCATCACCGCCGCCAGGTCCCCGAGCGACAGCGACTTCCCTTCGGCCGAGGCCGGCACCACCCGCCCGTCGCGGATCCCCAGGTCCTCCGCCGGCAGGTCGAGCATGTGTGCCCCGAGCGCCAGCAGCTTCTCCCTGAGGAGGTCGCAGGCTCCCCGGAGCGCGAACGTCAACGTCACCGACTGCCGGCTGCCCATTGGCCCCGTGCTCGGCGTGGTCAGCCGCGGCTCCGCCGAGACGACGCGCACCCGCTCCATCGGCACGCCGAAGTATGCCGCGACGACCTGGGTCGCAAAGGTGAAGTGGCCCTGCCCCTCCATCGCGAAATAGACGTCGACCACCAGGTCGCCGTTCTCCTGCAGATGGATGGTCGCTGCTTCTGGCGCGAGCGACCCGCCGGCCGGCCATTCACGATAGGGACCGGTCTGCCCGCGGAACCCGCCCGGCTCGACTCCGAAGGCCACGCCGATACCCGCCAGCCGGCCCTCCGACCGCAGCCGTTCCTGCTCCTTGCGCAACTCCTCATAACCTGCCCGCTCGAGCGCCACCCGCAGCACTTCGGGGTAGTTCCCGCTGTCGTACTCCACGCCGTTCGGCTGCATGTACGGGAACTGCTCCGGCTGGATGAAGTTGCGCCGCCTGATCTCCGCCGGGTCGAGCCCCAGCGCTGCCGCCGCCTTGTCCATCATTCGCTCGATGACCAGGAAATGCGTGGGCGGACCGTAACCCCGGTAGGGGCCGTCCCCGCCCTTGTTGCTCACCGCCGTCGTGATGTCGTACTCCACGTCCCGCACGCGGTACGGCCCCACCAGGCAGGTGAGCGCCTTCAATGTCTGCGTCGGCCCGCCCGTCGCCCCCACGTCGCTCAGCACGACCATCCGCCAGCCGAGGCAATGCCCCGCGCGGTCGAAGCCGAAACCAACGTCGTACTCCCGCTCCCAGGCGTGCGACCCGCTCGCCATCAGGTGCTCGATCCGGTCCTCGATGTACTTGACCGGCCTCCCGCCGCAGAGCTTCGACAGCACCGTCGTAATGACGATGAACTTGCCCAGCGCGATCTTCGAACCAAAGCTGCCCCCGTGCGGCTGAACCATCGCCCGCGCCCGGTCCATCGGGATGCCCAGCGTCGCCACCAGCGTCCCCAGTGCGACGGCCGGCGCCTGCACGTTCGACCATGACGTCGCCCCGCCCGTCGCCGGGTCGAACTGCGAGATCACCCCGGCCGTCTCCATCGGGTTCGCGCTCAGCCGTGGGATCCGGAACTTCCCGGTCACGACCAAGTCCGCGCCTTCGAGCGCTCTGCCGGGATCCCCGTACGAGAACGTCTTCTTGTAGACGATATTCGTGTCGAGCGTCGGATACAGGCGAGGCGCGTCCGCTTCGATCGCCTGCCGTGCGTTCGCCACCGCCGGCAGCGGATCGTACTCCACGTCGATCAGGTCGAGCGCGTCTTCCGCGACGTAACGGCTCGTGGCGGCGACCGCCACCACCGGCTCGCCGACATACCGCACCTTCCCCACCGCGAGCGCGTACCACTCGGCCCCGTAATCACGGGAGGGCCCCGCATGGTTGACCAGCTCCTCCCCCGTCAGGACCGCCACCACGCCCGGAAGCGCGAGCGCGGCGCTAGCGTCGATCGAGACGATAGTCGCATGCGGGTACGGGCTCCGGAGGATGGCCGTGTGCAGCATATCCGGGAAATGGAGGTCGTCGATGTGCTTCGCCCGCCCGGTCAGCAGGATCGGGTCCTCGACACGCTTGACCGACTGACCCACGAGCCCTATCTGCGAGGCGGGCGCGGTCATCGCCCCTGCCCCCGCAGTTCGATCGCCCGCTTCACTGACTTGAAGATGTCCTCATAGCCGGTGCAGCGGCAGAGATGGCCGCCCAGCACCTCGTAGATCTCCTCGTCGCTGGGATGCGGGTTGTCCTCCAGCATCGCGAGCGTCGACATGATGATGCCCCCCGTGCAGTAGCCGCACTGCAGCCCGTGCTCTTCCCAGAACGCCTGCTGGATGCTGTGTAACTCGTCGCCCTTCGCCAGGCCCTCGATCGTCTGGATCTCCTGGCCGTCGGCCTGCACCGCCAGCAGCAGGCAGGATCGGACTGCGCGCCCGTTCAGGAGCAGCGTGCACGCCCCGCAGACGCCGTGCTCGCAGCCCACGTGCGTTCCGGTAAGCTCCAGGTCCTCCCGCAGAAAGTCGGCAAGCGTTTTTCGATCGAGCACCGTCGCTGAGCGTCGCTCCCCGTTGACGACAACGCTGATCGTTCGTTCCGTGGCCTGCGGCCGCGCTTCTGTGGTCATCGGCTCCCTCCTTCGCAGCGTCTCAGCGCCTCTTCGAGCGCCCGCCGTACCAGCACCCCCGCCACCTGGCGCCGGTACGCCGCGCTTGCGTGCACGTCGTCGTCCGGGTCGAGCAATTCCGTGATCGCCTCGGCCGCCTCGCTGAACAGCGCCTCGCCAGGCACCGAACCGACGAGCTTCGCCTCGACCTCGGGAAACCGCAGCGGTCGCCCGCCTGTCCCGAATGAGACCACGTTCGTCGCGGCTATTCTCCCCCCCTCGACCCGGACCAGCGCCACCGCCCCCACCAGCGCAAAATCGCCGTGGCGGCGTGCCACTTCCTGCACCGACCAGCCTGTGCCCGCGGCAGGGATCGGAAACCGCACCTGCGTCATCATCTCGTCGCCGGCCAGAGCCGTCGCAAGGTATCCGAGATAGAAGTCGTCCACCGCGATCGTGCGCTCGCCCGTCGGCCCCGTGACCGTGACCGTCGCGTCGAGTGCGAGCGCCCCGGCCGGAAGCTCGGCGGACGGATCACCGTGCGCGATGCTGCCGCACACCGTCCCCCGGTTCCGAATCTGGGGATGCCCGATCAGCTTCACCAGCGCGACCAGCAACGGCAGCCGCTCAGCCACCACCGGGTGGCGCTCCAGCTGACGCTCCGTCACCCGCGCACCGACGACGATCGCGTCGTCCTCGGTGACGATCTCGTCGAGCCGGGGAATGCGGTTGATGTCGATGAGCGCCGTCGGCCGTGCCAGCCGCATGTTCAGCAGCGGCACCAGGCTCTGGCCACCCGCGAGGATCTTCGCCTCGTCCCCATAGCGTTGCAGAAGCCCGATTGTCTCCTCGATTGAGGTCGGCGCGAAGTAGGTGAACGGCGCTGGCTTCATCTGGCGTCCCCCTGGACGACGGCCCCTGCCGCCCTCCTGGGCTGCCTTTCGCGGAGCTGTTTGTCGATCGACTTGAAGAACTGGTCCATCATTCTTCCGGCGACGCCGCGCAGCATGCGCTGGCCCACGCTCGCCACCAGCCCATGGATCTCGGCGTTGCCGGCGACCGTCACCAGCGTCGCTTCGCCATCCTCCGCCAGCTGGATCGTCGCCTTCCCCGCGGCCACCCCGATGCTGCCCTTGCCGTCGACGGCCATCGTGTAGCTGCTCGGCCGCTCCAGGTTTGCGATCGCCACCGTCCCGGTGATGGTCCCCTTGATCGCCGCCACACCCACCTTCAGCGTGATGTCGTACCGGTCCTCCCCGCTCGCCACCAGTCGCTGACAGCCGGGCAGTGCCCGCTGCAGGGCATCCGGCGCGAGGAGCAGCTCCCACGCCTCCTCTCGCCGCGCGCCGAGGCGGTA
Organism: Dehalococcoidia bacterium; assembly: GCA_020847765.1. Taxonomy (GTDB): domain Bacteria; phylum Chloroflexota; class Dehalococcoidia; order Tepidiformales; family Tepidiformaceae; genus JADLBJ01. The sequence continues at coordinate 6,238 of JADLBJ010000148.1, forward strand.
CTGTCCGGCTATCTGCATGCGTCTACCTCCTGGTATACCGGTGTCTCAACATAACGTTCGGTCTAGCCCTGGCCTCCCGACGCCGCCCACCGTTCGTTCGCGAGATCGAAGATGTGCCGGTTGCCAATCGTCCACGTCACCGTCAGCTTGACCTTCTTGAACTTCCAGCCGGAAGAAACGCGGACGGCCTCGTTGGTATAGTGCCCCCCGATCCAGAGGAAACTGTCCCCCTTGTCGTTGGGCAGGAAGTGCTGAGCGTACATGTAGGCGACCGACGTCGCCTTGTCTGGCCCATCAAAGTCGATCGCGTAGGGACCGATCATGTGTTGCGTCCCCTGGAAGCCCGAAAGCCGCTTCACCCCTTCGACCCACGCGTCCCCCGGCAGCGTCATCGGCTCCCCGCCCGACCACGAGCTGAAGTCCGCCTCGATCTCGTCGGTGAAGATCGAGCGGTACATCCCCCAGTCCCGAAGGTCGATACCCATGGCATAGCGCCGGGAAAGGTCGCGGATCGCCTCGCGGTCCAGCATTTCCCGCAATACAGCTTCTGTGTCCATCTGCTTCGCGGTTTCGCTGCTAGGCCGGTGGGTTCTCGCGAACGACGATCGACGAGGACACCACCTGGAACAGATCCCCGGCGCCCACCCCGATGCGGCCCGCCGCACGCCATTGCTCCGACGCGATCTGCAGGTTCTTGATAGCAACCTCGGGCACGTCGTCCGACTCCACGACGCTCAGATAGTCACCGGGCACGTCCCGCGTTGCCCCGCCGGCCAGGCCCAGGTCCGTGATCCGATAGCGCACGCAGCGCGTGAAGCCCGGAATCGCCTCCACATCCGGAATGTGGATGTCGTTGTACCAGTCGCTCAGGTCCTTCTCTCGGTTCTTGTCTTTGCAGACGGTGTAGAAGAGGAAAATCGTCTGGGTCATCCTTGTGCCTCCTTGCCGGAACGGCCTCGTGTTCGAACGCGATGTCGCTGGCCTGTCGCCGAATCGCCTGCATAGCCCCCTGCGACGAGACGCCGCCGACGACGGATCGCCTCCGCCGCGGCTACGCGAAGAGCGGCCATCGACTGGAGCCCCTCACGACCAGCCAGACTGACCGTGAAAAGCAGGGCGCTGGCGGGCAGGCTTCTGGAGAACCATTCGTCCGCGTCCGCGATGCTCTACCCCCCGGCGCACGTTGATGCGCCATGTTAGTCACGCCTCTATCATCACGCAAGGCCACCGCGTGCGGCGCCCTCACCTCACGCCACCGGCTGCCGCTGTCCGCTCGCCGCTGACCGCTCAATCGCGTCCAGCAGGCGATGGCGTCGCAGCGCGACCTGGAAGTCTGGCCCGGCGAAGGGCGTTCCTTGCTGAATCGCGCCGGCCAGGTCGGCCAGCAATTCACCCACGTTCGCCGCCGCCAGCGGCATCTCCCGGGTGGCCGGCACTGCTATCTCCTCCAGCGTCGCGCCCCGCCCGCGCGCTCCCGTCAGCGTGTACGGCCCCACCTCCACGATCCCGGGGCTCGCCACGACCAGCGCCCCCTCGCTGCCGCGAATCTCCAGCATGCACCCCGTCAGAGTCGGGATACCCCCCTGGAAATGCGCCGAGACGACCGCGCCGTTCTCGAGTCTCCCGATCACGCCCACCTGGTCGGGGCTCGTCTTCTCGATCGTCTCGCCCGTCTCCACCACCTTCGCTTCTTTGAAATGGGTCGCGACCGTGGCGCTCACCTCGGAGAGCTCGCCCAGACAGTGGCAGAGCACGTCCAGCGAATGCCCGCCGTAGATCGAGAGCAGCGTCGCTCCGTTCGCCCGATCGTCGAGATACGCGATCGGCTTCTCGGCCACGTCGCCCCACGTCGGCACCGCAAAGTTCAGGTTCGCCGACAGCACCCGCCCCACGAAGCCCTCGGCGACCAGCTTGCGTACGCGCTGAAACACCGGCGCATACCGCGCCTGAAGGCCGACAGCGTTCGCGACCCCCTTCTCCTGCGCAAGCCGGGCGAGCGTCTCCGCCTGGCCGCTCTCCGCCCCCAGCGGCCACTCACAGAAGACGTGTTTCCCCGCTTCCAGCGCCTTCCGCGCCAGCCCGTAGTGGTACGGTGTTCGCACCGACACTACCACGAGATCGACGGCGCCGTGGTTGATCAGATCGTCCGCGTTGCCGAACGCGTTCGGCACGCCGAAGTGATCGGCCGTTGCCTGCGCCGTCTCCTGCTTCGTCGTGGCCACCGCCACCAGCTCGTACTCCGGCAGTGCCCGGACGGCAGGGATGATGGCAACCGTTGCCCACGGCGTATGGGCGGCTGTCCCCGGACCGCGGTTCAAAGCCGCCCCGATGACGCCAACCCCGATCTTCCCTGAAGCCATGCCTCTTACCTCTCTCCCGGCACTCCCGGCCGCCTCGCGCGGAGGCGATGCTATAACGGTCTCTAAGATCCTACAACCCTCGAAGCTTAGCCCTGCGGGGCCCGGGCGCCGCCGCGCTCTCCTAGCCCGGCGTCTCTCAACCCCCCGCGGCCACCATATCCTGAGTGTCCAGCATCCTGATGCGGTTCTCCAGGTCGTCCCGCGCCGCCTCGGTCGCGGCGCCGAGGAGCACCAGGTAGATGCCCAACATCGCTTCCGACCGGAGCTCTCCGACCGTGCCGCCGCCATAGGCCCAGCGCGATGACGCCGCCCGCAGCATGTCCTCGATCGCGCGTGCCAGCTTCCGCGGCTGCACCCAGTCTGCCAAGTGGCCCTGCGCCCGCATCTCGCCAATGCCGAGCTCGATCGTCTCCACATGTACCCGGTTCAACGTGGCGAACAGGGAGCGGCCCGACTCCGAGCGGCTGGCCGCAATCAAGAGGTTGCGCGCATAACCCGGGTTTCGCTCGTACTCGTCGAGGATGTACTGCTCCAGAGACGCGATGCGGTCGACGCCCCCCGCCCCCGCGCGCTGACGGGCCAGATTCACGAGTGCCAGGAAAAGCTCCTCCACGGCCTCGCGGAGCAGGTTCTGCTTGGAGCCGAACACGTTGTAGAGCGTCGCCGGCGCCACTTTGGCCTCTCGCGCGATCTGCAGCATCGTCGTCCCGTCATAACCTTCGCGCGCCAGCAGCGATCGCGCGACGGCAAGCGTCGTGGCGCGCTTCGCGAGTCGCTTCTCGAGGCTCAGAGGCAACGCTATAGTCCCCGCGGGCGCCCGTCGCCCACCCGCTCGCCGGGCAACCGCTCCGCTGTTTCCGCTGGTCCCGCGTCTCTAAGAAACATGTGTGGCCTACCTTAGCTTCGATCCGCGCAGCCGCGGATCGAGGACGTCGCGCAAACTGTCACCCAGCAGGTTGAAGGCCAGCACCGTCAGGCTCAGCGCCGCCCCCGGGAACACTGCGATCCACCACGCCTGCACGAAGTACTGCCGCGAGTCGCCGCTCAAGTCCGCTCCCCAGGACGGCTCACCGACGGCAACCCCCACACCAAGGAAGCTCAGGCCCGCCTCCGTCAGGATGGCTGCCGGCAGCGCCGCGCTCGCCATCACGATCATCAACGGCAAGATGTTCGGCAGGATGTGCCGGAACATGATGCGCGGCGGCGAGGCCCCGATTACCTGCGCCGCCGCCACGTACGCCATCGCCGACTCTTGCAGGACGGCTCCTCGGATGACGCGCGCCGCCGCCGGCGTGAAGATGATCGCCACCGCCACCGTCAGGCTGCCAAGGCCACGCCCGAACGCCGTCGAGATCGCCAGCGCCAGCACGATGCCCGGGAAGATGAGCACCAGGTCCGCGATGCGCATCACGATTCCGTCGACGACCCCTTTGAAGTAACCGGCGATCAGCGCCAGCACCGTCCCGCCCAGAATGCTGATCGCCACAGCTTCGATGCCGATGAGCAGCGAAACACGCCCGCCGTAGAGCACGCGCGAATACACGTCGCGACCCTGCCGCGTCGTTCCGAACCAATGGTCTCCGCCTGGTGCCGCCAGTACGTCCCGCCCAAACTCCACCGGGTCCGTCGTCCGCAGCAGCGGCGCGAAGATCGCACCCAGACCGATCACGACGATGACGACGACCGCGGCTGCCCCGAGCGGCTGCGTCCGTATGAAACGGAGAAGCCACGACACTCCCCGCCACGTGCGCGGCCGGGCCTCCGCGATGACCAGCTCGCCGAGGGCCGAATCCGAGCTCACGCCTGCCTCCGCAGCCGCGGGTCGAGGTACGCGTACATCACGTCCACAAACAGCGATATCAGCAAGAACCCCGCGCCGAACACCATCGTCACCGCCAGGACAACGGGATAGTCCTGAAAGATCACGCCGGAAAGCAGTAATTGCCCAAGCCCGGGAATGCCGAAGATCGACTCCATGATCACGGAGCCGCCAAGAATGAAACCAAACTGCAGGCCGATTACAGTGAACGCTGTGATCAGAGAAGGTCGGAAAACGTGCCGCAGCACCACAATCCGCTCTCGCAGCCCCTTGGCTCGCGCTGTGCGCACGTAGTCTGATGAGAGCGCCTCGAGCATGCTCGATCGCACGATCCGCGCGACATACGCCGAGCTGCCGGCAGCCAGCGCCAGCGCCGGCCAGATCATCAGCCGCAGGTTCTCCATAGGGTTATCTGTCACATCCACGTAATCGCGCCGCAGCGGCGTCCAGCCCCACCATACCTGCGGTAGCACGACAATGAGCGTCGCCAGCCAGAACTGCGGGATGGAAAGGCCGAGGATCGAGACAAACCTGAGGAAATAATCGACAACTGAATTTGGACGCACAGCGGAGATGATACCCACCGCAGAGCCGATGACTGCTGACAGCAGCGTCGTCAGGATCGCCAGCTCAACAGTTGGCAACAAGGCTCGCCGGATACGCGGGCGGATATCCTGACCGTTCTGGAGAGACTGGCCAAAGTCCCCCTGGACGGCGTGGCCCAGCCAGTGAGCATACTGAACGAGGAACGGATCGTCGAGACCGAGGCGTTGCTCCAGGTTCTTGACGCACTCGTCACAGCTGCCGAGACTACCCACTCGCAAAATAGCAGCATTACCTGGCTGCGAAAATAGCAACCAGAATAACACTAACGATGCCACCAGCAGGGTCGCGGGTATCAGAACCAGGCGACGGAGGACGTAGTTACTCATGTGTCGGGCCGGCGCTCACCGGTGTGAGTGCCGGCCTGCTAAGCGCGGCACTCACACCGAGGCTTTATTCGATCCACCAGTCATTCGCCCTTTGCGGGTAGAATGTCCCCGTGTCGCTGTATGGGTAGCTCTTGAGACGATCGCGGTAGGCGATATAGGTCGTGTCGGTCACGGGGAACGGCACTGGGCCAATATAGTTGGTCAGCGTGTACCGTTCGAGCTCCTGCACCTTGGCGATGCGGGTCGCCTTGTCCGGCGCTGCCAGTTCCTGGTAGTACAGGTCGAGCACCTTCTTGGCGGCCTCAGCGATTTCCGGCACCGGCGAGTTCAGCGTGAAGTTCCACACCAGGCCGTACCCGTTCGGGAGCACCGCCTGCAGAGCGTTGGTTTCCGGCATGCCAGCGCCGTAGCTCGACGCCGAGGCAACGGCGAATTCCCACTCCTTCGGATTCGGCGCAACGACCTTGGTGACGAAGGACGTGGTCGGTTCGATCTCCACGGTCACCCCGAGGTTCTTCTGCAGCTGACCCTTGAAGAACTCCGTGTCCGTGAGGTACGGGCCGGAGGCTGACGAAACGGCGCGCAGCTTTCCGCCAAACGGGTTCCCCGCCTGCTGCCACAGGGCCTTCGCCTTTTGCGGGTCGAACTTGTAGATCTGCTTCAACTCGTCCTGCGGCAGGCCAAGACCTTTGAAGGTACCGCTGACGTGCCCCTCATACCGTCCATTGCCGACGAGCACGGTCGAGATGTAGGCCTCCCAGTCGATCGCACGGATGACGGCCTCCCGTGCCCGCGGGTCAGTCCAGCGCAGCATGTCGAAGATGATGTAGCGTCCGTAAACATTCGGAATCTGCTGGACGACGACGCCCTTGGCGCCCTTGAACTGGTCGAGGTTGAGCTTGTCGATCGGCGTCACGCCGCTATAAATGTCGAACTGACCGTTGAGGAACCCTGTGAGCTGCGCGGCCGGGTCGGTCAGCATCTTCAGGTCGATGGTGTCGATGTAGGGGCCGTCCTTGGGGAAGCCCGGATAGTCCTTGTCGCGCTTGAAGTAGCCCGCCCATCGTTCCAGGCGCGAGCCCGAGTCATCGTGCTTCGTGAGCCGGTACGGTCCCGAGCCCGCGACAACGTTGTCCGCCACGCCGTTGTTTGCCTCGATCACCTCTTTCGCAACGATGGCGAAGGGGTTCCGCTCGCCGAGTGCGATCATGCGGTCGAAGAACGGGCGCTTCTGCTTGACGACCGCGGTAGACTTGTCGATCGGTGTGATCGATTCTATCCAGTCGGAAAGCACCGGCGTCGAAAGGCCACCCTTCGTCTTCACGAAGTCGGCAACGCGGCCGAAAGAGTAAGAATAGTCGTCGGCGATGAGCGGTCGGCCACCGGCCACTTCCGGCTGGAAGTTGACCCCGTCCCGGAACTTGAACGTGATCTGGTTAAGGTCTGGCGTCTCGTAGCTCTGGGCTACGTCGAGCTGGACCTGCTCCTTCGACGGCTGGTACATGTGCGTCCAGCTATAGATCTTCGACTGCTCCCAGACCTGCCCCACCACACGTCCAGCAGGGTCGAGGCCGTCGTCCTTCGCCGTCTTCATCAGCTGCAGCGTCCCGCCCTTCACCGGCGTCGCCGCAGCCTTCGTCGGCGAACCGCTCGTCGACGTCTGAGATCCCCCGGGCGTTGCCGTCTTGTCGCCCCCGCTGTCGTCGTCCCCACAGCCGGCGAGCAGAGCCGCGGCGCCCAGCCCGGCCGTTGCCCCTCCGGCGAGCAGCCTCCGTCGGCCAAAGCGTCGGCCCCAGTAGTTCTGCCAGTAGCTGCTGCGTTCCACTCGTCCCTCCAAATCGGCCCCGCCTATGGCGTCGCCGCTTCCGCCGGATACTAGACGACCGTCTAACGTGGCGCAACCAATTTGCCGCGGCACGCGCCGGGGAAGCACCACCGCCATCCCGCGTCCTGTGCGCCGCGCTGCCCCGTCCCTCCCCCGCAGATCCTCAGCCGACAGTACCCAGCCCCGCGAGCGAAGGACGACCCGCAGAGGGGCCCGGACGGGCGGCCCGTCGTCCGCCCGAGTTCCGCACAACTGGCTCACTCAGCCCCCGCACCCGCAACTCCGCTGGCCGGCCCACCTGATTCGTCAGGCGAACGGGCGGTTGCGTCAGGTTAGAGTGGATTATAGTATCTCGCCAGCCCGGACTAGCGGGTCCGGCGGTTGCCCGGAGTGACATGGACTGGCTCGAGCGCCGCGCAAACGCTCTGTCCAGCGGCCAGACATGGCCTGGCCATGCGACCCGCGGCCTGCCCCGCCCGCGCGCGACGTCGCGCCGGACGCGACCACTCCCCGGCCCCCGGCGGGCCCGCCAGAGCGGCGGAGGAGCAGAATGCTTCATCACATAGGCTTCTTCAAGTGGAACCCCTACGCGCCCGGCGGCACCCGCGACCATTTCATCCGCGAGCTCAACAAGTTCCCCGAAAACGACCACGAGGTCAGTGAATGGAACGCCGGCCAGGCGCTCACACCCGCCGTTTGGCCGCGCGGCGACCACTTCGACTACGGCCTCAGCTGTGTCCTTCCGGACCGCGACGCCGTCGTCCGCTACAACCGCTCCGTCTGGCACCAGGAGCTCATCGCGCTCGTCCAGCCCGTGCGCGGCTGGATCATGGCTTGGGACTTCGTCGTCGCCCGCCAGGAACGGCCTCGCGCCGCCCGTCCCGGCGAGATCCGCCACCACGGCTTCTTCAAATGGAACCCCGAGGCCCCGCCCGCGAAAGTTGCCGCTTTCATCGAGGCCCTCGAGCAATTCCCGGCCCAAAACAGCGACGTCGGTGACTGGACCAGCGGGCCCGGCCTCGAGCCCGCCTACTGGCCCGGCGGCGACAGGTGGGACTACGGTCTCAGCTGCCTTCTCCCCGACCGCGCAGCCGTCGATCGCTACAACGCCCACCCCTGGCACCAGCACCTGATCAGCCTCTTGCCCGCTAGCGTCGCCGACGTCATGGGCTGGGACTTCGTCGTCCAGGAGTGCCCTCCGCCTGCGGGGGGCGCCCAACAAGATGCCTGAGACGCGTGCGGCCGGGCGTCGGCCGCCACCGCGATGCCCCCAAACTCCAAGCAGGGTGAACGTATGAAGTGCCTCGAACCGATCAAGATTGGCCCGCACACCGTCAGGAACAGGTTCTCCTGCGCCCCAATGAATGTTCGCCTGCACACCCACGACGGCTACGTCACCGAGAGGACGGTCGCCCACTACCGCCGCATCGCCCGGGGCGGTGCCGGGCTCGTCAACCTCGAGCTCCACATTGTCCGCCAGGACGGCCTCGCACCCTACTTCAACACCCCCTACATCCAGGATGACTCCTGCATCCCCGGCATGCGCAAGATCGCGGACGCCATCCATGCCGAAGGTGCCGTCTGTCAGGTCCAGCTCGGCCACTTCGGCAAGTTTGCCGCTGCTGAGATCCCGCTCGCTGCCTCCGCCTCGGTCCCCTCCCTCCTCCCGCCCGGGTCGGGCCCATACGGCAACGCTTCCACGCCGCTCCATGAAGCCACCACAGACGAAGTCGAAGAAGTGCTCGACGACTACGTGCGCAGCGCCCTGCGCGTCAAAGCAGCGGGCTTCGACGGCGTCCTCGCCCACATCGCCCACGGCTTCCTCCCGCAGCAGTTCATGTCCCCTCACTCCAACCGACGCACCGACAGGTGGGGCCAGGATCGCATGCTCTTCCCCACCGAGCTGGTCCGCCGCATCAAGACCGCCTGTGGCGCCGACTTCCTCGTCGGCTGCCGCCTCAGCGGCGACGAGTTTTACGAAAAGCTCTACCCCGACGTCCACGGCTACACCGTCGAAGACCTCCCCGACATCGTAACGGCGCTCATCGACGCCGGCGTCACCAGCGTCGACCTCTCGGCCGGCGCCCTCGACGTCCCCGGCTACTTCGCCGGCCCCAATCCCAGGCTGTTCCCGAACGAAGGCTACGGCGGCTACCTGCCGTTGGCCGCCGCCGCCAAACGCGTCTCCTCCGTCCCCATCGTCGTCACCGGCCGGATGAACGATCCCGAGCTCATCGAACGGGCGATCAGCGAAGGCATGTGCGACATGGTCGGCATGGCCCGCCAGTTCCTCGCCGACCCGGACTTTCCGAAGAAGATCGCCGAAGGCCGCCCGGAGGACATCCGCCGCTGCATCGCCTGTGGCTACTGCGCCGTCGGCAACGGCGGCCTCACCAGCGTCGACGACCACCAGGTCGAATGCGCCGTCAACCCGGCAACCGGCTGGAACCTCGAGGGCTACTTCGACATCCGCCCCGTCGCCCGGCCGAAAAGAGTCATCGTTGCCGGTGGCGGGGCGGCCGGCATGGAAGCAGCCCGGGTCGCCACCCTGCGCGGCCACAACGTTACCCTCTACGAGAAGAGCGACCGCCTGGGCGGCCAGCTCTGGCCTGCCGGCCGCGCCCCCGGCAAGTCCGACATCCACTTCCTCATCGACTGGTTTGAGACCCAGTTGAAAAAGCTCAACGTCGACGTTCGCCTCGGCACCGAAGCCACCCCCGAGACCATCGCCGCCGAGAAGGCCGACGCCCTTATCGTCGCCACCGGCGCCGGCCAGTTCATCCCCCCGATCCCTGGGATCGACCGGACCAACGTCGTCCTCGGCCTCGACGTGCTCGAAGGCCGCGCCACCACTGGCCGACGCGTCGTCGTCATCGGCGGCGAAGACGGTGCCTGCGAGGTGGCCGACTTCATCACTGACCGTCAGCCCGAGGCTGAGGTCACCCTCACCACCCTCCTCCCCGGCTTCGCCACCAGGGGCCACCTGGCCGCCATCATCGCCCTCGCCGCCCTTCGCCAGAAGAAAGTGGGCTTCGTCGACCGCGTGCAGGAGTACAAGGAGATCACCGACCAGGGCATCCAGATCGTCGATGGCGACGGTGTCAGCCGGTTCCTCCCGGCCGACACCGTCGTGGTCGCCGCCGGTGCTCGCCCCGACAACGGCCTGCTCGGGGACGTAAAGGGCAAGGGCATGGTGCGTTACTCCGTCTTCGCGGTCGGCGACGCCAGCTCTCCCCGCGAGATCAATGACGCCGTTCGCTCCGGCGCCATCGTCGCTCAGCACATCTGAGGCCGATGGTCGCGCACGCCGCCGGCGGCGGTACTCTATCGGCCAGCAGCCACCGGCCCCGGGCCGCCCGGGCCGCAGACGACCACTGAGAGGAGACCCGTCGTGAAGTACAACAGCGAAAAGCCCTGGGACAGCGAGTTCGACGTCGTCGTCGTCGGGTCCGGCACCGGGCAGATTGCCGCCGTCCGCGCCGCCGACGCAGGCTTGTCCGCCATCGTGCTCGAAAAGCTTCCCACCATCGGCGGCACCACAGGGATCTCCGGTGGCGGAATGTGGATCCCCAACAACTACCGTATGCGCGAGGAGGAAGTCGAAGACAACCTCGACGACGCGCTCGAGTACATGAAGCACGCCACCTTCGGGCAGAGCGAGCCTGCCCTCATGGAAGCCTACCTGGCAAACTGCAACCCGATGGTCGACTTCACGCGCGAGATCGGCATCGAGTGGCAGATCATCCCCATGGGCGCCTTCCCCGATTACTACGAAACCTACCCGGGCTCTCGCACCTACGGCCGACCGATCGTCCCTCAGATTCCGCCTGGCGAGGAGATTCCCCCCTCGAGCTCCGGCTTCGTTACCGGCGGTGTCCTCGTCCGCGCCCTCGAACGCGCCGGCAAGCAGCGCGGCGTCGAGTACACGACCAACGCCGCCGTTCAGCGCCTCATCGTCGATGACACCAACCGCGTCCTCGGCGTGCTCGTCTCCACCGGGGACCAGGAGCTGCGCATCCGCGCCCGCCGCGGCGTTGTCATGGCCACCGGCGGCTTCTCGCGCAACAGAGACATGGTGATGGCATTCCTGCGCGCCCCCATCTACTATCCCAACCCGCCCGAGGGCGACACCGGCGACGGCCACCGCATGGGCATGGAGCTCGGCGCCGACCTGCGCAACATGAACGAATCATGGGGTTGGTCCGTCTTCTGGGACCCCGACACCGAGACCGCCATCCCGGCCTACTCACCCATCCTCGGCAAGCCGGGTTGCATCGTCGTCAACCGCAAAGGCGAACGCTTCTTCGATGAGGCCGGCCCCTATGCCCGCGTCATCCGCGCCTTCCAGCGCTTCGAGCCCGATACCCTCGATTATCCCAACGTTCCCGGCTTCGCCATCATCGACTCGGCCTACCGCAGGAACTACCCCTTCGCCAACTACGCCCCGAAGATGGACTTCCCCCGCTGGATCAGCCGGGCCGACACCCTCGAAGAGCTCGCCGAGAAGCTCGGGATCGACGTTGCCGGTCTCACCGCCACCGTCGCCGGCTTCAACGACCATGCCAGGGTCGGCGAAGACCCCGACTGGCACCGCGGCGCCTCTGCCTTCGACCAGCAGACGTCAGGCGACTCCTCTCGCGGTCTGCCCAACAGCTGCCTGGCGCCTCTGACCGAGCCGCCATTCTACGGCGTGGCCATCTGGCCGGGCGTCCTGGGCACAAAGGGCGGCCTGCGCACCAACGCTAACGCCCAGGTCCTGAACGTCTGGGGCGAGCCCATCCCGGGCCTCTATGCCGCCGGCAACTGTACCGGTAGCGTCATGGGCGCCGGCTACCCCGGCGGCGGCTCGACGATCGGTGCCGGCCTCACCTTCGCCTATATAGCTGCCAACCACATGGCAAAGCAGGCATGACCGATCCCTCCGCCGGCGAGGACGTCCCCTCGCGATGAACGTGCTCGTCGCCCTCAAGCGCGTCGTCGACGCCGAGGTCAGTGTGCGTCCCACCGCCGACGGCAGCGCCGTCGACACTGCCAACGTCCGCATGGCCATGAACCCCTTCGACGAGGTCGCCCTCGAAGAGGCGGTCCGTTGGAAGGAACACGCCCTGGCAACAGAGGTCGTCGTCGTCTCCTGCGGCCCGTCCGCCTGTCAGGACACCCTCCGCACCGCCCTCGCTTTCGGCGCCGATCGCGCCGTCCTTGTCCAGGCCGACGCCGACCTCCAGCCGCTCGCCGTGGCGAAGCTCCTGAAGGCGGTCGCTGAGCGCGAGGGCTCCGGGATCATCGTCTGCGGCAAGCAGGCGATCGACGACGACTCCGGCCAGACCGGCCAGATGCTCGCGGCCCTGCTCGGCTGGTCCCAGGCGGTCGCCGCGGCGAAGGTCGAGCTTGGCGGGGACGGCGCTCTCGTGACGCAGGAGATCGACGGTGGCGCCGAAGTGCTTCAGCTGCCGTTGCCGTTCGTCCTCACCGTCGATCTGCACCTGAACCATCCCCGCTACCCCAGCCTGCCGAACGTTCTCAAGGCCAAGAAGCGCCCCGTCGAGGTTCTCCTCCCCGCTGACCTGGGCGTCGACGTCGCTCCTCGCCTTGCGACGGTCAGGATCGCTGAGGCACCCAGGCGCCGTGGCGGCGGGCGCGTCGCCGACGTCAGCGAGCTCCTCAGCAAGCTCCGCGACGAAGCACGAGTCATCCCCTGATGGCAACCCTCGTCCTCGCCGAACACGACAACCGCGCGCTCACACCGGCGACCCGCAGTGCCGTCGCCGCCGCCATGAGTTTCGGCGCCGACGTTCACGTCCTGGTCACCGGCGCCGACTGCGCCACTGCAGCCGGCGCGGCGGCCGGCGTCCCCGGCGTCGTCAAGGTCCTCCAGGCACAGGCCAGCTACCTGGCCGACCAGACGGCTGAGAACGTCGCCGCTACCCTCCTCGCCGCCGTTCGCGCCGGGGGCTACTCGCACCTCGTCGCGCCCGCCGCCGGGCTCGGGCGGGCCGTCCTCCCCCGTGTCGCCGCCGCCCTCGACGTCGAGCAGGTCGCCGACGTCGTCGCCATCGAGGCGCCGGACACCTTCGTCCGCCCGATCTACGCGGGCGCGCTTCTGGCCACCGTCCAGTCGCGCGACCCCGTCAAGGTCGTCACCGTCCGCCCCATCGCCTTCGAGCCCGTCCCGGCGGCCGGCGGCACGGCCCCGATCGAATCTGTCCCGGCAGCCGCTGACACCGGCCTCTCCCGCGTCGTCACACGCGAGTCGAGCCGCAGCGATCGCCCGGATCTGGCTAGCGCGCGGGTCGTCGTCGCCGGGGGCCGCGCCCTGGGCAGCGCCGAGAACTTCAAGCTGCTCGACGCCCTTGCCGCCCGCCTCGGCGGCGCCGTCGGAGCGTCCCGCGCGGCCGTCGACGCCGGCTACGTTGGGAACAACCTGCAGATCGGCCAATCGGGCAAGATCGTCAGCCCCGACCTCTATGTCGCCGTCGGCATCTCCGGCGCGGTCCAGCACATCGCCGGCATGAAGGACAGCAAGGTCATCGTCGCCATCAACAGGGACCCGGAGGCCCCCATCTTCCAGCTCGCCGACTACGGCCTCGTTGGCGATCTGTTCGAGGTCGTGCCCGCCCTCCTCGCCGCCCTCGATTGACCTCGGTGCGGCCAGGCACCGCGGGTCACTCTTCCTCGGTTCTCGCGTCGCCGCCGCCGGACTTGCGCGCCGGGATCTCGCGCGCGATCTCCCGGATCGTCTGCAGCACGTCATTCTGGATCGCGTCCCGTGCTGAACGGATCGCGCTGAACACCGCCCGCGCGTTCGAGCGTCCATGCCCGATGACCGTGATGCCGTCGACCCCGAGTAGCTGCGCGCCGCCGTACTCCGTGTAGTCGAGGCGCCGCTTCACCTTCCGCAGCTCGCTGTAGAGAATCAGGCCTGCCGCCCGGTTCCACGGCGTCAGCTCCACCGCCATGCGCAATTCGTGGAACATCAGCTCCGCTATCCCCTCCACCGTCTTGACGACCACGTTCCCCGTGAACCCGTCCATCACGACGACGTCCACCAGCCCCC
>JADLBJ010000149.1 GCA_020847765.1 Dehalococcoidia bacterium
GGACACGTGGCGGGCGAAGGCCTTGGTCGGAAACACCGGGGCAACCGTGTCAGTCGTCTCGACGGTGAATACGGCCGACTGTTCGCCGGCGGCGAAGTCGTACTGGAAGATGAGTTCGCCGTAGGCGATGCCCTCGCGTTTCGGGTCCTTGGCCTGCGGCGCGATGTTGGTGACCTGGTAGGGCAGCATGTTGCCCTTGGCGTCCTTCACGGCGATGCGCTGCAGGAGGGCACCGGGGAGAGCGCGATTCACCTCCGTCCACGGGACGGTGATGGTCTCGGCGGGCCGGGCGATGGTCAGATCGTGGCTGACCGTGACGACGAGGCGGCCGGCGGCGGACGCGGCGAGCACGCCGGCGAAGAGGAAGGCGAGGACCGGGCGGAGCACGGGCATGGGGGGATGGGATTAACGGGCGAGCCAGCCGCCATCGACCGGCAGGGTGATGCCGTGGATGTAATTGGAAGCCGGCGAAGCCAGAAAGACAACCGCGCCGGCGAGATCCTCCGGCTGCCCCCAGCGGCCGGCGGGGATGCGATCGAGAATGGACTGGTTGCGGGCGGCGTCCGCCCGGAGCGCGGCGGTGTTGTCGGTGGCCATGTAGCCGGGGGCGATGGCGTTGACGTTGATGCCGGACGCGGCGAGCTCGTTGGCCATGGCCCGGGTGAGCCCGGCGAGGGCGCTCTTGGACGCCGTGTAGGAGACCACGCGCACGCCGCCTTGGAAGGAGAGCATGGAGGCGATGTTGATGATCTTGCCCGGACGCTTCCGGGCGACGGCCTCCACGGCGAAGCGCTGGCTCAGGCGGAAGGCACCGTCGAGATTGGTGCGGAGCACGTCGCTCCAGTCGGCCTCCGAGAACTCGAGGAGGGAGGCCCGGCGGATGATGCCGGCGTTGTTGACGAGGATGTCGGCCCGGCCGAATTCGGCGTAGGCGGCGGCCACGATCTGCGCGGCGGCGGCGGGGTCGCCCACATCCGCGGCTACGGCCACGCTGCGCCGGCCCGTCGCGGCGATGGACTTTTGCAGGGCGGCGGTGCTGCCGCGCGCGACGAGCACCAGGTCGGCCCCGGCGGCGGCGAGGGCCCGCGCCATGGCGGCGCCGAGGCCGCGCGAGGCGCCGGTGACGATGGCCGCGCGGCCGTCGAGTCGGAAGGTGTCGGGGACGGCGGTCATGAGAGAAGCTGTTTTGGGTCGGGCCCGGCCTCCGGACGGGCCGCGCTGGGCATGCGCACGCCAAACCGCCCGTCCGGAGGCCGGGCGCTACCCAATACCTCGGATGAACTTGATGAAGTACGCATGGCCAGCTTCAGCGCAGGGCGTCAACGGGGGCGGGATCCATGTCGGTGAACTCCTGGTTTTCACCGCCCATGCCCCAGACGAAGCTGTAGTTGGCCGTGCCGACGCCGGAGTGGATGGACCAGGGCGGCGAGAGCACCGCCTCGCCCTCGCGGACGACGAGGTGGCGGGTTTCGGCGGGCCGGCCCATGAAGTGGAAAACGGCCTGACCCGGGGGGAGATCGAAATAGAGATACACCTCGGAGCGGCGCAGGTGCGTGTGCGGCGGCATGGTGTTCCACACACTGCCGGGATCGAGCCGCGTCACGCCCATGACCAGCTGGCAGGTGGTCATCGTGCCGGGATGGATGAGCTTGTGGATGGTGCGCCGGTTGGCGCCGTCGGGCTGGCCGAGCCGGTCGCCCGGCACGGAGCTGAAGGCGATGTGCCGGGTCGGATGCGCGGTGTGCGCCGGATAGCTGAGCAGGTAAAAGCGCGCGGGCGTGGCGGCGGACCGGGAGGCGAAGGTCACTTCCTTCACCCCGCGGCCGAGATAAAGCGCGTCCAGCGGCTCGAGCGGATAGTCCGTGCCGTCGGCGCGCACCGTCCCGGGACCGCCGAGGTTAAGGAGGCCGGCTTCGCGCCGCTCCAGGAAATAGTCGGCCCGCAGGGCGGCGGGGCGGCCGAGCGCGAGAGGCGCCCCGGCCGGGCAGATGCCGCCGACCACGGTGCGGTCCGTCTCCCACCAATGGAGGGAAATTTCGCCGGGCCGGAAGAGGCCGGTGATGAGAAATTCGTCGCGCAGGGCCCCGGGCGGGAGGCCGCCGGCCAGACGGGAGAGGGCGCTTTCGTGCGTTTGCATGCCAAGGGAGGATATGGGTTCGCGGCGGGCGGAAGCCAACCGGCGAACAGGAGGGGGACCGCGCCACCCGCACCGGACAGTCCGGGTGGCGCGATCCGGGGCGGACGGATCAGAACTTGCCGCGGAAGCCGAGCGTGTAGTGCGGCTCGCCGAACTCGAAGTAGCGGTAGGGCAGCACGACGTTCTGATTTTGCGGGAGATAGCCGCGGAGGAACTCCTCGCGGGCGCTGTTGGTGATATTGCGCACGAGGAAGTAGGCCGAGACGTACTTGCTGATGGCGTATTCCACCTTCAGGTCGGTCGTGAACTTCTCGTCCTTGTTCAGCGTCAATCGCGTATCGAGGGCCTGGTTGGTGGTGTTGGCCGAACCGGTGAAGTAGCTCGTGGACACAAAGCCGCCGTAGAGGCTCTCGTCCACCCAGTTGGTGGTCGAGGTGACCGTGAACGTCCCGTAGCGGTAGCCGAGGATGAAGTTCGCCGTCTTGGGCGAGACCGCGCGCATCTGCGAGTAATAGGTGTCGAGCTCGATCAGCGGATCGCTGTCCTTGGCCTGAATATCCACATAGGTGAAGTTGGCCTGGATATTGAGCCCGTCGAAGGGCTTGGGCAGGAAGGTCAGGTTCTGGGCGTAGCTGAGCTCGACGCCCTGCAGCGTGGACTTGCCGCCGTTCGCGCGCACGGTGCCGGTGTTGAATTCGGCGGGGATGTAGCCGTAGTCGGCCGCGACTTCGGCGCGCTCGGCGGCGGTCATGCCGCGGGAGATAAAGTAGTTCTTCACGTCCTTGCGGCCCAGGTAGACGCCGATGACGCCGGAGGTCTTCAGGTAGTCGTCGACCGAGGCGTCATAGTTGACCGAAAAGTACGGTTGCAGGTCGGGGTCGGGCAGCGTGAAGGAACCGTCGCCCGCACCCGGGGAACTCTCGGAGGTGATGACGGGCAGCAGGTCGGCATAGTCGGGGTGTCCGAC
>JADLBJ010000150.1 GCA_020847765.1 Dehalococcoidia bacterium
ATGTCGTCGCTGGCGGGCGGACACCGAAGCTCTCGACGCTCTGTATTTCGATGTGTCCTCCTTCTGCCCGTCAGCCGACGACCCGCTCGGCGCGCAGCCTTTCGATCGCGGGCCAGTCGTAGCCCAGTTCGAGGAGGACCTCCTCCGTGTGCTGACCCAGCTCTGGGGCGGCCGGGCCGATGGTCGCCGGCGTGCGGCTCAGCTCGACGGCTGGGCCGACGACCCGCAAGGGGCCGTGTCCGGGCACGTCGATCTCCGCCAGGTAGTGGTTGGCGGCGACCTGTCGATCGACCGCCAGGTGGGCGTAGTCGTTGACGGGCCCGCAAGGGATGGCGGCGGCCTCGAGCAGCTGCAGCCAATCGTTGACTGGTTTGGTGGCGAAGGCGGCGTCGAGGAGGCGGGTCAGCTCTGGACGGTTTCGTTCTCGCGCAGCGCGTCCGTCGAAGCGAGGATCCGTGGCCGCTTCGGGAAGGCCGACGACAGTGCAGAGCGCTGGCCACTGCCGCTCATCGATGACGGCAATGGCCAGCCAGCCGTCGCTGGCGCGGTAGAGGCTGAAGATGGGCGACGAGGAGCCGGCACGGCCACCCCGGGGGCGCTCGCCCGTCAGGAAGAAGTGCGCGAGGTTCCATGCCTGGAGTGTCATCTGCGAGCCGAGCAGGGAGACGTCGACGCGCTGGCCCTCGCCGGTGCGGAAGCGGTGGAGGAGTGCGGCGAGGATGCCGCACGCCAGCAGGAGCGACCCTGCCTGGTCGGCGAGCGTCGGGCCCGCGGGCCAGGGCTCATCGGGCGTGGCGTTGGCCCAGGCGAGCCCGCCCGTCGCCTGGGCGACCATGTCCATCGCTGGGAGCCCGGCGCGCGGGCCGTGTGGGCCGAAGCCAGAGGCCGAGGCGTAGACAACCGCGGGGTTGAACGCCCTGACGTCCTCATAGCTGAAGCCGAGCCGTTCGATCGTGCCGGGCGTCCAGCTCTGCGCGAAGACGGCCGACCGCTCGGCCAGCCGGCGAACGATGTCGTGCCCCTCTGCGCGACGGAGGTTGACGGTGACGCTCTTCTTGCCGCGGTTGTGGGCCTGGAAGAACGGCGAGACGCCGTCGGACTGGAGGGCGATGCCGCGTCCGGGGTCGCCACCACGCGGTGACTCGATCTTGACGACCTCGGCGCCGAGGTCGGCGAGCATCATCGTCGCGTGGGCGCCGAACTGTGCGATCGTCAGATCGCAGACGCGGGTCCCCTCGAGCGGGAGCATCAGGGGAGAGGGAGGTGCTCTGGGGCGGCGGCGACGATCGACGCTTTGACTTCGCGGAGGGCGGGAAGGGGTGCCTCGGCGATCGAGCGGGCGATGGCCTTCGTGTCGTCGAGCAGGCTTTCGGCGGGGACGACCCTGCTCACGAGGCCGCAGCGCAGCGCTTCGTCGGCGTCCATGCGACGGCCCGTGAGGCAGAGCTCGCGCGCCAGGCCCCCGCCGACAACGGCGGCCAGCGGGCCGAAGAGGGTGGCCGCGCCGAACTTTATCTCCGGATGGCCGAAGGTCGCGCCCGCAGCGGCAACGCGGAGGTCGGACAGCACGGCGATGTCGAATCCCCCGCCCATGGCGGAGCCGTTGACGGCCGCGATCAGGGGCCGCGCGAAGTTCTGCAGTCGGTGGTGATAGCGCCGCGAGGATTCGCCGGAGAAAATCTGCTCGGGCGGCGTGGTGGCGAACTCGCTCGTGTCGAAGCCGGCGCAGAAGACCGGCCCGGCACCCGTGATGATCGCGACTTTGACGGAGTCGTCGGCCTCTATCTCTTCGAGCGCTTTGCGGATCTCGTCGCGCAGTTGCGTGTTCAGCGCATTTCGCTTATCCGGCCGGTTCAAAGTGACGATGGCTATGTCGCCTTCTCGTTCGCTCAACAGCAATTCGTACGTCAACTGATTCCTCCTGGGCTCTGTCAGAGACCGATCTGGCGGGCAATCGTGTTGCGCTGGATGTGCGACGTTCCCTCGCCTATCTCCATCACCTTGACGTCGCGATAGAAGCGCTGGATGTCGGAGTCCATCATGTAGCCAGAGGCGCCGTGCAGGAGGATGGCCTGGCCTGTCAGCCGGGCGCACATCTCCGTGGCGTACAGCTTGGCCATCGAAGCTTCCTTGATGTGGGGGAGGCCCTGATCGGCGAGCCAGGCCGCCTGCCAGGTGAGGAGCTTGGCGCACTCCAGCTCGAGGGCCATGTCGGCCAGCTGCCACTGGATCCCCTGGAAGTCCCCGATCGCATGTCCAAATGCGTGGCGAGACTTGACGTGCGCCAGCGACTGATCGAAGGCTGCACGCGCGGTGCCCAGGGCAAACGCGGCGGAAACGACGCGCCCCGCCGTGAGCACACGCATGGCGTTCACAAAGCCGACGTTCTCGGCGCCCAGCAGCGCGCTTGCGGGTACGCGGCAGTCGTTGAACGCCAGCTCGGCTGTGTCGGAGGCGCGCACGCCGAGTTTTCGCAGCCGGCGTGGGACCGTGAAGCCCGGGGTGCCGGCGTCGACGATGAAGAGGCTGAGACCCTTCATGCCCTGCCGGGGGTCGGTGCTGGCGGTGAGGACGACGAAGTCGGCAATCGAGCCGTTGGTGATGTACAGCTTGGTGCCGTCGATCACGTAGTCGTCGCCGTCGCGACGGGCACGGGTCGTCATCGAGCCGGGATCGGAGCCGGCGTCGGGTTCGGCGAAAGCCCAGGCTCCGACGCGCTCACCGCGGATGCCTGGCGCGAGGTAGGCGAGCTTTTGATCGTCGGTGCCGAAGCGGGAGATAGCGTTGAGGGCCAGGAAGACATGCACGTAGACGCCCAGGTAGACGCCGGCCGAGACGTACCCCATCTCCTCTGACATGACCGCGGCCATGATGGAGTCGCCGCCGGCGCCGCCGTCTACCTGGGCGAAGGGCACGCCCAGGTAGCCGAGCTCGCCCATCTTCCGGAGGATGGCGATCGGGTATTCCTCCCGCTCGTCATATTCCCGGGCGATCGGGGCGACCTCGCGGCGCGCGAAGTCCCTGATGGTCTCCTGGAAGAGCCGTTGCTCCTCGCTGAGGGCGAAGCCGATCATGGCGCTATCGCCCCGTATACCGTGGCGCCCGCTTCTCGCGGAAGGCGGCCGCCCCTTCGAGGTGGTCTTCCGAGAGGATGCAGAGCGTCTGCACGTAGGTCTCGAGGTCGAAGGCGGCGTCGCGCGTGCGGTCGAGGGCTCCGTTGAGGGCGCGCTTGGTCATCCTCAGGCCCAGCGGCGGACCGGCCGCGAGCTTGCGCGCGTAGTCGTCGACGGCGTGGTCGAGCTCGGCGTGCGGCACGACGCGGTTGACAAGGCCGATGCGGAAGGCCTCCTGCGCGTCGATCACCTCACCGCCGTAGAGGAGCTCCGTCGCCTTGCCGAGGCCGACAACGCGCGGCAGGAAGTAGGTGGCGCCCATGTCCGCCCCCGCGAGGCCGACGTTCACGAACACGAAGCCAAAGCGCGCCTGGTCGGAAGCGACGCGCACGTCGCACGCGAGGGCGGTGCAGACGCCTCCGCCCGCGGCCACGCCGTTCACCTTGGCGACGACGGGCACCGGCAGGTCGCGGATCGCGCGGATGTAGTCCAGGTACATCTCCACGATGCGGCGCACCTCGTCCGGTGAGCGGCGGACCATGTCGGCGATGTCTGCGCCGGAGCAGAAGGCGCGCGGCCCGGCCCCTGTCATGACGAGGACGCGGACGCTTTCGTCCTGCTCCACGGCGTGGAGGGCCTGCAGCAGAGAGGGCACCGTCTCCACGCTGATGCAGTTCATGCGGTCCGGGCGGTTGAAGGTGATGGTGGCGACCGGCCCGTCTTTTTCGAGGAGGATGTGCTTGAGCTCCATATGCCTTCCTTCTGGCGGCTAGCGCCGATCGACGGGGATGTGGCGTTCTGCAGGACCCGTGTAGCTGGCGCCGAGCGCGTCGGGGATGACACGCAGGGGGACGCCGTCGCGGATCTCTTCGACGGCGTGGGCGATGAGTGCCCAGCCGTAGTCGACGGCGGAGACGCCCTCTGCCGTCAGGGGATCGAAGTCGAGGTCGCAGTAGACGGCGGCGAGCATGCCGGCGAGGTTGATCGTGATCGTCCGCTGGAGCGACTCCTGGAGGGACGCGTGGACGGCTTCGAGCAGCCGGCCATGTTCGCGCCAGCCGCCCTTCGCCCTGACGACGCGACGCAGGGCCTCAGCGCGCGGTTCGACGCCGCCCCGGTGGGTCGGGTGGCCGAAGCCGGGAATCGGCTCGCGGCGCTCGCGGAACTGCGTGACGAGCTCGGCAGCGGCCGCGTCGGCGGAGAGGCCTCGCGCGGCCGCGTCTTCAGCGGTGCCGTAGAGCATCTCCATCGTTGGCCGAGGCGAGCCCGTGACGACGCCCGTCGCGAGCATTCCCGCGGCCACGGCATTCACAGGGGAGCGGGAGGCAGAGGCGGCGAAGCGCGTGGCGCTGGCGGCCGAGCTGATGAACTGCTGGTCCATGCCGCAGCGCAAGCAGGCGTCGAAGACCTCCGCCTCTCGTCGTGTTGGCAGCTCGCCCTTGAGCAGGAGCCAGTGCGCTTCCGTGGCCGTCAGGCGCTCGACGATCTCTTCGATCGGATAGCCGCGGACAAGGATGCGGCCTTCGCTTGCGTGGCTGATGGCGGTCTGCCAATAGCCGCGCCAGTCGCCGCTCTCCATGTACTGGCCCACGTGGCGGGTCGGCGGCCGGAGCTCGTACCTAGTCATCGTGCCCCTCAGGCGGACGGCTGTATGACGACGCGCGAGGCGTCCCGGTCGGGCGAGCGGAGCAGGTCGATCGCCCGGTTCACGTCGACCAGAGGGAGGATTTCGGACACGGAGGAGGAGAGGTCCAGGTGCCCCGCGGCCACCATCCCGAGCAGGCGGCGCACGCTCGCGAGGGTGCTCCCGAAAGAGCCGAGGAGCGCGTGCTCGCTCCAGCTGAAGGAGTTGGGGGGGGGCAGAGCGATCGGCTCGCTGCCCATTCCCACGACGACGGCGCGGCCACCGCGGCGGAGGCTCCTCACCGCCTCGGCGATCGTCTCTGTTCGGCCGACGCATTCGAGGGCGAGGTCGACGCCGCCCGTCAGCTCGCGAATGCGTCGTGCCGGCCGCTCGTCGGCGGCGTTCACAGTTGCGTCGGCGCCGGCGTCGCGGGCGCGCGTGAGGGCCGGCGCCCGGACGTCGACGGCGACGATCATGCCCGCGCCGGCGAGCCGGGCGAGCTGGACCGTGTGGATGCCCAGGCCGCCGCAGCCGAAGACGGCGACGGCTTCGCCCGGCTGCAGCGCTCCCCGCTCGAAAAGGGCGTGGTACGGTGTGGCGACAGCGTCGCTGACGATGGCCGCCTGCTCGAAGGGGACCTCTGCCGGGATGGGGACGAGGTCACTGGCTCGCGCGAGGACGAACTCGGCGAGGCCGCCGTCGACGTGCATGCCGAGGACGTGCGACGCCTCGCAGATGTTCGCCCGGCCAGCAGCGCAGGCCGGGCAGACGCCGCAGCTGTCGCCTGGTCGAATGACGACGGGGAGTCCCTCGGTCAGGTCCGTTACGCCCGGGCCGATCGTCTCGACGGTGCCTGCGGGCTCGTGGCCGAGGGTGATCGGCAGCCTGGCAACCGGTGCGTCGCCCCCGAGGAAGTGCAGGTCCGAACCGCAGAGGCCGCAGGCACGGACGCGGACAAGGACTTCGCCAGCCCCGGGCGTGGGGACCAACACCCGCTCGACGGCGAGCGGCTTTCCCCGCTCGTGCAAACGGGCGGCCAGCATCGTTCCGGTCACGGTTGGCAGCTCCGGGGCATCAGCGGACCCCAGCGACGGCGAGGTCGTTCAGGACGCGCTCGGCGTCGGCGACCATGCCGCGCACGACGTCCGCCGCGCTCTCGACGCCGCGAATGACGCCCGCCACCTGCCCGGCCGGCAGCATGCCGACGTCGGTGCGACCTTGCTCGACTGCTGCCTGGACGTTCGCCCAGTTCTTCTGAAGCTGGACGGGGAAGCGCTCGATCTCGGCTTCGCGCCCTGCCCAGTCGTCGACATAGGCGTTGCGGATGACGCGGGCGCTCTTGCCGGTGTAGGCACGTGTGACCACGGTGTCCTCTTCGCTCGCGGCGACAATCGCGTGCTTGTAGTTGTCGTGTCCGTAGGCTTCGCGGGTGGCGACGAAACGCGTGCCGACGACAGCGGCCGCAGCGCCAAGGGCGAGCGCTGCCGCCAGGCCGCGCCCGTCGGCGATGCCGCCCGCCGCAGCGACGGGCACGGGGCTGACGGCGTCGACGACGGCCGGGACGAGGGGGAAGGTGGCGACGCGGCCTGTATGGCCGCCGGCTTCTGTCCCCTGGGCGACGACGACGTCGACCCCGGAGGCGACGCAGCGGCGCGCCTGGCGCACATTGCCGATCATGGCCAGGACCCTCATCCCCCGGCGGTGCATCTCTTCGACGAGCGATCCGGGGTCGCCGAGGCCAGAGACAAAGACGGGCACCCGTTCGTCGAGGACCGTCTGCACCAGCTCCTCCATCCCGGGCGCGCCCTCTGCGACAAGGAGATCGACGCCGAAAGGCCTGTCGGTGAGCGAGCGTACCCGGCGGATCTCCGAGCGCAGGTGTTCCGGGGGCCAGAAGGCGGCGCCGAGCACGCCCAGGCCGCCGGCGTTCGAGACAGCCGCGGCAAGGTCGGAAGCTGAGACGTTCCCCATGCCGGCGAGAATGACCGGATGCTCGACGCCGAGCATGTCAGTGATGGCCGTGCGCATTGCGACTCTCCTAGTTCCCGGTGAAGTGGGGCTGGCGCTTCTCGAGGAACGCGGCGGCCGCTTCGCGCAGGTCGTCGCTGTCCATGGTGATCGCTTCGAGGAAGGCGCTGGCGTCGAGTGCTTCGTCGACGCGGGCGCGGAGGATGCGGTTCATGGAGTACTTGGTCCAGCGAACGGCCTTCGGCGCGGCGAGGGCGAGGCGGTCGGCCATCGCGAGCGCCGTGGGCAGGACGTCGTCCTTCGGCACCGCGTGGTTGACCAGCCCGAGGCGCTCGCCTTCGCGGCCGCTGATCCAGTCGCCGGTGAGGAGGAACTCCTTGGCGCGCGCCCAGCCGATAAGGAGCGGCCAGATGATGACGCCGCCGTCTCCGGCGACGAGGCCCATGCGCACGTGCGTGTCGGCGAAGCGCGCCGTCTCGGCGGCGATGACGACGTCGCAGCAGAGGGCCATGGTCGCGCCGAGGCCGGCGGCGTCGCCGTTGACGGCCGCAATCACCGGCTGCTCGACCTCGAGCAGGTTGTGCATGAGGGTGCGCACGGCACGGAAGGGCGTCACCGGCCCGCTCGGCTTGAACGAGCCGTCGTCCATCGACTTCGCGTCGCCGCCGGAGCAGAAGGCGGGCCCAGCACCGGTGATGACGACGGCGTTGGCGGCACCGTCGCCGCCGATCTCGTGGAAAACGCGCTCGAGCTCGGCGTGCATGTCGTTGTTGATGGCGTTGCGCCGCTCGGGACGGTTGAGGGTAAGCAGGAGCACGCCGTTCTCCCGTCGCTCGATGGTCAGATACTGGTAGTTGTCGTAGGCAGGCACGTGGCTCCCTTTCTGGGCGGTCAGACGTCTCGGGCGCGTTCGCGCGCGATCAGCTCGCGGCGGAGGATCTTCCCTGATGGGTTACGCGGGATGCTGTCGACGAACTCCACCTCGCGGATGCGGCTCATGGGGTTGACGCGGGCGGCGACGAACTCCATGAGGTCAGCGGCGGAGACGTCGGCGGCGGGCCGCCGGACGACGCAGGCTTTGGGGATCTCGCCTGCCTCCTCGTCAGCCTTCGGGATGACGGCGACGTCCGCCACCGCAGGGTGGTCGAGCAGCAGCGCCTCCAGGTCGGACGGTGCCACCTGGTGGGCTTTGTAGCGGATCATCTCCTTCAGGCGATCGACGATGGTGAGGTAGCCGTCCTCGTCGTGGCGGCCGAGGTCGCCCGTGCGCAGCCAGCCGTCGGGCGACAGGCAGTCGGCGGTTGCATCGGGACGCTGCCAGTACCCCTGCATCACCTGCGGGCCGCGCACGTAGATTTCGCCTACCTCGCCCGTCGTGACTTCCTGGCCTGTCTCGACGCTGACGAGCTTCTGCTCCGTGTCGGGGAGGGGTGGCCCGGCGGTGCCGCGCTTGACACGATGGGGCGGGTTCATGTTTGTCGCCGCCGTCGCTTCCGAGAGGCCGTAGGGCTGGCAGACGGGGATGCCGAACGCCTCCTCCGCTTCCTGCCAGAGCCCCGGCAGCGTGGCGGCACCGCCGGTGACGAAGAGGCGGGTTGAGGGAAGGGCCGGGCCGCCTCCCTTACGGGCAGCGACGAGCGCGCGCAGGGCCGGCGGGGGCGCATAGAGGGTGTGCACGCTGTGTTCGCCAGCGAGCTTGAGGATCAGGGCGGGGTCGAACCGAGGAATGATGTGCTGAGGCACGCCCAGGGCGAACGCCATCCCCATGATCGCCGCGAAGCCGTAGACGTGGAAGAACGGCATGTAGTTGAGCAGCGGCGAATAGGGCGGAGTCATCCCCGTCGCCAGCGTCTGCCGCATATTGGCGACCAGATTGGCGTGGGAGAGCATCACGCCCTTGGGTGAGCCCGTCGTGCCGCTGGAGAAGATGAGCGCCGCGATGTCACGTTCCGGGTCAACGGCGACGGGGGAGCCGGAGCCAGAGAGCGCGTCGATCTGCGTCCAGAGATCGTCGAGGGGAATAACGCGCCGCAAGGAGGGGACCTCGGCCCGTGCCGCCTCGAGCCCGGGCCGGGTTTCGTTGCTCACGAAGGCCGCAACCGGCTCGATCTCGGCGAGGGCTCGGCCGAGCTCCCCCGGTTTTAGGAGCGGATTCATCGGCGCGACGATGGCCCCGGCGGTCATCGCGCCGTAGAGCGCTGCCGCGTAGGCGGGGGAGCTTGCTGCCAGGAATGCGACGCGATCGCCGCGGCGCACGTCGTCGCCAAGGAGCCTGACCACTCGCCGTGTCGCGGCCAGCACCTGGCCGAACGTCCAGGACTCGCCATCTGGAGTGAGCAGCGCCGGGCGCGCGGGATGGCCCGCGGCCGTGCGCTCCAGGTATCGATAAAGCGGAACGCGGGGATAGGGATCGAGTGAATACCAGGGGCTCTGAACCGCCATATCCTCTTGCTCGTAAGTAAGCGCTCGCTAACATATACGAGAAGAGGCGGGGCACGTCAAGCCACCCGCACGGGGATTTTGCGATTCCGGCTCCCGTGGCCGATGCTCCGGAGGTCAGCAGCGGAGGAGGACCACGTGGAAGCAAGCCCCGCCACGACGCCGCGTCGAAAACGGCGGCCGCCCGGCCAGCGGCCGCGGGACATCCTCGGTGCCGCCGAGCGACTCTTCGCCGAGCGAGGCTACGCCCGCACCTCGATGCGGGAGATCGCCGCTGCGGTGGGGATCACGGACGCGGCACTCTACCGGCACTTTCCGTCCAAGCGGGCGATTCTCGAGTCGGTGTACGAGGCGCGCGGCTTCTTCCGGGCGATCGAGGAGCTGGAGCACCTGCCGGGCGCGCGGGGCATGGAAGCGCAGTTCGCGGCGAACGCCGTCGCCGCGGCGGACGTGTGGGCCCGCAATGCGGATTTCCTGCGAGTGACTTTCATGGAAGCGCTCGCGGGCGACGAGCGTGCCCTGGACGTGCACGTCGAATTGATGGAGCGCTGGCGGCGAGGCATCGAGAGACTCTTCCTTATCTACGCCGCACGGGGCGAAGTGGCCGCGGACGACGCGCCAGGGTTGGCTGAGACGCTGGTCACGCTCGAGTTCGGGGCCTTCATGGACCGGCTCCTCATGCTTCGCAGCGGCGAAGGCGAGCAGCAGTTCCAGGATCCGGCCTTCCGGTCGCGTCTGGTCGATCAGGTGCGGCGGCTGGTACGCAGCCAGCGCAGCGCGGCCTGAACGGACGCCCTCGAACCCTTGCGAAGCTGGTTGGTGGAGGCGGGGACTGCGAGCTCGCCCCGTTCCCGCGGGATGCGGGGAGGACGCGTACGAAAAGCAGTTGACACTCACCTCGCCGTTGAGTAGAGATAGGGCGGTACGCATATTGGTACGCGTTCTAGTATCAGAGGGAGATTCAGCAGATGTCCGAGAACTACTGGCTTCGGCGCGGGAACGTGAGCCGCCGCCGCTTCGTGGGGGGGAGCCTGGCGACGGCTGCGGGGGCGGGGGCGATCGCGTTCGCTGGGTGCGGCGACGACGACGACAAGAGCACTCCAACCGCCAAGGCGACGACGGCCGCGGCCAGCGCCTCGGCGTCGGCCTCGGCCTCGGCTTCTGCGTCGGCGAGCGCGACCACTGCCGCCGGCACGCCGAAGGACGGTGGCTCCTACAACGCAGCACTCGGCATCACCGCAACCACCCTGGACATCCAGCGGGAGAACTACCCGACTGTCGCCATGACGGAGGCGCTCGCCTTCGACCAGATCATCTCCTGGGCCGACGTCGACAAGGGGACGATTCGGGGCGAGCTGGCGAAGAGCGTCCCGGAGCAGCCGGACCAGGTGACATATGTGTTCACGTTGCGAGACGGCGTGAAGTGGCAGAACAAGGCACCGGCGAACGGTCGCGCGCTGACCATGGACGACGTCAAATGGAACTTCGAGCGCCAGATGACGCAGAAGCTGGCGAGCGGCGAGGTGGCCAAGAACTTCCTCCGCTACGGCTCGGTCTTCGCACCGATCGAGAGCGTGCAGTACACCGACGCCACTCACTTCACCGTTAAGCTGAAGCAGCCGAACGCGCTCTGGCTGGCGGCGATGTGCAGCCCCTACAACTGCATCGAGTACAAGGACGTCGCGATTGCCATCGAGTCAGACTTTGGCAGCTTCGACCCGAAATACATCGTCGGTACGGGGCCCTACATCTTCGACAAATTTGTGCCTGCTCAGGGGGCGCATGCTGTTCGTAACCCGGACTACTTCCTGAAGAAGGCGGGTGAGCAGGTCCAGTTCTTCGATGAGCTTACCTGGACGGACCTGACGACCGACGTCAATGCCCGCCGCGCTGCCTTCGAACAGAAGCAGATAGATATCTTCCAGGCACAGCATGATGTCATCAAGGGTCTGCAGGACGCTCACAAAGAGCTGAAGATCACCCAGGTTCCGATCCCGGACAACAACCTCGAGATCGCCTATGACTATACGCAGAACCCTGCGCTCGCCAATCAGAAGATTCGCCAGGCAATCTTCCTGGCGATCGACCGCACGCTGGTGGGGCAGCAGGCGTTCCAGGGCGTGGCCAAGCCGAACACCGCCGTGCCCTGGGGCTACACGGACTGGGCCATCCCCCAGACCGAGCTCGTCACTATGGCCGGCTACCGGACGAACAAGGACGAGGACATCAAGGAGGCGCGGGCACTCTGGCAGGCCGGCGGCGGCGAATCCATCGATTCGAAGCTCCTCCAGTTTTCCATTGCGGACACGGCGGACCAGTCGCAAAAAGAATGGTTTCCGGCGATGCTGAACAAGAACCTGGGGACCAGCAAGTTCTCGCTGAACACGATTCCAGTCGCCACCCTGCTCCAGTTCCTGATCCAGCGGCAAGGGCCGGGGCTGCTCTCGGCCTGGACGCTCTGGAATCTGCCGGACCCGCGCCAGCAGCTGGCAAACTACTACACCAAGGCCGGTGCTGGCTCCCTCAACTTCTATGGCTACACGACGCCGGAGATGGAGGACGCGGTCGGCAAGTCGCTCGCGGAATTCGACCGCACCAAGGCGATCCCGTTCGTCCGCCAGGCGCAGAAGATTGCGGCGGCGGACGGTGGCGCCGGCCACTTCCAGATGGTGGGGGGGATTACCGAGTATCTCTCCTGGCCCTACCTGCACCGCGAGGGTCCGACGTTCATCACC
>JADLBJ010000151.1 GCA_020847765.1 Dehalococcoidia bacterium
CCCCTGGCGCAGCCGATCGTCCAGCCGCAGCCCTCGCCGTTCGAGGCCGCACGGCCCCCGGCCGGCGACGACGCGGCCGGCCCGCGCTCGGAGATCGTCGACGACGAGCTGCGCGTCACCATCCCCGTGCGGGTGGCCGTGCGCGTCGGCGCCAGCCCCGCCCCCGTTCCCGCGCGCGGCCCGGCGCCAGGCGCGCCGCCGGCCGCCGCGCCCGCGCCCGCGCCGCCGGGTGCCAAGCCTTCCGGTATCGAGACCGTGAGCGTCGACCAGTCGAACTACGCGGAGCGTGGCGGCTACCGCCCCGATTTCCTGGGCGACGGCGACCTGCGGGTGCCTCTGCCGGTGGTGACGAAGGCGAGCCTCAAGCGGCAGGTCCTGAAACAGGGCGCGGGGTCCGACGGGGAGCTGAAGTACTGGACCTACAGCGTGGTCATGAACAAGGCCCGCCGGCTGGCCTTCTTCTCGGCGGCGAACGTCGACGCGGAGCGGCGGCCCCGCGGCGCCGGACGCGACGGCGACCGCTGGTTCGCCGACACGCGCATCGCCCCCGAGGCTCAGCTCGGCGCCGAGTTCTACGGCCAGCAGAGGGAGTTCGAAGCCGACCGTGACCGCAACCCCTTCGACCGGGGCCATCTCACGCGCCGGCTCGACGCCCAGTGGGGCACGACCTCGAACCAGGCCAAGCGCAACGGGGACGACTCGTTCCACTGGACCAACTGCTCGCCACAGCACTACCGCTTCAACCAGGGCGCCAAGCTCTGGCTGGGGCTCGAGGACTACGTCATCGACGGCTTCGCCGGCGACAGCGGGCGGCGCGCCTGCGTCCTCAACGGACCTGTCTTCGACGCGCCCCTGAGCGCGCTCGACGCGGCCGGGCGCGTGACGCCCGACCTGAAGGGCCGCGCGCACCCGGACCCGATCTTCGGCGAGGTGGCCATCCCCAAGCTGTTCTTCAAGGTGGTGGCCTGCGCCCGGGCCGAGGGCGGCCTGGCTGCCGCGGCCTTCCTCATGAGCCAGGAAGACCTGCTGAGCGGCGTAAGCCGGATCCACGGCATGCCGCCCCTCTCCGAGGAGAAGCTGAGCAACGCCGAGGCCCGCCTGTACCAGGTGCCGATGGCCGACCTGGCCAGCCTGACCGGCCTCGACTTCGGTCCGCTCGAGACCGCCGAGGTGACGGTGGCGGAGGCGGCCGGGGAGCGCCGCCCACGGCTCATCGAGCGGCTGGAGGACCTGCGCCTTCTGGGAGCGGTGTGAGGAGAGCACATGGCCAGATTCGAGGACCCCGAAGACCAGGACCCGGTGCCGGGCTTCGTCGCCAAGCAGGGCACGGGTCGGCCAGGGCGCGGACACCAGTTCGAGCAGGACGACGAAGAGGGCCTGGAGGCGCCGGCGGAGCCAGCGGACGCGCCGGCCGAGTCGCCCGAGTCGCCGGAGGGCAGTGACGCGTGACGCCGCCCCTCGGTCCCTCGGAGGTGGCCCAGATGGTCGGCAGCGCCGCGGAGGCCCTGGCGGCCCTCGGGGCAGCGGCGGCCTTCGCGGCCGGCGTGCGCCAGTACCGCAAGAGCGAGCAGTGGAAGCAGGCCGAGTTCGTGGCCAAGCTGGTGGCGGACTTCGAGGCCAGCCCGAAGACCGGCGTGGCCTTCACCGCCCTCGACTGGAGCGCGCGCCGCATCGACCTCTTCCCCGAGCTCGAACGGCCGGCCGAGGAGTGGGAACGGGTGACCGACGACCTGCTCGTCAGCGCCTTGCGGCCGCCCAACGGCGTCACCTTCAG
The DNA here is from genome assembly GCA_020847765.1 of Dehalococcoidia bacterium. Taxonomy (GTDB): domain Bacteria; phylum Chloroflexota; class Dehalococcoidia; order Tepidiformales; family Tepidiformaceae; genus JADLBJ01. The sequence continues at coordinate 1,775 of JADLBJ010000151.1, forward strand.
CAAGGTCGAGGTAAGGCTGCGCGATGCCTTCGACCACCTGTTCTCGGAGCTCGACCGCTTCGACATCTTCATCGAGGCCGGCCTGGTCCGCGCCGAGTCCTTCAAGCCCTACCTGATCTACTGGCTCGACATCCTCGGCAATCCCAACAACGGCAGGAAGCCGCTGTCGCTGCAGCACGCCATGTGGCGTTTCGTCGACGACTGGGGCTACGACGGCCTGCAGCGCCTGTGCCGCCGCTACGGCTACTCCATCCAGCCGCCGGTGCGCCTGGAGCCGGGCGACATCTTCTTCACGCGCGGCCGGCACTGGATCGGCCGCCTGATCCGCTTCTTCACCCGGGGCATCGGGGAGAGCCGCACCAAGGTCAACCACGTGGGCATCGTGGTGGCCGGAGGCTTGCTGCGCAGGCTGCGACGCGACGTGGCGAGCGGCCTCGTGAGGCCGGGCGAACCCGAGGCGGTGGCCGTCGAGGCCCTCTCGCGCGTGCGGCGCCATCCGCTCTCGGCCGCGTACCTGGACGGGCGCACGGAGGTCGCGGTGTACCGCCCGAAGGCGCTCGAGGCCAGCCAGGTGCGCGACGCGGTGGCCTGGGCGGAGAAGGAGGTCGGCCACCCCTACGGCTGGCCGCGCATCATCGGCCACTTCCTCGACTGGCTCCTGTTCGGCGCCTACGTCTTCCGCCGCCTGTTCCGGGTCGCGCGCTACCCGATCTGCTCCTACCTCGTGGCCGAGGCGTACGAGCAGGCGGCCCCGCGCTTCTTCGGGGGACCGCCCGACGCCGCCTCGCCCGACGATCTCTGGGACTTCGTCACCGCCCTGCCCCACGGGCCCCGGTTCGAGTGCGTGCGCGACCTGGCG
>JADLBJ010000152.1 GCA_020847765.1 Dehalococcoidia bacterium
ATGTCGTCGATGCGGTTCAAGAACTCCGGCCGGAAGGTGCGCCGCAGCTCGCCTTCGATGTCCTTGCGGGCGCGCTCGCGCTGCGCCTTGCTTGTGCCCTCGGTGCGGAAGCCCAGGCTACCGCCCTGGACGATGTGCTGCGTGCCCAGGTTCGATGTCATGATAATGACGGTGTTGCGGAAGTCCACCGTGCGGCCGTGGCCGTCCGTCAGACGCCCCTCGTCCAGAATCTGCAAGAGCGAGTTCCACACATCGGCGTGGGCCTTCTCGATTTCGTCGAAGAGCACCACGGTATAGGGCTTGCGGCGCACGGCCTCGGTTAGCTGGCCGCCTTCGTCGTAGCCCACGTAGCCGGGCGGCGCCCCGATGAGGCGGGCCACGGTATGCCGCTCGCCGTACTCGCTCATGTCGATGCGCACCAGGTTGTCTTCATCGTCGAACAGGTACCAGGCCAGGGTCTTGGCCAGCTCGGTCTTGCCGACGCCCGTGGGACCCAGGAAGATGAACGACCCGATCGGCCGATCGGGGTCCTTCAAGCCGGCCCGTGCCCGCCGGATGGCGTCGCTCAGCGCCGTGATCGCCCGGTCCTGGCCTATGACCCGCTCGTGGAGATGGCTCTCCATCTTGAGCAGCTTTTCGCTCTCCGTCTCCTCCAGCCGCGATACGGGGATGCCCGTCGCCTGCCCGACGAGCGCGGCGATGTCGTCGGCCGTCACCGTCAGGTCCATGTCGTGCGCGGCCGCCCATTCCTGGCGAAGGGTGGCATAGCGCTCCTGCAGCTGCAGCACTTCCTGGCGGATGCGCGCCGACTCCTCGTAGTCGTCCTTCTGGACGGCCGCCTCCGCCTGCAAGGCCAGCTCGTCGAGCCGCTTGCGCAGGTCGCGCACCTCCGGCGGCAGCTCCTGGGCGTCGATCACGTGCTTGCTCGCGGCCTCGTCGATCAAGTCGATCGCTTTGTCCGGGAGGTGGCGTTCGGTGACGTAACGGGCCGAAAGCCGCGCCGCCGCTTCGAGTGCCTCGTCGGTGATCTCCACCTTGTGGTGCGCCTCGTAGCGCGGACGCAGGCCCTTGAGGATCGCGATCGTGTCGGCCACAGTCGGCTCGTCGACGTAGACCGGGGCAAAGCGCCGCTCCAGGGCAGGGTCCTTCTCGATGCGGGTCCGGTACTCGTCCAGCGTGGTCGCGCCAATAGCGTGCAGCTCTCCCCGCGCGAGCGCCGGCTTCATCAGGTTGCTCGCGTCGATCGCTCCGTCGGCCCCGCCCGCGCCCATCACCGTGTGCAGCTCGTCGATGAAGAGGATGACCTTTCCTTCGGACTGCTTCACCTCTTCCATCACGGCCTTGAGACGCTCTTCGAATTCGCCCCGGAACTTGGAGCCCGCCACGAGCGCGCCCATGTCGAGCGCCAGCAGCCGCTTCTCCTTCAGGTTCTCTGGCACCTCGCCAGCGGCGATGCGCTGCGCCAGGCCTTCGACGATGGCCGTCTTCCCGACCCCCGCCTCGCCGATGATCACCGGGTTGTTCTTCGTCCGCCGGTTCAGGATCTGCATCACTCGGCGCACCTCGACATCCCGGCCGATGACGGGATCGAGCTTCCCCTCGCGCGCCAGCTCAGTCAGGTCGGTGGCGTACTTCTCCAGGCTCTGGTAGCGCGCCTCCGCTGTCGGGCTCGTCACGCGCTGCTTGCCGCGGATCTCCGCCAGCGCACGGTAGATGCCCTCTTTGGTGACGCCGAACTCGGCCAGCAGCCTCGTCGCCCCGCTCTCCTCGTTGTCGGCGATGGCGATGAGCAGGTGTTCGACGCCGACGTACTCGTCCTTCAGCCGCTCCGCCTCGGCGTTCGCCACCTCCAGCATGCGCACGACTTCGGGAGTGGTGTAGATCTGGACCACGTCGTACTGCAGGCGCGGCAACTGTTCCAGCGCCTGCCCCACGCGTTGGCGCAGGCGGCCGAGGTCGACGCCCAGGCGCTGCAGTACCTGGCCCGCCAGGCCGCCTTCGAGGCCCGTCAGTGCGGCCAGAACATGGGGCACGCCCCACTGGCTGTTCCGCTTCTGGCGGACGATCTCCTGCGACTGCGCCAGCACCTGCTGGGCCTGCTCTGTGAATCTGTCCTGTCGCATCATCTGCGTTCTCTCCTCACCTCAACTTCTATTGGGACGACGTGTTGCGAGTCCATGGGCCGTCCGCTCGCCCTGTCTGCCTCGCTCAGAGCGACCCTTCATAGGGGGCGGGCAGGCGGGTAGCCCGCACACGGTCCAGCTCCCGCCGGATGCGCTCCAGCTCGTCCTGCAAGACGCGGAGCTGCTCGCCCATGCGCAGGATGATGTCGACCCCCGCCAGGTTGACGCCCAGCTCGTCGATCAGGCGCTGTGCCTGCCGGATGCGCTGGATGTCCTGATTCGAATACATGCGGATGTTGCCTTCCGTGCGCCTGGGGGTGACCAACCCGGCTCGTTCGTAGTAGCGCAGCGTCTGCTGATGCATCCCCACCAGGCGTGCAGCGATGGAGATGACGTAGCACGGCTCGTCTTCGGGCAGCCCGTTGGCCATGCTGTCGGCCCGGTTACGCGCCATGTCGGGCCGCCCGTGTCGTCGTCCGAACCATGCCCGTCTGCTCGCTCACTGGCCCGCCCCTGCGCCCGCCCTGCCGCCCTGGAGCGCCCGCAGCTGTTCGATCAGGTGGCGCTCCTCGGCCGTCAGGTGCTCCGGCAGGAGCACGCGCACGCGGGCGATCAGGTCGCCGCGGGCGTTGGCGTTGCCGAGCACAGGCATGCCCTTGTTCGCCAGCCGGATCTGGCGCCCATTCTGGGTCAGCTCGGGGATGCGCAGGAGCACCCGGCCGTCGATCGTCGGGACCTCCACTTCGCCGCCAAGAATCGCGTCCACGAAGGGGACCGGCACCTCGACGCTCAGGTCGTCCCCCTTCCGTTCGAAGCGCGCATGTGGGAGGACCGTGACGACCAGGTAGAGGTCGCCGCTCGGCCCGCCGCCCGTGCCCGGCCGCCCTTCGCCGGCGACGCGCACGCGCGAGCCCGTCTTCACGCCGGCCGGCACCTTCACTTCCAGGCGCCGCTCGCGCAGGACCTGGCCGCTGCCGTCGCAGTTGTGGCAGATTGCCCCCGCCACCTCGCCGCTGCCGCCGCACGTGCGGCAGACCTCCGCCCCCTGGAGGCGAACGGTGCGCGTCGTCCCCGCGAACGCCTCCTCCAGCGTGACCTCGACGGGGGTCTCCACGTCCTGGCCCCGTCGCCGCGGCGGCTGGCCGCGCGGGCCTCCTCGCTCGCGCCGGAAAAGGTTTTCGAAGATCGAGCCGAAGTCGCCAACGTTCGCTTCGAAGGTCGCGCCGCCGTTGCCGCCGGGCCCGCCTTGCCGCGCCCAGCCCGCGGCCGACTGCTGGCGCTCCATCTCCTCTATCTGGTCGGCGTACTCCCAGCGGTCGCCGTACTTGTCGTACTTTCGGCGCTTTTCCGCGTCGGAGAGCACCTCGTGGGCAGCGTTGATCTCCTTGAAGCGCGCCTCCGCTGTCTTGTCGTTCGGGGCGACGTCCGGGTGGTACTTGCGCGCGAGCTTCCGGTACGCCGCCTTGATCTCCTTCTCCGAAGCGGCGCGGCTCACGCCCAGCGTCTCGTAGTAGCTCTTCGCCATGGCAAGGTAAAGACTACCAGTCGCCGCTCAGTTCAGCAACATCCGTAGAAGCATGGATCCTGACATATAGACTATCAGAGTAATTGCGCTGGGCAGGCGAAAGCCGTATGGTGGATGCGCTATACCACACCGGAGGTCTGTTGATGCCTAACACCCTCACCCGCTGGGACCCCTTCAACGAGCTCACTAGCATGCGCAACATGATGGACCGCCTCTTCGAATCCAGCGTCGGCCGCTTGCCCGCCCTTCGCAACACCGGCGAAGACCTCGGCACCTCTGCGCTCGGCCTCGACGTCTATGAGACCAACGACTGCTACGTCGTGAAAGCCTCCGTTCCCGGCGTCGACCCGAAGGACGTCGACATCTCCGTCGAAGACGACATCCTGACGATCAAGGGCCAGTTCGAGCAGAAGGATGAGGCGAAGGAGGACAACTATCTCCGCCGTGAGCTCCGCTACGGCTCCTTCCAGCGCTCTCTCCGCCTGCCGCCCACCGTCGACGCCGAGACGGCCCGCGCCGAGTTCGAGAATGGCATCCTCAAGCTCTCCCTGCCGAAGAAGCCCGAGGCCCGCGCGCGGTCGATCAAGATCACCCCGCACGGTGTCCTGGAAGGCGAATCGGAGCCGATGAACCAGCCCCAGCACCAGGGCAAGCAGGGCGAGTAGACGCCCGCCCGCCCGCAGCCAAGGCCGGACCGACAGCCTCGGTCCGGCCTTTTCCGTGTCCTTTCGCCCCCGGAACCTGGGCTCTCGCGCCGGCGTCTGGAGCAGCAGCGGGCCGCTTTCGGCCCCGGAGCTTCCGATGCGTCACTGGCCTCTGGCTGCGCTTCTCCCGGTTGTCGCCTTCGTCCTCGCCGCCTGTGGGGAAGCGGCCGCCCCCGAACGTACCGCCTCCCCGGAAAGCGACATCGCCGTCGCCCCCGGCGCGCCGACTTTCGGCGAGAGCGCCCGCGACGCCTCCGTGAGCAGCACCGCGCCGGCCGCCGCGAAGGACGCGCCCGCCCCCGCCGTGCCCGCCCTGGCCTCCGCGCTCGACCGGAAGGTGATCTTCAACGCCACGCTATCCCTCGCCGTCAACGACGTCGGCGCCGCCTTCCAGCAGGCGTCACGCGTCGCCGCCGGGCTTGGCGGCTTCGTCGACAAGTCGTCCTACAGCTCCCCCGCCGGGTCGGTCGAGACGCGCACGGCCAGCCTCACCCTGCGCGTGCCGGCCGCCCGCACGCAGGACGCCCTGGCCGCCCTCCGTCAGATCGACGGCGCGCGCGTCACCGCGGAGTCCTCCCGTTCCTCGGAGGTGACGGAGCAGTACACCGACCTCCAGAGCCGCCAGCGCAACCTGGAGCGGACCGAGCAGACCTACCTCGGCCTCCTGCAGCAGGCGAAGACCGTCCAGGACATCCTCACCATCAACGACCGGCTCGACGGCGTGCGCGCCCAGATCGAGCAGATCCAGGGCCGCCTGAAGATGCTCGACGCTCTCAGCGAGATGGCCACCGTCGATCTCAGCCTCGCACTGCCAGCGGCGGCGCGGGCGAGCACCGGCGGGCCCACCGGTGTTGGTGAAGCCTTCGTCGCCGCCCTCGACTGGTCGGCGGACGCACTGCGTTACCTGGCGGCTGCGGGCGTCGTGGGCGTGGTTGCAGTCGTGTGGCTGGCCATCCCGGCCGCCGTCCTGATCCTGGGTGTGCGGTTCCTGCGGCGGCACCGCTCGCCTTCCTCCGCCGGCGGCCCCGCATAACGTACACGTTTCGTTAACCTTCCCTGTGGCAGGGCCGGCCCGCGGAGGGCTATCCTCATTCGCGAGGATCCGACTGTCGCCCGGGCCCAGGGAGGCTACGCCGTGCCCACCGCCGCGCCGATAGATCGTGAAGAGAGATGGAAGCGGACTCGTTCCTGCCAGCGGTCTTCAGCTCGACGCCCCCCGCCGCCGGCAGGCGCTCGCGCCGGAGGCGCCCGTCGCGCGTCGGTGAACCCCGCATGAGCGCCTTCGAACGGCTCCGGCGGGGCGACCGTCAGGCGTTCGACGACGTCGTGGCGGAATACGCCGCGCCCGCCTACGCCCTCGCCGCCGCCATCCTGGGGGAGGGCCCCGACGCTGAGCGGGTTGCCGCCGAAGTCATGCTCGACGCCTGGGAATTCGGCGCCGCCTTGCCCACCCTCCCCGCTGCCGAGCGCCTCTGGGTGCTCGCGCTCGTCCGTCGCGCCGCCGTCGACCGCCAGCGCAAACGCAAGCGCCCGCGCGACGAGGACGCCGGCTTTGTCCCTCTCATCGCCTTGGCCGTCGAAGACCCGACCTGGCAGGCAGACCTCACCCTGCTCACGGCTGACGACGTGCGCGAGGCGCTGGAGATCCTGCCCGCGGAAACCCGCGAGACGCTCGACCTCGCCCACGCCCAGGGGCTCCGCCCTGGCGAGATCGCCCGACGCATGAAGCTCTCCGAAGAGACGGTGCGCGAGCGGCTGCGCTTCGGCCTGCAGCAACTACGCGACGCCCTCACCCCGGCCGCGGTGGCCCGGCCATGAGCCACGCCCGCATTCGCGACCGCCTTCCCGATTTCGCTCTCGACCTGCTCGAGCGGGACGCCGCCGACGAGGTTGAAGAGCATCTCCCCCGTTGCGAAGCCTGCCATGCCGAGGCAAGGCTCTACGCTCAGGCTGCAGCGGCCCTCACCCTGCGTACCCCACCACCGCGGCTCGGCGAGGGCGTGCTCGACCGCATCGCCGCCCATGTCGCTGAAGAGGCCGCCGCGGCTGTCCCCGCCGCCACCGCGGCAGACGCCCGGCGGGGGAGTGGCTCCGGCTGGCGGTCCCTTGCCTTTGTCCTCGGCTTCCTCGTGGTCTTGTTGGCCGGCCTGGCCGGAGCGGCGGGCGTGGGCTGGTACCAGGCGCGCGACGAGGCCGACACTGCCACCGACACCGTGGCCAAACGGGCTATCCAGCTCGCCCTCAAAGGTGGCGAGGGGCTGCAGGTCCAGGGCCTCGCCTTCGTCGCCTCGGACTACTCCGGGGGCGTTGTCTCCATTGATGGCCTGCCGCAGCTCAGCGGCTCCGAACAGCTCTACGTCCTCTGGTCCGAGAGCCCGACGGCCACCCGCAACCTGCGCCCCTTTAACACCAGTCGCGACGGCAAGGCGCTCATCTCCTTCGGGGCGACGCCACGCAAGGACGGGCGCCTCTTCGTCACGCGCGAGCCCTATCCGCCGCCCACCGCACCCACTGGACCCGTCGTCGTCTCGCTCGAATAGGGCTCTGGGCCGCCGGGCCGCGCTGATTTCCCTCTTTACCGCTACCCCGCTAGCATCGAAGCATCCCTCAGGGGAGCGGCCCGTGCCCGGCACGTCCATGCGAACCGCCAACTACGTCTTCTCCGTGATGTCGATCGTGCTCGGCGTCTTCCTCCTGCTCTTCATGTTCACCCAGTCGACGTCCTTCGACATCGGCAAGGCGATCGGCGTCGTCCTGGTCCTCAACGGCGCTGTCCGCCTCTGGTTCGCCCAGGACGACCACTGAGCAAGGCGCCAACGGCGCTTCGCCGTATACTGGCCCTTCAGCCCTTCAAGCAGGCCGCATGCCCAGGCAGTACACGGTCCTTGTCCCGATAACGAACACGCCGGCGAGCCTCGAGGCGCTCACCGCGGCCTGCACCCTCGTCAGGCAACATAAGGGCCGCGTCCTCGTCGTTCACGTCATTGAAGTCCTGCGCTCGTTGCCGCTCAACGCCGGCATGGAGCCCGAGGCACGTCGCGGCGAGCAGCTCTTCCGCCGCGCCGAAGAGCTCGCCTCCCACGCCGGCTGCCATGTCGAAGCCCAGCTTCTTCAGGCCCGCGAGGCCGGCCAGGCGATCGTCGACGAGGCGCGCGACCGCGGCGTGGACGCCATCATCATGGGCATCGGCTACAACCGCATCATTGGCGCTTTTCAGGTAGGCCGCACCGCCGACTTCGTCCTCAAGAATGCCCCCTGTGAAGTCTGGGTCGTCCGCCAATCGCTCACCCCGCGGGCCAGCCACTAGCATGGAGGGAGGGACTCGCGCATGAACGTCCTCATCATGGGCTGCGGCCGGCTCGGCGCGCGCATTGCCGGCCTCCTCGACCAGGCCGGCCACGCCGTCACCGTCCTCGACGTCAACGCCAGCTCCTTCCGGCGCCTCCCGGAGTCCTTCCAGGGCGCGCGCGCGGTCGGGAACGGCATGGACGGGCCCGTCCTCGAGCGTGCCGGTGTTGCCCAGGCCGAGGCCTTCATGGCCGTGACCCAGGGCGACAACCGCAATTACTTCGCGAGCATGATGGCGAAGGAGGTGTACGGCGTGCCTCGCGTCCTCTGCCGCATCTACGACCCCGTCCGCGAGCAGATCTTCCGCGACCTCGGCCTCGAAACCTTCAGCCCTACCAGCCTTGGCGCCCAGATCATGGTTGAGATGCTCGTCAAGAGCGGCGAGCGCGGGAGATAGCTATGTATGTGCTCATCGCCGGCGGCGGCAAGGTCGGCTTCTACCTCGCCCAGGAGCTCCTCAACAGCAACCACGAGGTCCTCGTCATAGAACGCGACAGCGCCCGCGCTGCCGCCGTCGTCGAAGAGCTCGGCGACAACGTCCTCACCGGCGACGGCTGCGAGGCGACCACCCTCGACGCCGCCGGCGTCGCCCGGGCCGACCTCGTCGCTGCCGTCACCGGTGACGACGAAGACAACCTCGTCGTCTGCGAGATCGCCCGGCGCCGTGGCGTACCCCGCACCATCGCCCGCATCAACAATCCGAAGAATGAGCTCCTCTTCAAGAAGCGTGGCATCGAGACGACCATCTCCGCCACCCAAGCCATCCTCGCCCAGATCGAGCAGGAGCTGCCCACCCACGAGATGATCCCTCTCCTCCAGCTCCATAGCGGGCTCGAGCTCGTGGAGATGAAGCTGCCGGACACCGCCCCGGTTGCCGGCCGCGCCGTCCGTGACGTGCTGCTCCCGCCCGAATCACTCATCTCCCTGGTGGTCGACCCGGGTGGCGTGCCCCGCATTCCCAGCGGCGACACCCGCCTCAACGCCGGCGACGCCCTCGTCGTCGTCACCCGCAAGGAAAGCCTGAACCTGCTGCGTGAAGCCCTCATCGGCAGCACCCACGGCCTGGACACCTGACGCGGTGCGCCTCGCCCATCTCGGGCCACCGGGGACCTTCGGCGAAGCGGCCGCCCTGCGTGTCGCCCCCGGCGCCACCCTTGTGCCCTGCCCCTCGCACGCCGCCGTCGCCGCCGCCGTCGAAGGCGGAGACGCGGACGCCGGGGTCGTGGCCATCGAGAACTCGCTCAACGGCTCCGTCGCCGAAACCCTCGACATCCTCATCCACGAGACCTCCCTCCAGATCCAGGCGGAAGTCGTGCTGCCCATCGAGCACAACCTCGTCGGGTGTCCGGGCACACGCCTGGAGGAGATCACGGTCGTCTACTCGCACCCCCAGGCCCTGGGCCAGTGCCGCCGCTTCGTCGAACGCTCCTTCCCGAAGGCCCAGCTCGAAGCGGCCCTCTCCACCGCCGAGGCCGTAACGCTCGCTCTTCGCCGCCATGGCGACGCCGCTGCCATCGCCACCGTGCGTGCGGCCGAGCTTCACGGCGCGGCCCTCCTCGCCCGCGCCATCCAGGACGCCGACAACAACGTCACCCGCTTCGTCGTCCTCGGCCGCGGACGTCCCCGCCCCACCGGCCGCGACCGTACCTCGATCGCCTTCACCTTCGCCGAGGACCGCCCCGGCTCGCTCGCCAGCGTCCTCGACGAGTTCGCGGCGCGCGGCATCAACTGCACCAAGATCGAGAGCCGCCCGACGCGCGCCGTCTTCGGCGAGTACGTCTTCCTGGTCGACTTCGAAGGACACGCCGAAGAGCCGGCGGGCGCGGCAGTGCTCGCCGCCATCCGTCCGCTCTGCGCCGAGGTCAAGGTTTTCGGCAGCTACCCGCGCTGGCATGCCAACGCCGAGGCCTGACGCCGCCGCTGCGCACCACTTTCGGGGAGAAGGGGGAGGGGAGCGGTGCTGGCTGGGGACGGAGGAGTCGAACCCCCACATACAGATCCAGAATCTGCTGTCCTACCATTAGACGAGTCCCCAGCACGGGTCCCGGCCACTAGGCTACCATGCGCGCCCGGCTTTCCTCCAGCGTTCCCTCGGTGCGAAGCCGTCCCCGCGGCGCAACACGCCGTCAGGCGCCTGCCGCACCCGCCAGCGCTGCCTTCGCCAGGCGCAGGTCCTCCACGAAGCGCTCCGTCTCGCGGCGGCGGGTCCCCTCGTCGGGCGCGCGCAGGAGGGCGGAGGGATGCACCGTCGCCAGCACGCGGCCGGCGAGCGGCGAGCGCTGCAGCTCGCCCCGGTGTTGCGTGAGCCGGAAGCGCGGCCCGAGCAGCGCTTGCGCCGCCGTCGCCCCCAGGCAGACGACCAGGCCGGGCTCCACATCCGCCATCTCGGCCTCCAGCCAGGGGAGGCAGGCCCGGATCTCCCGCGCGTTCGGTTTGCTGTGGATGCGCCGCTTGCCCCTGGCTTCCCACTTGAAGTGCTTGACGACGTTCGTCACGTAGGTCTCGCCGCGCGCGATGCCGGCGCGTGCGAGGCAACGGTCGAGCAACAGGCCGGCGGGGCCGACGAAAGGACGTCCGCTCTCGTCTTCGACGTCTCCCGGCTGCTCGCCCACCAGCATCAGCGAGGCGTGCGCCGGACCTTCGCCGAAGACCGTCTGCGTGCCCCGCGTCCAGAGCGCGCAGCCCTCGCACCGAGCGGCAGCAGCCCGCAACGACGTGAGGCTCGTCTCCGCTGGGAAGAAGGCGCGGGCTCCGGGGGCGTCCGCCTCCGCCATCCCCCCAGCCTAACCCTCCGGCCGGCGTGATCGCCTCGCAACCGCGGGCCGAAACCTGGTCGGCGCCTCTCGACCGCCTGGCGTCGCCGTCCCGCTCAGGATTCCAGCCAGAGCACGTCGCCGTGGAGGTCCGGGTCGTGCTCCCGGCCCGCGAACACCGCGTACTCCCGTTTGCTCTCGTCGATGGTCGTGCGCGCGCCGTGGCCGGGGTAGATCACCGTCTCGCCCGGGAGCGCGTAGAGCCGCTCCCGGATCGAGGCGATCTCCTGCAGGAGCAGCTCGTGCGAGCGAGAGTGGCCCGGCCCCCCGGGGAAGAGCGTGTCCCCGACGAAGGCGTGCTCGCCGGCGACGAAGGTCGTGCTGCCCGGCGTGTGGCCGGGCACGCTCAGCACCCGGAACACGACGTTCCCGACCGCCACCTCCTGCCCCTGCCCGACCGGATGGTCCAGCTGTCCATCCTTCAGCCATGGCTCCCGCGGGTCGGCGTAGAGCGTGCAGCCGTAACGCTCTTTCAGGGCGTCGATCGCGGCCGTGTGGTCGGGATGCGAATGCGTGAGCAGGATCTTCGCTGGGCGGACGCCAGCCGCCTCGGCTGCCGCCACGCTTTCTGCTTCGTCCGGCGCGTCGATGAAGGCCGACTCCCCGCTGTCAGGGTCGATGACGAGGTAGACGTTGTTGCCGAAGCCAGCCGGGCCAGCAACGACGATGGTCAGCGTGTCGCTCTCGATGCGCTCCATGGCTCCTCCATGGCCAGCAGCGTACCGGGCCCGGGGCGTTTCGTCAGCAGAGGTCCCCGGCTCAGAGCGCCGGGAAATACAGGGAGAAGGTCGCGCCATGGCCCGCCCTGCTGTCTATCTCGACCCACCCGCCATGCGCACTCACCACACCGTGGACAATAGAGAGGCCCAGGCCGGACGCCTGGCCGAAGGGCCGCGTCGTAAAGTAAGGTTCGAAAACGCTCGCCTGGATCTCCTCGGGGACGCCGGGACCGCTGTCCTGCAGCCAGAGCCGGACCCAGTCGGCCGGGGGGCCGCCGTCGCGTGCACAACGCCGCTCGCGATCCGCGCCGACTCGCACCCGCCCGGCACCACCCAGCGCCTCGCGCGCGTTCGCCAGCAGGTTCATGAGCGCCTGCTGAACCTGAACGGGATCCGCTTCGAAGAGGCCGGCGTTCGGCGCGATGACCGTCTCCAGCACGACGCCCGGCCCGGCGAGCTGCACCATCATGCGCACTGCCTCGGTCATGAACGTCTCCGCGTCGAGTCGCGAGCGGGTCGGCTGCCGTTGCCGCGCAAACGTCAGCAGGCCGGCCACCAGCTCGGCGCAGGCGGCGACGGCCTGGCGCGCCTCGACCAGCTCCTCCCAGGGCTCCTCCCCCGCCAGGCGCATCATCGCCAGGTCCAGGTTGCCCAGGATCACCGTCAGGTTGTTGTTCATGTCGTGCGCGACGCCGGCCGCGAGTGCGCCGATCGTCTCGATGCGGCGCGTGGCGCTCGCCTGCGCCTCCAGCTGCTTGCGCGCCGTCACGTCCTGGAGCAGCACGACGGCGGACTCCATGTCGCCGCGCTCGTCGTAGTCGTACACGCCCCGGTGCCAGACGGTGCGGTAGCTGCCGTCGGCGTGCAGGTAGCGGTACTCGGTGTTGAGGCCGGGGGCCGACGTGGCGAGCGCGGTGCGCACGCGCTCGAGCACGGGCCCCACGTCGTCCGGGTGCAAGCGCCGCACCCAGTCCGTGAAGCTGCGCCCGTGTGCCTCGACCGTATAGCCCAGCACCCGCTCAATCCCGGCCCCGAACGCGATCTCGCCGCTGGCCGGCGTCCATTCGGCGAGAACCAGCCCGGACGCCTCAATCACCCTCTCAAAGCGGCGATGGTCCGCCAGCGCCGCCTGGCGCAGCGCCCGCTCCCGCCCCTCCTGCTCGCTCAGGTCCAGCACGATTCCGCTGACGCGCACGCCCCCGCTCTCCATCTCCCGCGCCTCCCCGACGTCGCGCAGGGTGCGGACCTCCCCTTCGGCGGAGCGGATCCTGTAGACGAGGTCGAAGTCGGAGCAGGACCGTTCGGCGTCAGCCATCGCGATCTCAACCCACTCCCGGTCCTCGGGCAGGATGATGTCGGCACAGCGGGGCTGGCGGA
>JADLBJ010000153.1 GCA_020847765.1 Dehalococcoidia bacterium
CACTCGACACACCCGCGCACATCTACTACAAGTACGAGGGCGTCTCGCCTGCTGGATCCCACAAGCCGAATACCGCCGTCGCCCAGGCCTACTACAACCGTGAAGAAGGCGTCCGCCGCATCGCCACAGAGACGGGTGCCGGCCAGTGGGGCTCCTCCCTCGCCTACGCCTGCAACATGTTCGGTATCGAAGCCAAGGTCTACATGGTGCGCGTCTCCTATGAGCAGAAGCCGTACCGTCGCTCCCTCATGCAGGTCTGGGGTGCCAGCGTCGTCGCCAGCCCCAGCGAGGACACCAATGCCGGCCGCAGCGTTCTCGCCCAGGATCCCGCCAGCAGCGGCTCCCTCGGCATCGCCATCAGCGAAGCCGTCGAAGACGCAGCCATGCGCGAGGACACCAAGTACTCCCTCGGCAGCGTCCTCAACCACGTCCTCCTCCACCAGACCGTCATCGGCCAGGAGGCCATCAAGCAGATGGAGCGCGCCGGCGAATACCCGGACGTTGTCATCGGCTGTGCGGGCGGCGGCTCGAACGCCGCTGGCCTGATGTTCCCCTTCCTCCGCGACCGCCTCGCCGGCAGCACGAAAACGCGCTTCCTCGCCGTCGAGCCCGCCTCCTGCCCCAGCCTGACGAAGGGCGAATACCGCTACGACTTCGGCGACAACGCCGGCCTCACTCCCCTCATGAAGATGTACACCCTCGGCCACAGCTTCATGCCGCCCGGCATCCACGCAGGCGGCCTGCGCTACCACGCGATGGCCCCCCTCGTCTGCCACCTCTACAACGAGGGACATCTCGAAGCGCGCGCCTACCCCCAGAATCCCTGCTTCGAAGCCGCCGTCCAGTTCGCCCGCACCGAGGGCATCGTCGCCGCCCCGGAAAGCTCCCACGCCATCCGAGCCGCCGTCGACGAAGCCCTCGCCGCCCGCGACGAAGGACGCCCCCGCGTCATCCTCTTCAACCTCCGCGGCCATGGCTTCCTCGACCTTCAGGCTTACGACGACTACCTGGCCGGCCGCCTGATCGACGACAGCTACCCCGTCGAACGCGTGCGTGCAGCCATGAAGGAGCTGCCGGTCATCGCCTGACGGGCAGCACGGCGCGCACCTGCCCCGGAAAGGGAACCACCATGCCCGAATTCGACTACCAGAACATCGAAGCCTGGAATTCCGCCGTTCGCCTGGCGGCCGCCGTTGGCCGCCTGAAGGTCGGCTCGAACCTCAAGGCTTCGGGCGACGCCCAGCAGAAGGCCTTCGAGCAGGCCGGCCTCGCCTGCGCGCTTGTCGCCGAAGGTGCCTCCCGCGAAGGGCCCGCCCAGGTGGGCCTCTACCGCGACGCCCGCGGCGCTCTCGCCCAGTGCCGCGCCTGGCTCCACATCCTCGCTGCCCTTACCAACGAGCCCGACACCGTCTTCGCCAACGAGCTCGACCTCGCCGAGACCGCTGCCCGCCAGATCAGTGGCATGCTGCGCACCATCGAGCGCGCGCCCAGCCTCGGCCCCCGTCCTCCGCGGCCGCCCGCTCCCGTTCCCGGCCCCCGGCCCGCCAATCCCCCCCGCGGAGGCCCGGCTCGATGACGGTGCGCAAGCGCATCCTCACCGGCGTCCGACCCACCGGGCCCCTCCACCTCGGGCACTACGCCGGCGCCCTCGAAAACTGGCTCCGCCTCCAGCGCCAGTATGAGTGCTTCTTCCTCATCGCCGACTATCAGGTCTCCGACTACGCCGACGACATCACCCGCGTGCGCGACGCCGTCTGGGAGGTCGCCCTCGACTGGCTCGCCGTCGGCCTCGACCCCGAGGAGAGCCACTTCGTCATCGAAAGCCTCGTTCCTGAGCACGCCGAGCTCACCACCTGGCTCAGCTGGTTCCTCCCCCTCGGCATGCTCCAGCGCAACCCCACCCTCAAGGCGGAAATGGACGACTTCGGCAAGAAGTCCGTGCCCGTTGCCTTCTTCACCTACCCCGTCATGCAGGTGGCCAACATCCTCATGCCGCGCGCCAACCTCGTCCCCGTCGGCGAGGACCAGCTCCCCCACGTCGAGCTCACGCGCGAGGTCGCCCGCCGCTTCAACCGCCAGTTCAAGGAGGTCTTTCCCGAGCCCGAAGCGCTCGTCGGCCGCGTCCCCCGCCTCCTCGGCCTCGACGGCAACGCCAAGATGAGCAAGTCCCGCGGCAACACCATCGACCTCAAGGACAGCGCGGAGACCGTCGCCCGCAAGGTCCGCGGCATGTACGCTGGCCCGCCCCGCGACGCCGGCGAACCTGGCCGCGTGGAAGAGAACCCGCTCTTCCTCTACCTCGACGCCTTCGACCCCGACCACGCCGAAGTCGCCAGCCTTAAGGAGAGCTACGAGACAGCGGGCGTCGGCAACAAGGTGCTGAAGGACCGCCTCACGTCCGTCCTCGAAACGATGCTCGATCCCGTCCGAGAACGTCGGGCCCACTACGAAGCAAACATGCGCCTCGTCTGCGAAGCCCTCGAACATGGCACCAGCCACGCCCGTGCCGTGGCCCGCGAAACCATGGTGCTCGTCCGCGACGCCCTCGACCTCGATTACCTGGCGAAGTACTGATGCTGCGCCCGACCCTCGACGAAATCCGCGCACTTGCCGCCACCGCCGACGGCAACCTCGTGCCCGTCTATCGCGAGGTCACGGCCGATCTCGAGACCCCGGTCTCCGCCTTCCTCAAGGTGCGCGAAGGCCCCTACTCCTTCCTGCTCGAGTCCGTCGAAGGCGGCGAGCGCCTCGCCCGCTATTCGTTCATCGGCACCCAGCCTTACCGCGTCCTCCGCACAGGCCCCGGCCTCGAATACGACGGCGACCCGCTGCTCCCCCTCGAGCAGGAGCTCGCCCGCTTTCGCGCAGTCCGCGTCGAAGGCGTGCCCGCCTTCACCGGCGGCGCCATCGGCTACGTCGCCTACGACGCCGTCCGCCATTGGGAACCGCGCATGTACCGCGAGCAGAAGGACGTCCTCGGCATCCCCGAAGCCATGTTCCTCTTCTGCGACGCCCTGGTCGTCTTTGACCACCTCCGCCATACCATCAAGGTCGTCGCCCATTGCCGCCTCGACGGCGACGTCGAGGCATCCTACCGCCAGGCCGCCTTCCAGATAGACACCATCGTCGAGCGCCTCGCCGACACGACCGTGCCGCTGCCGCCGCAGGACGTCAACGCTGTCCTGCGCGCCAACGGCAAGGCCACGGCTAACGTCGGGCGCGAAGGTTACGAGCTCTGGGTCGAGAAGATCCGCGACCACATCGTTGCCGGCGACGTCATCCAGGTCGTGCCCTCCCGCCGCCTCGCCCGCCCGACCGCCGTCCATCCCTTCAACGTCTATCGGCAGATGCGCACCGTGAACCCGTCCCCCTACATGTTCTACCTCGACATGGGCGGCTTTCAGATCGTCGGCGCCTCCCCCGAGCTCCTCGTCCGCGTAGAGGACGGTGTCGTACAGAACAACCCCATCGCCGGCACCCGCCCGCGGGGGCGCACCCCTGAGGAAGACGAGCAGCTCGCCCGCGATCTCCTCGCCGACGAAAAGGAACGCGCCGAGCACATCATGCTCGTCGACCTCGGGCGCAACGACGTCGGCCGCGTTGCCAGGCCCGGTACCGTGCAGGTCGATTCGCTCATGCACATTGAGCGATACTCGCACGTGATGCACATCGTCTCCAACGTCTCCGGGCAGCTCCGCGACGACCAAACCCGCTTCGACGCCCTGCGCGCCGTCTTCCCTGCCGGCACCCTCTCCGGCGCGCCCAAAGTCCGCGCCATGGAGATCATCGCCGAGCTCGAGAGCGAACGCCGCGGAGTCTACGGCGGCGCCGTCGGCTACCTCTCCTTCACCGGCAGCCTCGACACCTGCATCGCCATCCGCACGAGGGTCGTCAAGTACGGCGTCGCCTACCGCCAGGCCGGCGGCGGCATCGTCTACGACTCCGACCCGGCGTCCGAATTCCATGAGACCGTCAACAAGCTAA
>JADLBJ010000154.1 GCA_020847765.1 Dehalococcoidia bacterium
AGTTCGACGCTCTGGCTATGGAGAAGGTGGCGGGGCACAGGAGGCTCAAGGCCACGGTGGACGCAGAGAAGTGCATGGGCTGCGGGGTCTGCGTCCTGGTCTGCGAGCCGGAGAGCCTGAAGATGGCGATCGTCCGCCCGGTCGAGCATATCCCGCAGGTGGCTCATGCGGGCGCCGGCCATTCGCACGCCTAGCGCCTGCGCGCGGGGCGGATGGCGCGGCCATGCATGAAGCACGCGTCGACGCAGAACTCTGCGACGGCTGCCAGGACTGCCTGGAGGTATGCGTCTATGACGCGATCGCGCTCGTGCGTTTCCCCCCGTCGCGGCGGCTGAAGGCCGTTGTCGATCCGGTACGTTGCTGCGGGTGCATGGCCTGTGGCCCGCCGCTCTGCCCGCGCGACGGCATCGAACTGGTCCCGATCCGACTGTCCTGACCGGATGGCCAGAGGTGGTGCAAGCCCCGGCCGGGGCTTGCACCGTTGGTGAAACGTGTGATCTCAGGCGGCGGCGGGGCTCAGTCGCTGCGCACGCCGGGGGACGTAGTCCGGGTCGAGCGGCACGCGCCAGAGGCTCCAGACGCCGCATTCCCACTCGGCGCGGCCGATTCCCCACTGGCCGTAGCGCCATCGGCGTCGCTCGACGACGGCGCGCTGGATGTCCCAGGGGAGCTGTGCGAGAGGTGCGGCCGGAAGCGGTGGGCTGCCGCCGTAGTGGCCTTCCTGCGGGCGCAGCTCGCGGTTCAGCTCGCGCTGGAGCGCCCAGATGACGAGCTTGACATGCTCGTCCGGGACGGGATCGATGCCGGCATCGATCCCCGGGTAGTAACGGCCGGGATTGTCGTAGGCGAACAGCGCCTCACGTACGTCTTCGTTGACCTCGTCGCCGAGGTCCTGAAGGGCGGGCGGCAGGTCGGGGTCGCGCGCCGTCCACTGGTGCTCTTCAGGGAGAGCGGTGAGGAGGGGCCGAGGCTGGCCGAGGCGCAGCGGCAGGGTGTCGAGCGTCTGCCTCACTTCGGCCAGGCCGTCTTCGTTCTCGACCCGCTGGAGCAGGTCGCCGTATGACGTTGGCTGATCTGGCACCAGGAAGGGGTGATGGGTGTCGCGCAGCGCCACCGCCCCTGTTACGGGATCCACGCAATGGACGAGCGTGGCGAAGACGCGCAGGCGGCGACCCGGGCTGAGATCGAGGCGGCTGGGATCGAAGGAGCCGATCGTCCGCTCAGCGAGGGGGACAAACGGCGCTTCGGCGCCGGAGCGCGCCCGGTCGAAGCTCGGGTCGAACCAGAGTCCTGCCATGTCAGGGCGCCACGTCGGGCGAGGCACCTTCCCGCCGTTGCTGCGGGCAGATGCGCGCAGGGTCGGTGAAGCGCTCCGGCCAGGGTGTGATAGACGGGTCGGTCGTCGGGGTGATGGTGGGCGTGACGGTTGTTGCTGGCATTAGGAACCTCCGTTCATGTTGCGCAGTTGCTCCTGGATCTCGCTGGCAGAGGGGGTGCCCGGCTCGTCGGCGGTGGCCGCCGTGCCTTCCCGGATCTCCTTGCGAGCCCGGAACGACTTCATGAGAACGTTCTTGCCGATGGCGGCCCCGCTGGGCGACTTGGCCGACTGCGGCACGCAGAAATCGATGACAAGGCAATCGTTCCAGCGAAGGACGAGCGCCGCTTCGCCGAGGCCGAGCGTTTCGCAGCGGTAGAGGGACTCGACGACCTGGTCGTTGAAGTCCGCGTCGGCCGGGGGGGCCTGCCACTGCTCCTTCTGGACGATTTCATGGCGGATCACCGACTGCAAGAGCCAGAGCTCTTCGAGGGTGAAGACGACCGAAGCGGTGCGGCCGCTGTCCGGTCCTGAGAGGGCCATTGTCCTGCTCCTTCGAGGCGGGGGCGCCGGAGCTCCCGAGACGGCCTGTATTCAGATCAAGCATTCGCCTGCCTCGCCGCTGGCGAACTAAATCGCCTCATGCTCGGCGTTGCGTATCTGTAGCAAGCGAGCAAACTGACGGGACGGCGACTTGTCGGAAACGAGTATTCCGCTGGCGCGCCGGTCGGCCCGGGGAGGCAAACATGGACGACAGCGGGCAGGCGGTCATCGCCCTGCAGGAGGAGGACCCCCTCGCCGCGGCCGTGGCGGCTGCACTGCTCGCCCGTGGCGAGAGGGTCGCGGTGGTCGAAACGACGGCCGGCGGGCTGCTCAGCGCGCGCCTGCTGAGCGTACCCGGGGCGTCCGTCTGGTTTGACCGCGGGGTCGTCGCCTATTCGATGGCGGCGAAGAGCGATCTCGGAACGGACATGGAGGTGTTGCGCGCCCATGGTGCGGTGAGCCTTGAGGCCGTGGTGGCAATGGCCGTTGCCCTGCGCGCACGAAGTGGAGCCGCCTGGGTGGTGGCCGAGAGCGGCATCGCCGGGCCGGTAGGCAGCCGGCGCTCGCCCAAGCCGGTCGGAAGCGTCGCCATCGCTGTCGGCGGCCCCGACGGGACCGAGGCCACCGAGGTCCTGCTGCTGGGTGGACGCGTCGCGGTCATGACGGCCATCGCCGAGCGGGCGCTGCAACTGCTGCTCGAGGCGATCGAGCGGTCGGCGAGGGAAGGTGCAGACACGGGGGGGCAGCAGCAGTAACGATCGGTCAGGGAAGACCAGCCTGCCGGCGGCCGTTTCGTAGGCCGCGCGGCACGAGCGTTTCGAGCCACGTGGCCACCGGCTCCGTCACGTCGTCGGGCAGGACCTCGTCGGCGGCGTCGCGGGCATAACGGTCGCAGTGGCCGACGGCGACGCCATGGCCGGCCCAGGCGAGCATCGGCGCGTCGTTCACGCTGTCGCCGATGGCGACGACGTCCTCGCGGGCGACGCCGAAGTCGCGGCAGAGAAGCGCGAGGGCGTGGCCCTTGTTGGCATCCCGATCGACGGCGACGGTGACTGCCGGGAAGTCGAGGACGTGGAGCAAGTCGCCGTGGTGGGCGACCAGCTCGCGGTGGATGAGCGACGCTTCCGCAGGCGAGCTGATGACGCCGACGCCTGTTGGCCGGATGCCGCTTCGCTCGGGGTCATCCCGGTATTCGGGACTGATGCCGGAGACGCGACCGTAGGCGATGGTTTCTCTGGTCGGGCGGGAGGCGAGGTAGCGCACGGGGTTGAACCATTCGTACGCGTAGTCGCGCTCGCGGGCGTAATCGACGATCTGGAGAGCGGCGGCCCGTTCTATCGGGAATTCGTGCAGCATGACGCCGTCGAGCCGGTGGACGGAGCAGCCCTGCTGGCAGACGACCGGGGTGTCCAGGCCGAAGGCGCGGGCGATCCGGACTGTGCCGGGGAACATGCGGCCCGACGCGAGGACGACAGCCACACCAGCGTCGCGCAGGCGGGCGACGGCTGCGGCCAGCCGAGGGGATGGGTGGGCGTCGGGTGGGGCGCCAGGTGGGAGCACCGTCCCGTCGATGTCGAGGGCGACGAGCTTCACAGCCATCGGGCGCAGACGACGCGGGGGATGCCGGCCAGGTCGGGCAGCACGGCGACGCGGGCTCCAGCGGCGCGGGCTACGGCTGCGGCCGCCTTCGCCTGCATATGGCCGACTTCC
>JADLBJ010000155.1 GCA_020847765.1 Dehalococcoidia bacterium
CAGTCCCCGTGTGGCTGACCATCCTCTCAGACCAGCTACCGATCGTCGCCTTGGTAGGCTATTACCCCACCAACTAGCTAATCGGCCGCGGGCCCCTCGCATCGCGCCGGAGCTTTTACTGCCCGGAGTCTCACCGGGAGTGTTATGCGGTATTAGCTCGCCTTTCGGCGAGTTATTCCCCACTACGAGGCAGGTTACCCACGTGTTACTCACCCGTCCGCCACTAACCCGAAGGTTCGTGCGACTTGCATGCCTAATACACGCCGCCAGCGTTTGTCCTGAGCCAGGATCAAACTCTCCGAAAAAAGAAACCTCAAGCCGGACAAGCCGGCTCACGTTCCCTTGAACGGGTTCCCAGACGTTCTCTTTCGTCCGCTATCCAGTTGTTAAAGTGCGCCGGCCTCATCGAAGGCCCGAACGAGAAGATTAGCGCGAAGGGGGTCGCCTGTCAACTGCCCCGCTCGCTCGCGGGCCGCGCTCCCGGGCCCGGTGCGTGCGGCACCCGGTCGTTCCAGGATAGCAGACCGTGAGGGCCGCGGTGAGCCCGGGCGGCACTTCTCGCGGCGGTCTTAGACGAGCGGGCCGGCAGCGCGCGGCGGGTGCCAGCGGGCGCGCTGTTCAGCGCGGACGGCATCGTCGGCGGGCTGATAGTGGCCGAGGTAGTCGACGGCGAAGTCGGCGAAGCGGCGGGCGGCGATGGCGGTGCGCATGCGCTCTGTGAGGCGGACGAGGTAGCGGACATTGTGGATGGTGGCCAGGCGGTAGCCGAGGAGCTCGCGGTTGCGGAAGAGATGGTGGAGGTAGGCCATGCTGAAGCGGGCGCAGAGGAGGCAGTCGCAGCCGGGATCGGGCGGGCGAGGGACGTGGCGGTGGCGGGCGTTGGCGACGGCGACGCGGCCGGCGTCGGTGAAGAGGGCACCAGTGCGACCGAGGCGGGTCGGCAGGACGCAGTCGAACATGTCGACGCCGCGGGCGACGCCGTTGACGAGGTCTTCGGGGCTGCCAACGCCCATCAGGTAGCGAGGGCGGTCGGTGGGTAGCTCGGCGACGGTGGCCTCGGTCATGGCCCACATGAGTTCTTTGGCTTCGCCGACGGAGAGGCCGCCGACGCTGTAGCCGGGGGCGTCGAGGGCAGCCAGGGCGCGGGCGTGCTGGCGGCGGAGGGCGGGGAAGGTGCCGCCCTGGACGATCGCGAAGACGGCCAGGTCGCCGGCGGCGGCGCGGGAGCGTTCGTACCAGCGAAGGGTTCGGTCGGCGGCCGCGCGGGCGTCGTTCTCGGACGCGCCGCCGGGGACGACGTGGTCGAGCGGCATGGCGACGTCGACACCGAGGGCGCGCTGGACGGCAAGGGCGAGCTCCGGGGTGTAGTCGTGTTCGGAGCCGTCGATGTGGGAGCGGAAACGCACGCCGCTTTCGTCGACGCGCCGGAGGGAGGCCAGGCTGAACACCTGGAAGCCACCACTGTCCGAAAGGATGGGGCCGGACCACTGCATGAAGTGATGGACGCCCCCGAGGTCGGCGACGATCTCGTGGCCGGGACGCAGGTAGAGGTGGTAGGCATTGACCAGAAGGATCTCGGCGCCGGCGGCAGCGACTTCTTCTGGGAGGAGGGCCTTTACGGTGGCGAGGGTGCCAACGGGCATGAACGCCGGCGTGCGGACGTCGCCGTGCGGAGGGCGGAGGAGGCCCGTGCGCGGCGCGACCGGGCCCTCGGGGACAGAGGTGAGATTGAACGCGAACATCACGACCCCGCGACAGCGGAGGCGCGCGAGACGGCGACGACGGGAAGAGGCGGAGCGTGGCGGCAAGGGGTAGCGAGGTCGGGGGCCGGCGTCACGGTCTCTCTCCGGGGGGGCGATACGGGGGCTGCTCCTTTCGATGTTCGGGCATCGACGGCGCGCGGGCCAGGCAGGCGAACCGGCGGCCACCCGCGCGCGAGCGGGGCGCCGAAGGGCACGGGGTGGCGAGGGGCTACTTTTTGCCGTCGCCGGAGTGGTATAGAGTGCGCGGCGTATTCCAGCATGCGGTTTGGTGGGCGCAGGGGCAGGGCGCAATCACAGGAGGTACATGACGATGGGAACCAGTCCGACGTTGATGGTGGTGCTGACGCACCCGCAGGATCCCGCGCGGGAGGGGGAGTTCAACGAGTGGTATTCCGGGAACCACATCCAGGACGTGCTGCTGATTCCGGGGTTCGAAAGCGCCAACCGGTTCAAGCAGGCGAAGAGCAACCTGGGCGAGGCGCCGCAGTACCTGGCGCTCTACCAGGTGGAGACCCAGGACGCGTGGGGGACGCAGCAGGTGCTGACGGAGCACTTCAGCACGGCGAACGCCTACCGCCTGCCGATGCCGCCGCCCACGGGCGAGGCGGAGGGGGGGATCGTCGGGATCGACGGCTGGGCCTACTTCGAGAAGGTCGCTGAGGTGGGAAGGGCGACGCCCGCCGGCGACGACCCACCGAAGGCCCTGATGACGGTCTTCACCCATCCGGAAGACCCGCGGGAGATCGGGACGTTCAACGAGTGGTACACGGACAACCACATCGTCGACGTGATCAAGGCGCCCCACTTCCGCAGCTGCACGCGCTACAAGATGTCGAAGCTGAACCGGGGGACGATGCCGGCACCGTACCTGGCTGTGTACGAGCTGGATTCGG
>JADLBJ010000156.1 GCA_020847765.1 Dehalococcoidia bacterium
CGCTGGGACGGCGCTGCCAGAGGTCGCGCGAGCGACCCGAGCCCTCGCCTAGCTCCCCGGCCGGGTGGACGGGGGCGCCTCGGCGTCCTCGGAAGGGTTCGAGTCCCACCGGGGGCCGTGCGGGGTCTTCTAGAGGCAGGATGCGGCGCTCTGACCGCCGAGACGCAGGTTCGACCCCTGCCCCCGCAGCCTCGAGCACCCACCACCTACCACGAAGGGAGGCCCCATGGCGCAGAACGCCACGAACGCCACCGTGTCCTCGGTGGACGACAGCGCGACCGTCGTGACCCTCCTCGCGGCGAACGCCAGCCGCCTCGGCGCCTGCTTCCAGAACATCAGCACCGAGATCCTCTACATCAAGCTCGGGTCGGCCGCATCCCTGACGAACTTCACCGTCAAGGTCGCCGCGTCCACCGGGTACTGGGAGATCCCCTACGGCTACGTCGGCATCGTCACGGGCATTTGGGCGAACAACTCGACCGGCGCCGTCCTCATCACGGAGTTCTCGTAGGGGTGGCCTTCGGTAGCAACGTCGCACCGAAGCGGCGCGTGATCCTGCAGTCCCGCGAGCCCTGGCACTGCTCGGGATGCAGCAAGTCGAACGCCTACTACTGGCGCACCTGCCCGAACTGCGGCAACCCCCGCCCCCACTAGAAGCGAGGAGGCACGATGGAGCACCCGATGAGCCCCGCCCTCGAGGCGGCGACCATCGCCATGCTCGAGTCCCAGCGCGCCAAGTTCGACGCCGAGACCGCCCAGGCCCATCTTCAGAACCGCGCGCTCGCACACACCGTGACCGACACCTTCGCGGGGCGCGACCACGCGCTGCGGTACATCCTCTACGGCCCGATCTCGCCGATGACGGTCGCCGACTGCATCAGCCAGGTCGATCGGTGGAGCCGGCGTGAGCCCGGCGCCGCCATCGAGATCGTGTTCAACTCCCCCGGCGGCTCCGTCATCGACGGGTTCGCGCTGTTCGACTTCCTCCGCGCGCTCTCAGCGGCCGGGCATCACATCACCACCACCTGCATCGGGCAGGCCGCGTCCATGGCGGCCATCCTGATGCAGGCCGGTGACACGCGCCAGATGGCCGAGCACGCGGTCTTCATGGTGCATGAGATCAGCTCGGGCGCGGAAGGATCCGTCGCCGAGCTGGCCGACCACCTGAAGCTGCTCGAGCGCCTGCAAGGCAAGGGGCTGGACATCCTCACGGCGCGGAGCAAGCTGACGCGGGACGAGCTGGCGTCCCGATGGAAGAAGACGGACTGGTACATGGACGCGACCGAGGCACTCGATCTCGGCCTCATCGACCGGATCGTCTAGCGCACACATCCCTCGAGAGGAGACCATCACATGGCACTCACCTTCGAGCCGGTGGTCGGGAAGACGGCCGGCGAGAGCGCGAACCACCTGCAGTTCCTGATCCTCGACGTCACCGGCGACAGCGCGATGGCGGCCGGCGGCGAGTCCTTCTCCGCGGCCAACGTCGGCCTCACCACGATCTACGCCGTGCTCCTCGGCGGCGTGGACGCGGAGGCGCTCGGGTACGTCCCGTTCTACAACACCGCCACCAGCAAGCTCGCGTTCTACCGTGACGGCGAGTCCGGATCGGCCTCGACGCTCGCCGAGTTCACCGGCGATGCCTCGACGTTCACCATCCGCGTGGTCGTGATCGGGGTCTAGGCATGGCCCTGACCGTCACCCGCGTCCAGTACGACGGCCAGTCGCAGGGCGTCTTCGGCAACCTGCGCTACGTCACCGCCGACGTGGACTTCGACTCGTCCGCCCTCGCCGCCGGCGAGTCGCTCACCGCGTCGGACTTCGGCCTGACCCAGATCGTCGGCGTCATCCCCATGGGGGCGACCTCGGCGGGCGGGCTCACCACGGTCGGCTACAACTTCGTGTACGACTACACGAACTCGAAGCTGATCGCCACCCGCACGGACTCCACGGACGGCCCGGAGGAGGCCACCCCGGACGAGACCGACCTTGACGCCGTGAGCGTCCGGGTGCTCGTCCTCGGCAAGTAGTGCGACTCCTCAGGCTCCTCGGCTAAGCGGCCATCGTCGCGCTCCTGGCCTGGGAGTTCACGCACAACTAGTCCCTCCGCCCCTCTCGAGGGTCGGACGCCTCGCCCCAGCTTCGAGGCACACGAACCGGAAGGGAGGCCATGGCACGCTACAAGGCGCAGCTTGGCCTCCCTCCGGACTCGGCCGTCATGGCCGCCGTCGAGCGCACGCCGCTGAAGTTCTACTGGTTCCTGCAGCACGGCTACTCGCCGCACATCTGGCAGATCCTGTTTCACGGGATGTCGGAGCGGTTCCGCCATCTCGCTGCGGGCCGGCGCGGCGGCAAGACGCTCTCGGCCGCCTGGGACGTCCTGTACTACTGCCAGCACCCCGAGCAGTTCTACGCCGACTTCCACCCCGGCAAGGCGTGGAACAGCGTCCCGCTCTGGGTGTGGGCGCTCGCCGAGAACTACAAGATTGGCCGGCCGTCCTACCTCACGTTCCTCGCCGTCGTCAAGCAGGCGGGGCTCGTTGCCGGCGTGGACTACAAGCTCCACAAGGGCGAGAAGTACATCGAGTTCTACCGGGACGGCGAGATCATCGCCCTCCTCGAGTTCAAGACCGCGGACGACCCCGAGTCCCTCCGCGGTGCCGGCCTCGACATCCTCTGGATTGACGAGGCCAGCTTCGTCCGCAACGACTCCGCCTGGAACGCGGTGCGGCCGGCGCTCTCCGACCGGGAGGGCATCGTCATCACCACGACGACGCCGGCGCCCGGCGGCCACAACTGGTTCTGGGAGCTGGGCTTCAGCCTGACCTCGGTCGCGGACGCGGCCCACGGCTCGGTCGAGTACCGCTCGATCGACAACCCGTACTTCAGCGAGGACGAGTGGCTCTACGCCAAGCGGACGATGCACCCGATCATCTTCGCGCGCGAGTACGAGGCCTCGTTCGACGCAATGGCGGGGCGCGAGCTGTCCGGCGAGTGGCTGCACTACTACACCGTCGGCGACGTGCCGCCCGGCTCGGACGACGTGAGGCTGCCGCGGACGAAGGATGGCAAGCTGCCGCTCGAGCTGTTCATGGCCGTCGATCCGGCGATCTCGCTGTCGGACGACGCCGACCGCTTCGTGATGGCGCTCATCGGCTTCGACAAGATCGGCGGGCTCGCCTACCTCCTCGACCTCTACGCCGCCCGGATCCCGTTCCCCGAGCAGGTGCGGATGATCCAGAGCTGGTACGTCAAGCACCGGCCGAAGTTCGTCGGCGTCGAGTCGAACGCCTACCAGGCCGCGCTGAGCCAGATGCTCAGCTCGCTGCCGGGGATGATGCCGGTCGTCCCGATCCTCTCCAAGGGGAAGAAGGCCGAGCGCATCCTGCGGATGGCGCCGCTGTTCCAGCTCGGCAAGGTGCGGATCCACCGCTCCCACGTGGACTTCATCGAGGAGTGGATCGGCTACGACTCCACCCTCAAGAACACGCACGACGACACGCTCGATGCCGTCGAGATCGCGCTCCGGTGCGCCGGCGCGCTGCTCCCCGACGAGCCCGAGCGGAAGCTCCCGTCCTGGCTGCGCGACGACATGCCGATGGGAAGCGTCGAAGACCTGGCGCGGCGCGAGATCGCCGACCTCGGCACGCCCGAGTCCAGGGACTTCGATCCAGAGATGGGCGCCGACTGGTAGCCCACCGACCAAGGAGGCTCCATGCAGCTCCGCCCACCGGGGGAACCACTGCCTGCGCCGAACACCTGCTTCCTCTGTGAGCAGTGGCCGAACCCCGACGCGAAGCTCCCCGTGATCGACACGGGGTACGACTTCGAGATCGGAGTCACCACGCGGCTCTCCGGCCGCAAGCTCGTCTGCCACGGCTGCGCTGCGACCATGGCCCGGCTCCTCGACTTCGTGGATCCGACCATCTACGCCGCGGTCGAGGCGTCCCACAACCACTACGAGAAGTTCAGCTTCGAGCTTCAGGAGGCGCTGGCCGACCGCGACAGCGAGGCCGGCAAAGCACGGCAGGCGATGATCGACAAGGCCGTCGCCGAGGTCGTAGAGGCCATGCGCGCGGCCGTCGCCGAGGCATCGAAGCCCGTGGTGGTCAAGGAGCGCGTGAGCCGTCCGAAGGCCGATGCGTCGAAGTAGGGAGTGCCCCGCCTGTGGGCTCCTGCGCGAGCTGCTCGCGGAGGAGCGAGCCCGCGTCGAGCGGCTGCTCGCCCAGCTCGAGCGCCGCAACGAGCCCGCACCACCGGCCGAGCCGGCCTACAACTGGCCGGCCCTGCAGCCCCTGGACGAAGCCCTCGAGGACGTCCAGACGATGGTGCAGGAGCGCGCCATGAGCCAGGAGGAGGCTGAGCGGATCCTCGATCAGCTCGGCTTCTCCAACACCACCGTCGAGATCATCGACCCCTAGCTGAGAGAGGAGGCGCGGCGTGGCCGAGACCCCCGGAGGCGCGGTTACGTCGCCGACGTCGCTCGCCAGGACGACCGACCCGAAGGAGCTGATCCGGAAGTTCGGGATCGTCAAGAAGCGGCGGGAGTCCATGGAGCGCGAGTGGAAGCTGAATCTCGCGTTCTACAAGGGGAACCAGTACGCCTGGTACAACCGGCGCTCCGACCGGATCGAGGCCCTGCCCACCGAGGAGGGCTCGAAGCCGCGGTACCGCGTCCGGCTGGTCAGCAATCAGATCCTTCCCGGCGTCCAGAGCTACGTCAGCATGCTGACGAAGACCAAGCCGGCGATCTACGCGACCCCCTCGAGCGGGACACCCGACGCCATCCGCGGCGCGACCGTGGCGGAGAGGCTGAACGAGGGGTGGTGGCTGCAGCTCGGTCTCGAGGACAAGCTCAAGGAGTCCCTGACGTGGAGCTGCCTGGGCGCCAACGGCTGGTGGAAGATCGGCTGGGATCCGTTCGCCGGCAAGTCCATGAAGTTCATGGTCTCGCCGGACGGCGACATCATCACCGACACGCGGCTGGCGGATGCCTTCCGCAAGCAGCTCGCGTCGATGGGCGTCGATCCCGCGCAGTTCGAGCACGTCGTCTACCCCGGCGAGATCCGGGTCGAGGCGATGCCGCCGTTCTGCGTCTGGATCGACCCGACGGCCAAGTCCTTCGAGGACGCCCAGTGGGCCGTCTGCGAGCACTCGCTGACGCCCGAGGAGATCGCACGGCGCTGGCCCGGCGGCGAGCCGGTCAAGCCCGACTCGATCCCCGGCGACTACGACTCGGCGATCCCGTTCACGTCGAGCCCCGACAAGATCGACCCGATCGTCAAGAAGGTCTACATCGGGTACTTCATGCCCGGCCCCGACCTCCCCGAGGGACGGTACGTGGTCTGGATCGAGAGCCCCGACCGGATCCTCTACGACGGCCCCTGGCCGTTCGTGGACGCGAAGGGCAACCACATCAAGATGCTCCCGCTCGTCCGGTTCCCCGGTATCCGGTTCCCCGGACGGGTCGAGGACGAGGCGATCGTCACGCACGCGCGGCCGATCCAGAAGGAGATCAACAAGACGCTCTCCATCGTCGTGGAGATGCAGAACCTCACGGCGCGGCCCCAGATGATCGCGCCGGCGGGCTCGCTGCGACAGCGGCCGACGAACGAGTCAGGCGCCGTCATCGAGTACAACGCCGTCAACGGCGAGCGCCCCGAGTGGCGCGACATGCCGGCGGTGCCGCCCTACGTGTTCGAGCACCTGGCCGACATGCAGGCCCGGCTCGACCGCCTGTTCTGCACGACGCTCATCACGCGCGGCGAAGTGCCGCCGAACGTCGAGGCCGGCCTGGCCATCGACCTCCTACAGGAGACGGCGGTCGATCAGATCGCCCCCGTGATCGACAGCATCGAGGTCGCGCTCGCTCGAGCGGGCAAGCTGATGCTGCTGTTCGCCCAGAAGCACTACACCGAGCCCCGGCTGATGAAGATTCGAGGCGAGGGCGGGCGGGTCAGCGTCCAGAAGTTCATGGGCGCCGACATCGACGGCGACGTGGACTTCCACGCCGAGGCCGGCTCCGGCCTGCCGCGCACCCGTGCGATGCGGATGGCGCGGATCCAGGAGCTGGTCAACATGCAGGTGCTGCGGCCCGACCAGGCGCTGAAGTACCTCGACCTCGCAGACATGAACGGCGTCCGCGCCCGGCTCCTCGCCGACGAGGATCAGGCCGAGCGCGAGAACGACCGCATCCTGAACGGCGAGCCGGTGAACCCGGAGGCCTACCAGGACGCCCTCGGCGCGCTGCAGGCGGGGGTCAACCCCGATACCGGCCAGCCGCTCGAGCCCGACCCCGAGACGGGGGCCGTGGACGAGGGCCTGGTGATGCAGCTCCTCGAGCGCGCATCCCTACAGCCGACCATCACCGACAACCACCCGGCCCACATGGACATCCACGCCCTGACGATCAAGGGCGCGGAGTTCGAGCGGTGGCCGCCGGACGCGCGCCGACGCGCGCTGATGCACTACGAGCTGCACATGCAGGCCGCGAACCAGCCGCCGATGGCGGAGCCGCAGTCGCCGCGTGTCAGCCTCTCGATCCACGGCACGCTCGGCCCGACCGGCACGAGCAAGCTGCTACAGAACTCGGGCGTGGACGTCAGCCCCGAGGATGCGATGGAGCCGCCGCTCGAGAGCGTAGTCATCGACACCATCGACAAGCCGGACATGGACAGCGCCGGCAACGACCCCCTGACCCAGGAGGATCTGGCGATGCAGGAGCGCACCGCGACTGCACTGCAGACTCAGCAGGAGGGCATGCGGACGCAGCAGGAGATGCTGAGGACGCAGCAGGAGGTCATCCGCACGCACAAGGCGGCCTCGGAGGCGGAGCTGGCGCGCAAGCGCGCCGAGCAGTCCGACTTCCGGCCGAAGGCGCCGGCCGACAATGGCCGGTAGCCGCCAGCAGTACACGGACGACGACCGGGCTCGCGGGTTCCTCGCCCTCACGATCCATGACGGGAACGTGAAGCGGGTCGCCCGCGAGACCGGCATCCCCGAGTCCACCGTCCGCCGGTGGAAGCAGGAGTGGGAGCGCGATGGCGTTCCCGAGATCGTCCACGAGATCGCAGCGCAGGACGCCGGTGAGTTCGTAGACGACGCCGTGCGCGTGCGAGACAAGGCCCTGGCGGAGATCGAGCGCAAGATCCCGGACGCGAAGACGTCGGAACTCATCACCGTCGTCGGCGTCCTGGACGACAAGATCACCCGCGCCAAGGGCCTGGCGACCCACCGCACCGAGGTCAAGCACG
The DNA here is from genome assembly GCA_020847765.1 of Dehalococcoidia bacterium. Classification (GTDB taxonomy): domain Bacteria; phylum Chloroflexota; class Dehalococcoidia; order Tepidiformales; family Tepidiformaceae; genus JADLBJ01. The sequence continues at coordinate 7,254 of JADLBJ010000156.1, forward strand.
AGCTGCCCTCCCCCGAGGAGATCACGGCAGCCCTGTCGGCCGCGATGCAGGGGGCGCTCTCAGCCGCCCGCCACCGGGCGGCGACCATCGACGGAGAGGTCATCGAACCAGCGCCGCGCGCACTCGAGGCCCCCAGAGAGGAGTAGCTCTACATGTCCATGACCGCCGAGGAAGCCGCCCAGGCACTCGTGGAGGCGAACGCGCAGGACGACGCAGCGCGCGCCGGCACGAACCCGCCGCAGTCGGAGGCACCGGCAGAGCAGGCCGAGACCCCCGCCCCCGAGCCCCAGGCTCAGGAGGGCGACCAGGGCGACCTCGACCTGAAGGCCCTGCTCGAGGGGATGTCCCCGGAGCAGCAGGCCTACCTCAAGGAGCGCGAGCGCATGCTCACCGCGGACTACACGCGGAAGTCGCAGGCGCGTGAGGAGGAGTATCGGGCTCGTCAGTCCGATCTCGAGTTCCTCGAGTCGCTCCGCACGGATCCGAACGCCGCAGTCCAGTTCTACCACGAGCTGCAGGAGGCCCTGACGCAGGCCCAGCTCCTCGACCTCGCCACCGGCGGGGCCGGAGCCCCTGACGACGGGTACGACGAGTTCGAGGCCCCGGACATGGGCGGCGGAGTGGGATCCGACCCCGAACTGCTCGCACTGAAGCAGGAGCTGCAGTCCCTCAAGGACTCGTTCCAGGCCGAGCGGCAGGCTGCCGAACTCGCGGGGTACGAGGCGCAGAACCAGCAGAAGGAAGCCAAGATCCGGGCCGCGCACGAGTCGTGGCAGGACGAAGACATCGACTCGGTGTACCAGCTTGCACTGGGTCGAGACGACGGCGACCTCGAGGCTGCGGCCGCCCAGTACGCCGCGTGGGAGCAGCGTGTGCTCGAGCGGTACGCGCACGGGAAGATGGCCCAGCAGCAGCGCGGCGACGAGCCGGGCTTCGCTGGCGCCACCGTGACGCCCCGCGGCTTCGAGTCCCTCGAGGACGCGCACTCCGCCGCGGAGGAATACCTCCGCAACGCCTTCGCATAGGCGGCGCTTCAGGGAGTAGGTCGGGCTCCCCAGTTCCTCCGACCAACAGGAGACAGCAGCAGTGGCTGGCGCAACGCTCACCACGCTGTCGAACGTCCTGAAGGACTACTACCTCCCGCCCGTGGTCAAGCAGCTCAATGATGAGGTGCTGATCCTGCAGCGGGTCGAGTCGCGTTCTCAGGAACTGTTCGGCAACCAGGCTGTCGTGCCCCTGCACAAGGGCCGCTCCGGCGGCATCGGCGC
>JADLBJ010000157.1 GCA_020847765.1 Dehalococcoidia bacterium
ACTTCGGGCCGGTGTTCATCCTCGCGCACGAGTGGGGGCACGTCGTCCAGGACGAGCTGGGCTTGCTCTCCGAAGACACGCCGGCGATCGCGCTGGAGCTGCAAGCGGACTGTCTCGCGGGCGCATACAGCCAGGACGCGCAGGCGCGTGGCCTCGTGTCCGAGGGCGATCTCCAGGAGGCGACCACCAGCCTGACGCAGGCAGCGGACCCGGCAGGCACGCCCTGGTACGACCCCCACGCGCACGGCTCGGCGGAGCAGCGGGTGGACTCCTTCCGCCAGGGGCTCGACGGGGGCGTCTCGACCTGCCTCGACGCGACCGCGCGCCCTGGTCAGCGCTGACGCCTACCGGGCCGCGAGCGCAGGGAGTAGGCTCGACAACGAGGATCGTCGTGCGGCTGGAGATCGCTGCGGCACTGCTGGGGGCCCTGGTGGCTGGGCTGCTCGCTTCGGCGTGCGCCGGCGACGACGACGGGCCCCCGGGGAACGCCTCACCGGGCGCGTCGGTCTCCGCCCTGGTGGCGACAGCTTCGCCGACCGCGGCCAGTCCGCAGTCAGCGACCGTGACTGCGGCGGCCTCTGTCACGTCCCCTACCGTTGCGCCGACGCAGCCGGCGCCCGCGTCCACGCCGGTGACGCCAGCCAGCGGGGCAGCCACGCCCACGCCGACGGCGACGGCGGTGCCAACCGTGGTTCCGGCCGGCCCGCGGGAGGTGACCGTGGCCGATAACCGGACGACGGTCATTGTGGCGGTCGGCACGGAGGTGCTCGTGAGGCTGGGGGAGGCGTACACCTGGGACGTCACGACGAACAACCCCGCGGTCCTCGGTGTCGTGACGGGCGCGACCGTGCCGACGGGGGTCCAGGCGCTCTACCGTGCGCTGGCGCCTGGCAGCGCGCTCATCCGAGCGACGGGCGACCCGGTCTGCCGGCGAGCGACGCCCGCCTGCGGGATGCCGTCGATCGAGGTCGAGGTCACTATCGTCGTGCGGTAGTGCAGCACCCGAGAGGACGCTCAGCGACGGAGGGTGACGCCCAGCTCCTTTTCCAGCCGCCGGAGGAGTCCGGCCTGGATGCGAGCGACCTCGTCGTCGGTCAGGGTGCGGTCTTCGGCGCGGTAGTGCAGGCGGAGGGCGAGCGACTTCTTGCCCGCAGGCACCCCCTGCCCGCGGTATTCGTCGAACAGGTCTGCGGCGAGGCGCACGCCGGCGGCGCGGTGCGAGCGGACGAGATCGAGCACCCGCCCGGCCGGCGTGGCGACATCGACGACGAGGGCGAGGTCCTGGCGGACCTCCGGGTAGCGCGACGGGGGAGCGTAGGCAGGGCGTTCGGGGAGGGCGCGGACGAGGTCCTCCAGCCAGATCTCGGCCAGGAAGACGGGCTCGTCGACGTCGAAGCGGGCTGCCGTGGCGGGATGCACCTGGCCAACCATTCCGACGCGCTCGCTGCCAGCGACGATGGCCGCCGTATGGCCGTCGAGCAGGCCGAACTCGCTCCTGGGCTGCCACGCGGCCTCGACGCCCAGCCTGGCGAGGAGCGCGCCTAGAGCGCCCTTGAGATCGAAGAAGTCGAGCCGTTCGCCGGCCGCACGACCCCAGCGATCGAGGCGCTCGCCGCCCAGCACGAGGCAGACGACGGGCCGTTCGTGGGGGAGGTCGGCTTCGACGGGCAGGTATTCGACGCCCGCTTCGAAGAGGCGGAGCGCACCTTCGCGCTGGCGGCGGTTGGCGGCGTATGTCTCGAGCAGGGCCGGGCGCAGGCTGGTACGCAACCAGGTGTGGCGGGCGGCCACCGGATTGACCACGCCGAGCGGGTCGAGGCGCCGCGCGTCCTCAGGCGCGACCACACGTTCGAGCTTCGCTTTCTCGGTCAGGGTGTAGGTGATGATCTCCTGAAAGCCGAGGGCGACGGCGAGGTCACGGACGCGTTCGCGCAGGTCTTCGACGGGACGAGGCTCGGGCGGAGGAAGGCTGCCGCGCAGGGTTGTCGCGGGCAGGCGGTCGTAGCCGTAGACGCGGGCGAGGTCTTCGATCACGTCCTCGGCGCGCTCGACATCCGGGCGCCAGTCGGGCGGCACGACGCGGTAGCCGCCCTGCGCCTCCGTCACGCCGAAGCCGAGGCGACCAAGGATGCCCAGCACGTCCGCAGGCGGGATGGTGATCCCGAGGACCTGTTCGATGCGGGCTGCCGGCAGGTCGACGACGGTTGCGGACTGCTTCCCGGGGAAGGCGTCGACCAGCCCGGCCGCCACGAGTCCGCCGGTGAGTCGCTCGAACAGGTGGAGCGCGCGGTGCTGGGCGTACTCCGCCATCTCCGGCCCGATGCCCTTCTCGAACCGGAGGGACGCCTCGGTGCGCAGCTTGAGCCGCGCGGAGGTGCGGCGGATGAAGCCCGGCCGGAAGTTCGCGACCTCGAGGAGGACGGTACGCGTGGCGTCGTTGACCTCGCTGTCGCCGCCGCCCATGACGCCGGCGACGCTGACGGGGCCCTCGCCGTCGCAGATGAGGAGCATGTCCGGGTCGAGGGCGCGGTCCACGCCGTCGAGCGTCAGCAGCCGCTCGCCCGGCGCGGCGCGGCGCGCGACGATGCGGCGGCCACGCACGAGGTCGTAGTCGAAGGCGTGGAGCGGCTGCCCGGTTTCCAGCATCACATAGTTGGTGATGTCGACGACGTTATTGATGGGCCGCATGCCCATGCGCACCAGGCGCTCCTGCAGCCACGCCGGCGATGGGCCGACGCGAACGTCTTCGACGACGGAGGCGGTGAAGCGGCGACAGAGGTCCGGGTCCTCGATGGTGACGGAGACGAAGTCCGCGGCACGCCGATCGCTCTCACCGTGGCTGCGGTGGGGCTCGCGCAGGGGCGCGCCGGTGATGGCCGACACTTCGCGGGCGAGGCCGAGGACGCCGAGGAGGTCGGCACGGTTTGCCCAGGTTGTGATGTCGAAGAGGACGTCGCCGATCTGTTCGACCAGCGGGCGGCCGACCGGGGCGTCGGGCGGGAGGACGAGGATGCCCTCGTGGGCGTCGGAGAGGCCGAGCTCCTTCTCGCTCAGGACCATGCCGGCCGACGCGACCCCGCGGATGGGCCGGAGCTTGAGGACGGTGCGCTCGCCGGTGTGGCCGTCGACGAGGCTCGCGCCTTCGCTGGCGAAGGCGACTTTCTGGCCCACGGCCAGGTTGGGCGCGCCGCAGACTACCTGCCGGCGGCCGTCGCCGGTCTCGACGGTGGCGAGGCGGAGACGATCGGCATTGGGGTGGGGATCGACTGCCACGACCTCCGCGACGCGAATACGGGCCGGGTCCCAGTCGGCGCCGATCCTCTCCCATGATTCGACCTCGGCCGTCGCGTCAAGGAGGCGGCGGGCAAGCTCCGGTGCCGGGAGGTCGACGTCGACGAGCTCGCGCAGCCAGGAGAGCAGCAGCTTCATGGGTGGGCTTTAGCTTCCCGCGGCCGTCGCTTACCTGCTACTACGCGAGCACCGGCTCGCCGGTGCTGACGGCGCGGAAGGTCAACGCCGCGCCGTCGTGGTCGACGACGATCTCTTCGCCGTCGTGGAACTCACCTTTGAGCAGCCGCATAGCGAGGGGATCGAGCAGCTCGCGCTGCATGGCGCGCTTGAGGGGACGAGCACCGAAGAACGGGTCGTAGCCGCGGCGGGCGAGCTCGCGCCGCGCGCCGTCCGTCACGGTTAGGGCGATGTGGCGCTCGGCCAGCCGCCGGGCCATCTGGGCGAGCTGGATGTCGACGATGCGGAGGATGTCCTCTTCGGTGAGCGGCTGGAAGACGACAATCTCGTCCACGCGGTTGAGGAACTCGGGCCGGAAGTGCGCATGGACGGCGTCCATGACGCGCTGACGGCGCTCCCCGGCGGTGAGGCCGGGTTCCACGAGGTAAGCGCTGCCCAGATTCGAGGTCATGACGACGATCGTGTTCTTGAAGTCGACGACGCGGCCCTGACCGTCAGTCAGGCGGCCGTCGTCGAGCACCTGCAGGAGCACGTTGAAGACGTCCTGGTGGGCCTTCTCGATCTCGTCGAAGAGGACGACGGAGTAGGGGCGACGGCGGACGGCCTCGGTGAGCTGGCCACCCTCTTCGTACCCGACATAACCGGGCGGTGCACCGATGAGGCGGGCCACGGCGTGCTTCTCCATGTACTCGCTCATGTCGATCCGCACCGTCGCGTGCTCGTCGTCGAAGAGGAACTCGGCGAGGGCACGCGCGAGCTCGGTCTTGCCCACGCCCGTCGGGCCAAGGAACATGAACGACCCGAGCGGTCGATTGGGGTCCTGCAGGCCTGCGCGCGAGCGGCGAATGGCGTTGCTCACGGCGTTGACGGCCTCGTCCTGGCCGATGACGCGTTCGTGCAGCCGCTCTTCCATGTGGAGGAGCTTCTGCGTCTCGCCTTCGAGGAGGCGGCTGACAGGGATGCCGGTCCAGCGACCGACGACTTCGGCGATGTCGTCCTCGCCGACCTCTTCCTCGAGGAGGTGGGGGCCGGAGCGGTCGTCCTCGTCTTCCAAATTCCGGAGCTGCTGCTCGAGGTCGCTCATCGTTGTGTAGCGCAGGCGGGCGGCGGCTTCGTAGTCAGTGCGGCGCTCGGCCTGCTCGATTTCGAAGTGGGTGCGCTCTATCTGCTCTTTGAGGCGGCGAACGCTGTCGATGCGCTCCTTTTCGTGCTGCCACTGCGCGCGCAGACGGGACTGCTCCTCTTTGAGGTCGGCGAGCTCGCGTTCGAGCCGCTCGAGCCGTTCGCGCGAGGCGGGGTCAGTTTCCTTGCGCAGGGCTTCGCGCTCGACTTCGCGCTGGAGGATGCGCCGTTCCACGTCGTCCAGCTCGACGGGCAGGGAGTCGATTTCGGTGCGCAGACGGGCGGCGGCTTCGTCGACGAGGTCGATCGCCTTGTCGGGCAGGAAGCGGTCGGTGATGTAGCGGTTGGAGAGGACGGCCGCGGCGACGAGAGCGGCGTCCTTGATGCGCACGCCATGGTGGACTTCGTAGCGCTCGCGCAGGCCGCGGAGGATGGAGATGGTGTCTTCGACCGAAGGCTCGCCGACCCGGACAGGCTGGAAGCGGCGCTCGAGGGCGGCGTCCTTCTCGATGTACTTGCGGTACTCGTCGAGCGTCGTGGCGCCGATGCAGTGGAGCTCACCCCGGGCGAGCATCGGCTTGAGCATGTTGGAGGCGTCCATCGCCCCTTCAGCCGCACCGGCCACGACCACCGTGTGCAGCTCGTCGATGAAGAGGATGACCTGTCCCGCCGACTCCTCGACTTCCTTGAGCACGGCCTTGAGCCGGTCTTCGAATTCACCGCGGTACTTGGCCCCGGCAACGAGAGCGCCGAGGTCGAGGGCGACGAGACGTTTGCCCTTGAGGCCTTCTGGGACGTCGCCGCGCGTGATGCGCTGGGCGAGCCCTTCGACGATGGCTGTCTTGCCGACGCCGGGGGCGCCTATCAGGACGGGGTTGTTCTTCGTGCGGCGGGAGAGGACTTCGATGGTGCGGCGGATCTCCTCGTCGCGGCCGATGACGGGGTCGAGCTTGCCGGCGGCGGCGAAGGCGGTGAGGTCGCGGCCGTACTTCTGGAGGGCTTCATACTTTGTTTCGGGATTGGGGTCGGTGACGCGCTGGTTGCCGCGGAGGTTCAGGAGTGCCTGATACACGGTGTCGCGGTCCAGCCCGGCGCTTTGGAAGTAGCGCTTCGTTTCGCCGTCGGCCTGCTCGACGCCGCCGAGGAAGAGGTGCTCCGTGGAGACGTAGTCGTCGTGGAGGCGCTCGGCTTCCTTCTCGGCGGTGGAGATGGCGGTATTGAGGCGGGTGCTCAGGTAGACCTGGATGTGGCCGTAGACTTTCGGCCGGCGCGCCAGGATCTCGCGGAGCGTCTGCGCAAACGCCCCCGGGTCGATCTGGCGGAGGCGGAGCAGACGGGGGACGACGCCCTCTTCCTGCTCCGCGAGGGCGACAAGCATGTGCTCGACAGTCAACTCCTGGTGCTGGAGCTCTTCTGCTAGCGCTCTGGCCGCCACAACTGCTTCCTGGGCTTTCTCAGTGAAACGCTGCAGGTTCATCTCGGCTCCTCGCGAGCTTTTCGCTCATTATAGAACCTTATACGAATCGTATCAAGTTACAGCGCGATAACGACGACTGCGGCTCGGGGAGTCCGGCGGCCCTTACTCGTGCAAGCGGAGGATGAGCGCGGTGAGGCGCTCGCGGACGAGGACGTGGGCGTCGTGGGGGTCACGCTCTTCCACTTCGGCGAGAAGGCCGACGAGCTCGTCGCGCAGGGCGAGGGCGAGGGCCATGCCGGCGACGTTGACGCGGCGAACCTCCGCGAGGTGCTTGATCAGGGCGAGGCGCTCGAGATCGGCGGACGAGTAGCGCCGAGAACCGCCTTCGCGGCGGCCAGGGCGCAGGAGGCCGGCGCGCTCGTACTTGCGCAGCGTCTGGGGATGGAGATCGAGGGCCTCGCTGGCGGCAGCGATGGCAAGCTGCCGCAGGTCGGCCTGGGGGCGCTCGGACATGGCTCCAGTGTACTTGAGCCAAAGCGCGTCAGGAAGCCGGGTGGCCGATCACTTGCGGGCGAGCGCGCCGGGCGGCGCCTCGACGCCGTTGAGCGCGTCCACCACGCGGAGGAGGTCGCCCTGCTCGGCGAAGTTCACCGCGATGAAGTTGGGGAGTCTGCCTCGTTCGTGCATGCACTGGCGGGCGCGCCCAAGGAGGAAGTCGTAGGCGTTCACGCGGGCGGCGTCGGCGGGGTCGGGCACGAGCTTCGCCACCCATTGGTTGAGCAGGAAGAGGCTGTTGGACGCCCGGCCGCGGTTGAGTGCACAGCTGAATTGCGCGGGATCGTGGACGTCGAAGCGGGTGTCCTGGACGGTGTCCCAGCCATGCTGGTACCAGGCCGGTGGGGCGCCGCCGGTCTCGGCGAAGACGACGAGGCGGTGGCCGTCGGCGATCATCTGGCCGAGCGTGGGCCAGGGCGCGCCGGCCAGATGGGTGACGACGTAGGGGAGGAGGCCGCTTTCGGCGAAGGCGCGCTCCGTGTCGCCGGCGCTGGCAGCGTCTTGGAAGAAGACGCCCATCACCTCGCGCGGATGGGAGGTGAGAAACGCGCGGATCTCGCCGAGCGCGGTGTTCAGCGGGGTGTGGCCGAGCGCGCAGGCGACGTGGCAGAGATAAACGCCCGGTTGCGGCGGGCCGCTTGCGTTCGTCGCGACGCGTACGGTGGCGGCTGCGTCGGGGCCCAGGCGGGCCGCGAAGGCCTCGGCGTCGCGGTTGTCGGACCAGTAGTGCGTGTCGACAAGGAGCATGCGGACGCCGTGGTTCAACTGCCACGCGACGGCATGCTCCTGGAAGGGCCAGAGGTAGCCGTCGTCGGCGGTCGCCATGGCGTTGTGGGTCGCGGCGAAGACGATCTCGTCGAAGGGGCGGTCGCACAGCTCGACGTGGCCGTTGCAGGGGAGCGCAGCGGTCGATGGAGCGGCGGTAGCCGAGGCGAGGACGTCAGGCAGGGAAGCCGCCGCCAGGGTGAGAGCGCCAGCGAAGAGCAGCCCTGCCAGCGCGCCGATCTTCCAGCCCGGCGTCTCGGACACGGGGCAACGCTATCATGGGCTGGGCCGGCGCTCGAATCCCGGTAAGGGTGGCGAAAGCCGTCTTGCCGCGGGCGCAGGAGGGGAGGGCGGGCTCGCCCCGCGGGCGTGTGTTCGGCACACTCGGGGCAGCCGAGGAGGTCTACCCGTGAACCACGAAATCCGCCTTGCCTCGCGTCCCACCGGTTTCCCCGAGGCGACCAACTTCAACCTTGTCGAGACACCGATTCCTGAGATCGGCGAGGGCGAGGTGCTCGTCCGCAACGTCTACATGTCCGTGGATCCTTCGATGCGCGGCCGGATGAACGACGTCCGGTCGTACGTTCCGCCGTTCCAGCTGGGGAGACCGTTGGAGGGGCGGGCGGTGGGCCAGGTGGAACGCTCGCGGCACGCGGATTTCGCCGTCGGGGACTACGTGGCGGGGTCGCAGGGTTGGCGGGGGTATGACGCTGCCGAGGGGAGCCGGTTGACCAGGATCGACGCGACGACGGCGCCGCTCTCCGCCCACCTCGGCGTGCTGGGCGGCACCGGCTTCACGGCGTATGTCGGGCTGCTGGACATCGGCCGGCCGAAGCCGGGCGAGACGGTCTTCGTCTCGGGTGCGGCAGGGGGCGTGGGGACCGTGGTTGGGCAGATTGCCAAGCTCATGGGCTGCTACGTCGCCGGGAGCGCCGGGTCCGACGCGAAAGTAGCGTTCCTGCGGGAGGAGCTGGGCTTCGACGCGGCCTTCAACTATCGCACCGTCGATCTCGGCCGGGCGTTGCGTGAAGCCTGCCCCCGGGGCGTCGACGTCTACTTCGACAACGTCGGCGGCGCTCATCTCCAGGCGGCGCTGGCGCAGATGAACACCTTCGGCCGCATCTCCCTCTGCGGAGCGATCTCACAGTACAACGACGCGACTCCGCCGCCGGGCCCGTCGAATCTGGTGAACGCCATCATCCGTCGGCTGACGATGACCGGATTCATCATCGTCGACCACGCAGACCGGCGTCCGGATTTCCTGCGTGACATGAGCGCGTGGCTGAGGGATGGCCGCGTCAAGAACCACCAGACGGTGGTGCAGGGCATCGAGAACGCACCGGCGGCGTTCATGGGCATGCTCCGGGGCGAGAATATGGGGAAGATGCTCGTGCAGCTTTCGCCGGAGGGCTGAGGGGGCGGACGGGCCGTCAGCGGCCGTGGAGGGTGGGGTCCGAACGGTCGATCCAGCAGTCGGCGAAGCGGTGCTGGTAGCCGTCGCTGGCGTCGAGGGGGAAGTTACGGACGTAGGGCCAGCTGAGGGTGACCACGCGTTCACTGACGAAGTTGACGCCGGCATTGAGGAGAAGGAGGCGGCGCTGCGCTTCGAAGCCGATCTGGCGGCGGCGCTCCTCGTCGAGCTCGGCCCGCTGCGAGACAATCAGGGCGTCGAGCTCGGCGTCGCGGAGGGGGAAGCTGTTGTTCGTGCCGGCGCTATGGAAGTAGGGGTAGAGCCAGTCGTCGAGGTCGACCCAGCCGTTGTCGGGACCGGCCGCCCAGGGCGCGTCGCCGGTGAAGAGCCGCTTGACCATGTCGCCGATGGGGACGGCATAGACGGCGACGTCGAGCCCCAGGTTCTCGAGCAGCTGCTGTTTCATCAGGGAGCCCATACCAAGGTTCTTTTCGGCGTCTTCGACGACGAAAAGGGCGAGGGATTCGGGAAGAGTCTTTTCGGCGGTGACGGCCGCGAGCAGATCCTTCGCTTCCTTGATGTCGGCCGCGCGACCGCCGGCGCCGGGCCGATAGCCGGGCGTGGCAGTCAGCTCAGACTCGGGCAGCGTCCAGCGCTTGATGGGCCAGCTGACCCAGGGGTTGACCCCGCCAGAACCGGCGAAGAAGCGATCGACCATCGCCCGGCGGTCGAGGGCAATGGCGACGGCACTGCGGAAGCGCTGGTCGTTGAAAGGCACCTGCGGAATGAAGAAGCGCATGCCGAAGAAGAGCGAATGGCCGACGGTCTGCTCGACGAGGCCGGAGATATTGCGTCCGAGCTTGTCGGCCTGGGGGCGGCCAACGGCGACGGCGTCGAGCTGCTTGGTGCGCAGGCCGGCTTCGATCTCGCCGGAGCCCTTCGGCTGGGCGACGCTGACGCCGTCGAGGTAGGGTCGGCCGCCGCCGCCGTGCCAGTGCGGGTTGCGGACGACGCTGGCGAACTTGCCCTCCGACCATTCGAGCCAGCGGAAGGGCCCGCTGCCGACCTGGTTGTCGGGGCCAAACTCGCGGCCGTCGACGAGCTGCGGCGCGACGACGAAGGCGTTCACGTCGGCGAAGACTCCCAGCATATTGGCGAAGGGGCTCTTCAGGGAGACGATGACATGTCCTGCGTCCGGCGCTTCCACGCGGTCGACGTTCGCCCATTTCGCTTTGTGGACGAAGCTCGGGTCGCCGTTCATCTGGCGCTCGATGCTGAACTTGACGTCCTCGGCTGTGACGGGCCGGCCGTTGAGCGGCGGCTGGTCGTGCCAGCGTGCGGCCGGGTTCAGGCTGAAGAGAAAGGTCTGCGCGTCGGGCTGCTGCGGCATCCCTGTCGCGAGGTCGGGTGTGATGACGTTGTCGATCTGGCTTTCGTAGGCGAGAAGGCGGCTGAAGACGAGGGCCTGCTGGCCGTAGAACGGCCCTGCCTGGGTCTTGTGCGGGTCATACACGCGATCGCTTTGGACGAAGCCGGAGTAGCGGAGGGTCTCGCCCTGCTTGCCGGGAGCGACCGTCGGCGAGGGTGAGGCGCGGGGGGAGCGGTCGTCGGGGCGTGAGGTGGCACCGGTCGCGAGGGGGCGTCCACTTTTTCCGCCGCCGCAAGCGACGAGTGCGGCACTGGCAGCAGCACTGCCGGCCAGGCCGAGGAAGCGGCGGCGGCCCATGGGGCCGGAACCGGCCCGTTTCCCATCCATACCGGGGTTGCATACTATCTCTGCTGAGGCTTAGACGCCGGTAATTGCGGTTTACCCCGGAGGCTTGGTATGGCAGACCGGTGGACGGCGGCGCAGGTCGAGGAAGCGCTGGCGCGCCTGCCCGGCTGGGTGCACGGCGACAACACTCTGGAGCGGGCTTTCACATTCGCGGACCACGTCGCGGCGATGGGCTTCGTCGTGCGCGTGGCAATGGTGGCCGAGGTGATGAACCACCACCCGGACTTGCGAATCGTCTACAACCGTGTGGAGCTGAAGCTGAGCAGCCACGACGCCGGGGGCGTGACCGAGCGCGACGCCGAACTGGCGCGCAAGGTCAGCGCACTCGTTGAGCCGCGGACGGGCTAAGCCGTGATAGGGGCGCGCGCTTGCTTGACGAGGGCGCGCTCTTCGGCCGTCAGCTCTTCCCACTCTTTCAGCATCTCGTGCTTGAGCGGGAAGATGTGGATGGCGTCCCAGCCGCAGACGTCCTCGCAGAGCCGGCAGCCCGTGCATTTCTTCTCGTCGACGGTGGAGACGCCGAAGAAGTCGTCAATTCGCTCGGAGTGCTGGAGGCTGAGGGCGTCGAACGGGCAGATGTTGATGCAGAGCTCGCAGCCGGAGCCGATGCACTTCTCTTCGATGACAACCGCACGCGGCCACTCGGGCTTCTTGAGGCCGCGACAGACTTCGCCGAACGTATCCAGGATGGCCTCCGGCGGGCAGACCACACCGCAGGCGCCGCAGTCGATGCAGAGCGTGGGGTCAATGACGTGGAGGCCGTTTCGCTCGCCCGTGATGGCGTTGGTGGGGCAGCGCTTCGTGCACGCGGTGCAGCCGATGCACGTCTCGATGATCTTGTACGCCAACTCTACCCCTCGTGAGTGAAGGCTTTCACTATTGTACCAGAGCAGGCGTGCGTTCGCTTCCCGCGGGGTCAGCGGATGGCGACGAGCTCGATCTCGAAGACGAGGTCGCTGTTCGGCGGAATGGGGCCGGAGCCAGTCGGGCCATAGCCGAGGGCGGACGGGATGAACGCCGTCCGCTTGCCGCCGACCTTCATGGTGGAAATGGCTTCGGCGAAGCCTTTGATGACGCCGTTCATGGGGAAGCTGACGTCGCGGCTGCCCGAGCTGTCGAAGACACGGCCATCGCTGGCGAACTTGCCCGTGTAGTGGACGGTGACCGTCTGGTCCATGCGCGGCGAGGCGCCGGTGCCAACGACCTCGTCGACGTACTTCAGGCCGCTCGGCGTGACGGTGGGGTTGTCGAGGTTCACCTGCTGTCCTCCGGGCGTTGGCGATGATGGGGCGGAGGAGTCGTCGCCGCAAGCCGTGACGAGGGCCGCGGCGAGGGCGGCGGTCAAGACCAGGAGCACGGCCCCGCGCTTCA
>JADLBJ010000273.1 GCA_020847765.1 Dehalococcoidia bacterium
AGGACGCCGCCAGCAGCAGGCCGATCGGCCAGCGCGAGCGCTGCGCGGTGCGTGGCGCAGCCATCACCGGCGTCGCTGGCGGAGTCATGTGCGGTGACGCCATCAGCGGCACTCTGACTGCGTGCCCGGCGTCAGCCGGCCGGGCAGCGGCTCGCCGGGTCGCGCATCGACCAGCAGTTCGCGCATGAAGAGATGCTCGAACACCCGGCCGCGCAGCATCTCGTCGATCTGCCCGCGAGTGTGGCGACTGCGGATCTCGAGTCGTTCGCCGATCACCCGGCAGCCTTCGCAGGGCTCGCCGTCGAACGGCACCTTGACGGTGAACAGCCGGAAGCGCTGCGCCAGCGATCGCGCGTCGCGCTCGCCGTCGTCGGCATAACCGAGCACGTTGGCGCCCGGCAGCAGGAAGCGGTCGGCTTCGTACATCGCGCGGAAGTTGCACGGCACCCACACGTCGTGGCCGGCGGCGTAGCGACGGGCCGCTTCGTCGTACCGGCCGGCCGGCCCTTCGAGTGGCGCAACCGTCGACGCGAAAGCCAGATAGGTCAGAAACACCGCCACGATGCTGGCCGCACGGGTGGCCGGCCGCCAGCCCAGACCGGCCACGACCGTCGCCAGCATGGCCAGCAGGACCAGCCAGTGCGAAGGCGTGTAGAGCGCCGCCGCCGGCAGCGCGCCGGCCAGCCGCCACGACAGGTAGCCGATCAGCGCGCCGATCGCCGCCGCCACCAGCAGTGCGACCAGATAGACGCCGCGCGGCAGCCGTTGCCAGTAGACGGCCAGCAGCACTGCGATCGCCGGCATCGCCGGAAACAGATAGCGGCCCGAGCGCTGCGAAGGCAGCGCAAAGACCAGGAACAGGGTCAGCACCCACAGCCACAGCAGCTGGCGTTCGAGCGGAGCCCGGCGAAAGTCGCGCAGGCCGAGCACGAACATCGCCAGCACCGGCACTGCCAGCAGCCCGGCGTTGAGCGGATAGTTCAGTGCCAGGCTCCAGATGCTGGAGCTGCCCCACAGCAGCGTCCTCAGGTAGCCGCCGCTCGCCTCGAACTTCTCGGCATTCTCGCCGATGACGAACTCGCGCCAGATCGCACCGGGTTCGGGGTCCAGCGCGAACCACAGGCCGAACAGCGCCAGCG
>JADLBJ010000274.1 GCA_020847765.1 Dehalococcoidia bacterium
GAGCGCGGTGGCGGCGTTCACGGCCGTAGTGCGGTTTCAGCCGGCGTCTCCGTTCGCAGGGCGGGCGGCGGTCTCGGCGGCCAAGGGATTCGTGGAGATGAACCGGGCGATGGACGCCATCGCACTGCTCAAGCAAAGCTATAAGAATATTCCACAATCTATTGTAGAAGCAGCGCTTGCATCTTCCTATGAAGCTGCCGGAGATCCTGTTTCGGCGGCCGCGGCCTGGCAGAAAGTCTACTACGGATACCCCACCTCGGAGGCGGCTCCGGAGGCGGGGCTGGCGCTGGCACGGTTGCGCGCTTCGCTCGGCGAGAAGTTCCCGCCGCCGATGGCGCAGTGGCTGTTGGGGCGGGCCAATGTACTGGCCAGTGCGCGGCGCTACACGGAGGCAAAGACGCAATTGGAGAACTCGCTGGCGTCGCTTGCCGGCGATGATCGCGACTTGGCGAAAGTGCACATCGGGGTGATGATGTACAAGGGACGGCAGACTCTGCCCGCCTACAAGTACCTGAGCGCGCTGGACGTGAACTCGCCGGAAGCCGATGCCGAACGGTTGTACCACCTCACCTATCTGGCCAAGCGGTTGGATCGGGAAAGCGATATGCGGGCGCACCTGCGCGAAGTAGAAGCGAAGTATCCGAGCTCGAAATGGCGGATGGAGGCGATTCTGACCACCGCCTACCTCTACCACGGGCGTGGTGAACAGGAAACCTACGAGGCGTTGTACAAATCGTGTGCGGCATCGTTTTCGGCGCAGCCCGACGCTTCGTTTTGCGACTGGAAGTTGACGTGGGCGAATTATCAGCGCCGTCCGGCGGATGCCGAGACGCTGTTCCGGTCCCACATCCGGCGGTTCCCCAAGTCGGAGAAGGTTCCGGCCTCCTTTTATTTCCTGGCGAGGCAAGCGGAGTTGCGGCGCGATTACACGGCGGCGAAAGCCTACTATCAGCAACTGGCCGACTACGCGCCCAATCATTATTACGCCGTGCTGGCCGAGGAACGGCTGGAGGCGCCTCTGGTGGCAAAGGCTGTGGCTTCGCTCGAAGTAGGCGATTTTTTGGCCGGGCTCGATTTGCCGGTGCGCCGTATCAAGCTCGAATTCGAGCCGACGCGGGCGACGGCGGTGAGGCTGGAACGGGCGCGGCTGCTGAACGCGGCGGGTCTCGGCGAACTGGCGGAATCGGAACTGCGCTTTGCGGCGCGCAATGACGGGCAGCCGCAGGTGATCGCCATGGAACTGGCGAAACTGCTGGACAGCCGCGGGGCGCACGATGAAGCGCTGCGGGCGGTGAAGGCGTATGTGCCGGGGTATCTGAATATTCCCTTCGACGACGCTCCCATCAGTTTTTGGCGGGTGGCTTTCCCCATGCCGTATCGCGACTCGTTGGAGCGCTATTCGCGGCAGAAAGAGCTGGATCCTTATATTGTGGCGGGTCTGATCCGGCAGGAATCGGAGTTCAACCCGAGGGCGATCTCGGTGGCGAAGGCCTACGGATTGACGCAGGTGCTGCCTTCGACGGGGCGCTGGCTGAGCCGCAAGAACGGTATCCGCGGGTTCACGACGGCGAAACTGTTTGAGCCGGAGATGAATCTGCGGCTGGGAACCATTTATCTGCGGCAATTGCTGGACTCCTTTAAGACGCGCTGGGAACATGTGCTGGCCGCCTACAACGGGGGGCCGACACGGGTCAACCGCTGGCTCAACTGGGGGACGTATCGCGAGCCGAGCGAATTCATCGAGACGATCCCGATCGCCGAGACGCGGGATTACGTGCAGATCGTGCTGCGCAATGCCAGTGTGTACCGGCGGCTTTACGGACAGAGTTCGGCTGGGTTACCTTCGGGTAAGGCATCCAATGGCAATCCCAACCGTACCGCTTCAGGCAATTAGAGAACGCTTTCGCAGCGAGCGCACGCGGAACTTCACCGAGTCGGTGATCCGCGAGATGACGCGCCTTGCGATCCAGTATGATGCGGTGAACCTGGCGCAGGGGTTTCCCGATTTTCCTGCTCCAGCGGTGCTGAAGGCGGCAGCTCACGCGGCAATCGAAGCCGAATTTAATCAATACTCGATCACTTGGGGAGCAAAGCCCTTCCGCGATGCGATTGCGGCGAAGTACAAGCGGCACTACGGATTGGAACTGGATCCGGAGCGCGAA
>JADLBJ010000158.1 GCA_020847765.1 Dehalococcoidia bacterium
CCGGCAACTTCGACGGCCACTCCTGATGGACGGCGCTCCGGCGCGACTCGAAGCCCTCCTCGTCGTTCTCCTCGCGCAGGAGGAGACGCTCGGCGCCCTCGTCGAAGCCGCGTGGGAAGAAGAACGTGCCCTCGTGCGCTCCGACTACCCCGCCATCGAAGCCGTCAGCGCCCGCATGCAGGCCCTCGCCGACCGCCTCGACCACCTCGACCGCTCCCGTTCCGCGATCGTCACGGAACTGGGGGCCGGCGAGACGCTCACGGAGCTCGCCACCCTTGCCGACCATCACGGCATGGACAGCTTCGGCGCCCTGCAGAAGCGCCTCCTCGCCCAGGCGTCCGCGCTGCGCACCGCCCAGGAGCGAAACGCCCGCCTCATCCTTAGCGCCGTTCGCCTGCGCGAGCGCTGGTACGGCCTGCTCGCCGGGCTCGCCGCACCAACCTACGGCGCTGCGGGGCGCCAGGCGATGGGCGGCGGCCACGGCCTCGTCTCAAAGAGCGCCTAGGAGGCGGCAATGGCACTCTCCCTCGGCCTCGACACGGCGGTCAAAGCACTTCGTGCTCATCAGCTCGCCGTCGACGTTGCCTCCCACAACATCGCCAACGCCAACTCGCCCGGCTTCTCGCGGCAGCGCGTTCTTCTCCGCCCCCTCGGCGTGGACGGCAGCGACCACTTCACCCGCGACGCCCTCCTCGGGCGCACCGGCTTCGGCGTGGACGCCCGCGACGTCAACCGCGTCCGCGACCTCTTCATGGACTTTCAGGCCCGCCAGGCCCTCTCTGCGCGGGCTCAGTACCAGCAGTATGGCCAGGCCGTGGGCCAGACCGAGGTCGTCTTCAACGACCCCACCGACGACGGCCTGAGCGCCCTCTTCGGCAGGTTCTGGGCCTCCTGGCAGGACGTCGTCAACAACCCCGAATCAAGCGCCGCCCGCACCACCCTCGTCAACGCCTCGACGACGCTGGCCACGCGCATCCAGCGCGCCAGCAGCACCGTCAGTCAGCAGCGAGCCGACCTGAACCAGAAGATCGACGACGTCGGCCAGCGCGTCAACGCCGCCGCCAGCGAGATCGCCTCTCTGAACTTCCAGATCAAGCAGGTCGAGCTGTCGGGCGACAGGGCCAACGACCTGCGCGACCGACGCGACCTCCTCCTCGACCAGCTTTCCGGCCTCGCCCAGACGAGCTACGCCGAACAGGCCGACCGCACGGTCACTGTCTACATCGGCAACCACGAGCTCGTCACAGGCAACACTGCCCGCACTGTCGTCGCCGGCCCCGACCCCGCGAACCCGGGTATGGAGAAGCTCACGTTCGCCGTCGACGGGCTCGACGTCACCTCGACCACCGGCGAGCTGCGCGGCGTCCTCGACGCACGCGACGTCGCCCTCCCCGGCCTCAGCGCGAAGCTCGACGCCCTCGCTGCCACCCTGATCACCTCAGTCAACGCCGTCCACGCCACCGGCTTCGGTCTGGACAACTCCACCGGCCTCGCCTTCTTCACCGGCACCGGCGCGGCCGACATCGCCGTCAACGCCATCCTCGCCGCGAACCCCGCCAGGATCGCCGCCGCCTCCAGCGCCAACGCTCCCGGCGACGGCTCCCACGCCCTCCTCGTGGCCGACCTCCAGAACGCCCTCACAATGGCCGCCGGCAGCCAGACCTTCGACCAGTACTACGGCAACACCGTCAGCGGCCTTGGCGCCGAGGTCAACCGCGCCGAGGGCCTCGCCGATTCCGGCGACCTCCTTGTCGAGCACCTCGACGGCCTCCGCCAGTCCGTCCAGGGCGTCAACATCGACGAAGAGGTCACCAACCTGAACGCCGCCCAGCACGCCTACCAGGCGGCTGCCCGCGTCATCACATCAATTGACGAGATGCTCGACACCCTCATCAACCGCACCGGCCTGGCGGGGAGGTAGCGCCATGCGCGTGACCGAGCAGTCCCGCCTGGCCGCCCACGTCAGCTACCTGCAGGCCGCCTCCGAGCGCCTCGACCGCGTCCAGCAACAGCTCGCCACCGGCCGGCGCATCAACGCCGCCAGCGACGACCCGGCCGGTGCCTCCCAGGCCCTCAGCCACCGCAAGCACATCGCCTATGAAGCACAGATGCGCCGCAACATGGAGAACGGCGTCGCCTTCATGAACGCCACCGAGGCCGCCCTTGGCAGCGCCAACGACGCCCTCCAGCGTATCCGCGAGCTCACCGTCCAGGCTGCCAACGACACCATGTCCACCCAGGACCGCCAGGCCGCCGCCGAAGAGGTCGACCAGCTCATCGGCCAACTGGCGCAGGTGGCAAACAGCAATTTTGCCGGCGCCTACCTCTTCGCCGGCTTTCAGTCGAACTCCCCCGCCTACAACGTCGCCGGCTCCCCGCCGCTGGCCATTACCTACCAGGGGGACGCCGGCCAGCGCCTCGTCCGCATCTCGCAGCAGGACCAGGTGGCCATCAACGTCCTTGGCTCGCAAGCCTTCGGCACGATGTTCGACGACCTCATCATCCTGAGGAACAACCTGCAGAGCTCTGTCTCCGGCCAGACCATCGGCGCCAGCCTCGGCAGCGTGGACGCGGCCTTGAAGCGCGTCCTTGACGCGCGCGCCGACGTCGGCGCCCGGATCAACCGCTTCGAGGCCGCCCAGCACGTCTCTGAGGCCACCGACACCGAGCTCCAGAAGCTCCGCTCCGAGATCGAAGAGACCGACCTGCCCTCGGCCATCGTGGCCTTCACCGCCCAACAGGACGCCCTCCAGGCTGCACTCGGCGCGATCGGCCGCACGTCGAACATGACCCTCCTCGACTACCTGCGCTGAGCTCTGGCGAGCCGACGCGCTCTCGCCCCCGCCGCCCCTGCTCGTCCTCGTCGGTCACCGAACGTCCACC
>JADLBJ010000276.1 GCA_020847765.1 Dehalococcoidia bacterium
CAGAAAACGCACGGGCCCGATCGGAGCCCGTTGTCGTGAAGGGGACGAAGGTCTGTGGCGAGGCGGGCGAGAAGGCCGGGACCGAGGTCCCGGCCTTCCTCGAATCAGTGCCCGTTGCCGGCTTGCAGATGGACGGTCTTGTAGCCGCCGATCGAGCGGAAATAGATCAGGAGTCCGAGATAGATCAGAGCCATCAGGGCAGGAATGGCGGCGTCTGCCTTGAGCGTCTGTCGATCGCCCTGGATGCTGGCGGCGTGGACCGCTCGCTCCTCTGCCGAGAGCCGATCCAGCGCGGCCTGCGGGTCGTGGACGCCCGTGGCGGCAAGCTCCGTCCGCGCGGCAGCCAATTTCCCTTGGACCTCTCCAAGCTTCCGTCCGTCGATGGCCGCGACATCGCGGAACACGAGCCAGGCGGTCGGCTGATCGACCTTGTATTCGGCGTAGATCGCCGGATTGGTCGCCTCGAGGTGCTCCGCCGCGAAGCGGTCCTTGGCGTAGCCGAGACCCGGGCCGCCAAGCATCCCGGCCGACATCATGCCGATGCCCCCCATGATGCTGATCGCAATCGCGCCGGTCTGCGGGAACCGATCGCTGGCCACGGCGAGCATCGTGGGCCAGAAGAAGGTCTTGCCCACGCCGTAGATCAGCAACGCGAACATCGCGCCGGCGAACGTTTCGATGCGGCTCGTCAGGAGCAGACCGACAATCGCGAACAGCGAGCAGACGAGCAGGATGCCCACCGGCGACAACCCGATGCGCTTCTCGATGAAGTCTGCCGTGAACCGCAGCGCGAACATGACCAGCGAGGTGATGACGAACAGGATCTTGCCCTCGGCCGGGTTGAGGATGTTGCCCGTGATGTTCTGAATCCAGCCGTCGGTGCCCAGTTCCACAGCCCCGACGAGCAGATGCGCGATGAACAGCACGAAGAGCAGGAACGATCCCACCGAGAACTTGGTCAGTAATCCGACCCCGATCAACAGCGCGCCGGCTATCGCATACGCCCAGACCCCCGGGATGCCCAATGCGCCG
>JADLBJ010000275.1 GCA_020847765.1 Dehalococcoidia bacterium
ACAACGTGTCATCACCGGCACCTGGCGGACCCCATCGGGCCCGGGCCTGATCGATGTCGAGTCGGCCTCCACGCAGGAAACGATCGGCCGGGTCCCCGAAGGCTCTGCCGACGACATCGACGCCGCGGCCGAAGCGGCGTCGTGCGCGTTCGAAACCTGGTCGCGGACCAGCCCGGCGGAGCGCGCCGGCTGGCTGGACAAGATCGCGGCGGAACTGGAGGTACGCGCCTCGGATATCGCCAAAACCATTGCCCAGGAAGTGGGATCTCCACTGTCGATGGCCACTTCTATCCAGGCCGGTCTGCCAGTGATGGTGACCAGGTCATACGCAGAACTGGCACGGACTTTCCAGTTCGAAGAGGCGATCGGCAACTCCCTGGTTGTGCGTGAGCCCGCGGGCATCGTCGGTGCGATCACGCCCTGGAATTATCCGCTGCACCAGATCATGGCGAAAGTCGCGCCAGCGCTGGCGGCTGGGTGCACGATTATTCTGAAGCCGAGCGAACTGGCGCCGCTAAACGCGTTTGTGCTGGCAGAGGTGTGCGAGAGCATTAATCTGCCGCCTGGCGTGGTGAACATCGTCAGTGGCTTCGGCGCCGTGGTGGGCGAAGCCATTGCGACTCATCCGCTGGTCGACATGGTGTCGTTCACGGGATCTCTGCGCGCGGGTCGGCGCGTCATGACGCTGGCGGCCGACACGGTTAAGAAGGTGACGCTCGAGCTGGGCGGCAAGTCGGCCAACGTGATTCTTGAAGATGCGCCGCTTGAGAAAGCGGTTGGGATCGGCGTGAAGAACGCGATGCTGAACTCCGGCCAAACCTGCTCGGCGTGGACTCGGATGATTGTGCCGCGCACCAAGCAGGACGAGGCGGTCGATATCGCGGTTAAGACGCTTGGATCGCTGAAAGTAGGCGACCCAATGGACGCCTCCAGCCGCCTTGGACCGCTCATCTCCGGTCCGCAGCGCGCCCGGGTGGAAAGCTATATCCAGACCGGCAAGCGGGAAGGCGCACGCCTGGTGGCGGGCGGCGCCCGCCCGGCCGAATTCGCCCGCGGCTACTACGTCCAGCCAACGCTGTTCGCCGATGTGCACTCGAAGATGACTATC
>JADLBJ010000159.1 GCA_020847765.1 Dehalococcoidia bacterium
CGGAATCCGGAGGAGAGGCGGGCATGCTGCGAGCGTAGCCCGGACCGGCCGCCGGTGCACCCGCTGCCAGCGCCGGTAGAACCGGCGTGAAGGATGACTCTATCCGGTCCGTCGATGTCACACATCCGCAATGATTGGCGCCGGGAGGCGACCATAGCATCCTCAGCAGAACCTTCACGCGAGCGTCAGGGGGCACCATGGCCACGGCCGAGATCTTCGACGAGGGACGCGGCTTCCGCGTCCGTCGCCTAGCCGTCCTCGTTCTGGGCGCCGCGGCCCTCGCGGGAATCGGGGCCGGCGTCTACTTCTGGCGCTTCGCCGGCGACGGCGGCGGCAGCTCGGCTGCCAGGCCGGAGACCACAACGGTGACGCGTGGCCAGCTCGTCAACTCGTTCACGACGACAGGCACGGCGAACGCAACGCTCTCGAGCAAGCTCAACTTCAGCAGCTCCGGCCGCGTCAAGTCGATCAACGTCGCCGTCGGCGACAGGGTCACTGCCGGCCAGGAGCTGGCGCGGCTCGACGACCGCGACGCCCAGCGCAAGCTCGACAGCGCGAGAGCGAACCTCTCTGTCGCCCAGATCAAGCTCCAGCAGATGCAGGAGCCGCCCAGCCAGGCGGACGTTGCCGCGGCGAACCAGGCCGTCGTCTCTGCGCAGCAACAGGAGGCCTCCGCGCAGCAGTCCATCGTCTCCGCCCAGGCGCAGGTCGCCACCGCACAGGACAACCTGGACAAGGCAACGCGGCCGCCTGCCGCCGCCGACGTTGCCGCTGCCGACGCTGCCGTCACCCAGTCGCAGGCCTCGCTGCAGAACGCGAAGAATGCCGTCGACACGGCCTGGTCCACCCTCGTCAACGCCCAGCGCAACTACTGCAGCCAGCAGAGCCACCTGCTGAACATCTGCTACGCCGCCAGCGTCCCCCTCTCCAGCCAGTCTGTGATCGACCTCAACGGGCAGCTCAAGCTCGCCTCCGGCTCCTCGCCCGATATCACGGCCCTGGTCTCCGCGGTCAACGGCCTGCTGCAGGCGAATACCTCCTACCAGAACGCCCAGAACGCCGTCGCCCCGGCACAGCAGAACGTGGCCTCCGCCCAGACGAAACGCCAGGCGCTCGACGACCCGCCGAACGCGAGCGACCTCGCCGTCCTCCAGGCGGCTGTCAACACCGCTCGGGGCTCCCTCGCGACGGCGCAGTCGGGTCTCGGTTCCGCCCGCGCCGCCGTCACGAGTGCGCAGGCGAAGCTCGCCGACCTGCTTGCTGGCCCCAGGGAGACCGACCTCGCCCTCCAGAAGCAGTCGGTGCAGCTCGCCCAGATCAGCCTGCAGCAGGCTCAAGACGCCCTGGACGACCTCGTTCTGAAAGCGCCCGTCGACGGCGAGGTCGGCTCCGTCACCGTCAACGTCGGCGACCAGTCCGGCGGCAGCACCGCCGCGATGACGTTGTCGAACCCCGCCGGCATGCGCGTCGACCTGACGGTCTCCGAAAGCGACGTCTCCAGCCTGAAGGCCGGCCAGTTCGGCGCCGCCACCTTCGACGCCCTGCCCGGCCGCACCTACCTCGTTAAGATCGTTGGCGTCAGCACGATCGCGACTGTGACCCAGGGCGTCGTCACCTACCCGGTGCAGGCCCAGATCCTCAACGCCCAGGGCCTGACCGACAATGCCGCTCAGCTGACGCCCCTCCTCTCCGGATTGCAGTCGCTGCTCGGCTCGGCCCGTGCCAACGCGTTTTCCGCCGGCGGCGGTTCCACGGGCGGCGCGGCCCCTGGCGGCCCGTCGCGCGCGCCGGGAACAGCG
Organism: Dehalococcoidia bacterium; assembly: GCA_020847765.1. Taxonomy (GTDB): domain Bacteria; phylum Chloroflexota; class Dehalococcoidia; order Tepidiformales; family Tepidiformaceae; genus JADLBJ01. Next base: position 1,800 of record JADLBJ010000159.1, read on the forward strand.
GCCGCGGCCGGGCAGTCTGGTCAGGCGCCCCGCTTCCAGGCCACGCCGAACGCGTCCCGCACCCCCAACCCCTCGCGCACCCCGAACGCGGGCGGCTCGGGCACGAACGGGACCACCTTTCTCCAGGCGCTCGCCAACCAGCCCCTCCCGTCCCCCGGCATGACCGCCAACGTCGTCGTCCTTCTCGACGTCAAAGAGGACGCGCTCCTGGTACCGACCTCAGCCGTACGCCGCCAGGGGCGCACAACCTACGTCAACGTCGTCAAAGCCGACGGCTCCTATGAGCAGCGCGACGTCATCACCGGTGGCACAAACGCCACCCAGACCGTCATCACCGAGGGGCTGCAGGAAGCTGACAGGATCCTGGCCAGCGCGCCCCCCACTGGGAGCGTCAGCTCGGCGACGCCTTTCGCTCGACAGCCGACCCCGGCTGGCGGTGTGCGGTGATCCGGCTGGAGAACCTCAGTCGCTTCTATCGCGCGGGCGCCAGCGTGGTTCGCGCCCTCGACGGCGTCAGCCTGGCGATCGAGCGAGGCGAGTTCGTTGCCATCATGGGGGCCTCCGGCTCGGGCAAGAGCACGATGATGAACATCATCGGGCTCCTCGACCGCCCGACGAGCGGTCATTACCTCCTCGAAGGCCACGACGTCGGCCGGCTGGGCGACGACGCGCTCGCCCGGCTGCGCAGCCGCGAATTCGGCTTCGTCTTTCAGCAGTTCAACCTGCTCCCCCGGATGAGCGCCGTCGAACAGGTCGAGCTTCCCCTCGTCTACCAGCACGCTCGTCAGCGGCGACGCCAGGCCAGGGCGGCGCTCGCTCGGGTAGGCCTTGCCGAGCGGGCGCGCCATCGCCCGACCGAGCTCTCGGGCGGACAGCAGCAGCGTGTCGCCATTGCCCGTGCGCTCGTGGTCAACCCGCGCGTTGTCCTCGCCGACGAGCCGACGGGTGCCCTCGACACGGCCACCGGCGAGGAGGTCATGCAGGTGTTCGGCGACCTCGTCCGTCACCAGGGCATCACCGTCATCCTCGTCACCCACGAAGCCGACGTCGCCTCCCATGCCGACCGCCTCGTGCGTATGCGCGACGGCCGCGTAGTCGAGGACACCCGCCGCCGGGTGCTGCTGGGATGAGCCCCGTCGACGCCCTGCGCGTTGCCTTCCGCGCGATTGTCGCCAACGGCCTGCGCAGCGCCCTGACGACCCTCGGCATGGTCATCGGCGTCGGCTCGGTGATCATTCTGATCGCCGTCGGGCAGGGCGCGCAGAAGGGCGTCCAGGACCAGATCCGCGCCCTCGGCCAGAACTTGATCTTCATCAAGCCCGGCACCGCTTTCCCGGGTGGTCCGGAAGGCGGCGGCGCTCGGGGGGCCGCCGGCTCGGCCGTCACCCTCACCGCTGCCGACGCAAGTGCCATTGCGGGCTCCGGCATCCCCGGCGTCCGCGGCGTCGCCCCTCAGATCACCGTCGACGTCCAGGCGATCGCCAACGGCAACAACCAGCAGGTTACCCTTGTCGGCACTACGCCCGAATACCCCGCCGTCCGCTCCTCCGGCGTTGCCAGCGGCAGCTTCATCACCCAGGAAGACGTCGATCGCAAGGCCCTCACCGTCGTCCTGGGTTCGACCATCGCCCGCACGCTTTACCCCGACTCCGACCCCGTCGGTCAAACCCTCCGCCTCGCTCTCGGCGGCGGCCGCATCTCCCTGAACTTCCGCGTCGTCGGCGTCATGGCCTCCAAAGGCGGGTCGGGCAACGGCACGCAGGACGACTACGTCTTCGTGCCCGTCTCCTCGCTTCAGAACCGCATCGGCTTCGTCCGCAACCCCACCGGCCAGGTCAACGTCAACCAGATCAACATCCAGACCAGCAACGGTGCCGACCAGACGGCCGTGGAGAGCTCGATCTCCCAGCTCTTGCTCGAGCGGCATGCCTCGTCGAGCCCCGACTTCACCATCCAGAGCCAGGACGACCTCATCGGCGCCGCCGGCGACGTCAGCCGCACTCTCTCCATCCTTCTCGGCAGCATCGCCGGCATCTCTCTCGTCGTCGGCGGCATCGGCGTGATGAACATCATGCTCGTTAGCGTCACCGAACGAACCCGCGAGATCGGCATCCGGCGCGCGGTCGGGGCTCGGCGGCGCGACGTCGTCCTCCAGTTTGTCACCGAGTCGCTCGCCCTCTGCCTCGGCGGCGGCCTGCTCGGCATCGCCATCGGCGTCGGTGTCGCCCTCTTCCTCAACGGCCACCAGGTCGGCGGCAACGACGTCAACACCGTCGTTCAACCCTGGAGCGTCGCCGTCGCCTTTGCCGTCGCCGGCGGCATCGGCGCCCTGAGCGGCGTCTACCCTGCCTTCCGCGCGAGCCGCCTCGACCCCATCACCGCCCTGCGCAACGAGTGACCCTCTGGCAGAACCGTTACAGCCAGCGCGCCCGGCCGCGAACCGGTGTTACGGTCGTCTCGAGTACTGTCGAGGATGGTCCCATGCCCGAAGTTGCGGACGACGTCGCCGCCGCGCTCCTGCGCCACCCCTACGGTGTCTTCCTCGTTGGTTCGCGCGCCGGCGACCAGATGAACCTGATGACTGCCAACTGGGGCACGCAATGCTCCTTCGAACCACGCCTCTACACCGTCTTCGTCGAAGCCGACTCCCGCACCCGCCAGCTGATCGACGACGGCGGCGTCTTCACCGTCTGCCTCCTGCCTGCCGACGTCGAAGACGTTGTCAGCCACTACACCCGTTCGGCCGAGGTCGTCGGCGACAAGCTCGGCGATTACGACTACTTCGTCGCCCCGCAGACTGGTGCGCCCGTCTACAGTGGCGCAGTTGCCTGGTTCGAATGCCGCGTGACCGACAGCCGGCCGGTCGGCGACCACATCCAGTACGTTGGGGAAGTGCTCGCCGGAGCGGTGACGGGCGGCGACCCGGCCTGGACCATCCAGCAGCTCGGCTGGGAGTACGGCGGCTGACGCAGACCGGCCCTTTTCCGTCGTCTTCGCCCGTCGCCGACGATACTGCGACGAGATGAACCGCCTCCTGGCCGGCGGCACCCTCGGGGCAGCGCTCGCCGCGATCGCCTACCTGGCCTTCGACCGGGCAGGGTCAGGCGACCCTGCCCCCGCGCGGCCGGCGGTGACGACCCTGGTCGCCGTAGCCCCGACTCCCTCACCACGCGTTTCCGAGAGCGCGGCGGTAGTGGCGGTCGCGCCGGCCGAGAACACCGCCGCCGACGCTCATGATGACCGCCCGCCCGCGCTCATACCGGGGCGTACGGCGGGCTGTGGCCTTGACCATGCGCCGGGCGACTCTGTCGAGAGCTTGAGCGGCCCGGACGACCGCTCCTACCGCCTGCACGTCCCGCCCGCGTACGACGGCCGCGCCGCGTTCCCGCTGGTCCTCAGCTTCCACGGCTTCGGGCGTAGCGCCGCCGAGCAGGAGGCTTACAGCGGCCTCGTTCCCGTCGCCGACCGCGAGGGCTTCGTTCTCGTCACGCCCGAGGGCAGCGGCGACCCGCCCGGCTGGGACGTCCTCGGCGTCTACGACGACGACGGCGTCGACGACGTGACGATGACGACCGCCCTCCTAGGCGCGGTCGAGGGACGCCTCTGCCTCGACCGCGACAGGATATACGCCACCGGGCTCTCGAACGGTGCGGAGATGGCCTCGCAAGTCGGCTGCATGCTCCCCGACCTCTTCGCCGCCGTCGCCCCGGTCGCGGGGGTCGTCTACCAGGGTTGCGCGGGCGAGGGGATGCCCCTCGTCACCTTCCACGGCACGAGCGACTTCAATGTGCCCTTCGACTCAGCACCTCTTGCCGTCGAGGAATGGGCGGCGCACAACGGCTGCGCCGCCCCGCCGGCAGACGAGCGGCTCTCTGACGCGGTCGAGCGCCTCGCCTACTCCTCCTGCACAGCCGGCGCCGACGTCGTCTTCTACGTGATCCACGGCGGCGGCCACACCTGGCCCGGGGCTGACGACGACACCGGCGGCGTGGGCCCGACGACCCACGAAATACGCGCTGCGGAGCTCATCTGGCAGTTCTTCGCCGCCCATCCCCGGGCGGCCGCTGCGGGAAGATGAGCGCCCTTCAGGCCTTCGCGCCGCCGCGCGGGTCTCGCCCCCGCAAATAGAATATGTCTTCGAGACCGATGCGCAGGTACCAGAGTGTGAGCAGGCCCACGCCACTGATCGTGAAGATCACGAGCAGGTGGCTGCCGATTGCGTAGGCGGTGGCCTCGCCGCCGCTTGCGCCCATCGCCGTCATCACGCCGACGGCCGTCAGCTCGTACAGCCCGAGGTTAGCCGGAAGGATCGTCACCGCGCTGGAGAAGTTCACCGCCACCATCACGACGACATAAGCGGTCACGGCCAGCTCCAGCCCGAAGGCCAGCCCGAAGGCCCAGTAGGCTAGCGCCTCCAAGACCCAGGCGCCCACCGCCAGCGCGCCCGCTTCCCCGCCCGAGCGCCAGCTGCCCAGAGGCCGCAGTCCGTCGAGAAAGCCCGGCAGCAGCCCCTCGACCGCCTCCCGGCCCCGACGGGGGAGCACCTGAAACCACCAGCGGTGTTGCAGCTTCGTGCGCTCCATGCGCGCCGCCATGACGGTTGCGCCGAGGATGCCGAAAAAGAGCACTGCCATCACGACAGCTGTCGCCACCAGGGCACGCCCGCCCTGGAGCGCCGGGACACCGATCGCGAGCAGCAGCAAGAAGCACGCCGCGTCGAGCACGCGCTCGGTCAGCAGCGTCCCGACGATGCCCGTACGCGGCAGCCCCGTGCGCTGCGCCAGCACCTGGACACGCAGCACGTCGCCCGCCCGCAGGGGGATGACGTTGTTCGTCGCCATCGAGGACCAGAAGATCGCGAACAGCTCTCGCAGGCGGACGTGGCCGAGGCCACCCAGCAGCTTTTGCCACTTGAGCGCGTGCAGAGTGTTCGAGGAAATGAGCAGCCCGATCCCGGCCAGCGCGAAGAACGGGTTCAGCTGGCGAAAGACGTTTATCGCCCCACCGACGTCGGTCCGCCAGAGAATGAGGCCGATCAGCGAAGCCGTGAACGCCAGCTGCAGGGCCGAGCGGACCGAAACGTGCGGCCGCCTGCGCCCGCGCTCGTCCGGAGGCCGCTCCTCGTCCGGCTGCCGCGCCCGTGACGGGGCGACGTCGGGGCGCGAGGCCGTCCTCGGCTGCTGTTCCCTCATCCTTCCGTCCAGCTTACCCGCGAGGCACGCGTCGCGCCGCGTGGCCGGCCGCAGCCTTCTGGCACCGTATGATGGCAGCCATGCCTGGAGGGTGCCAGTCCCCGGGAGCGGTGGGCGACAAACCGCCGCCGCGCAACGGGCGGCCCTTCGTCCCCCTCTTTCGGGGCCGCCTGGCTGTTCTCATACTACCCCCAGGGGGTATACTCAGTGTGTCGCGTCTGCCCCGTCATGGGCAGGCGGAGGAGTGCCATGCGCCCGCGAGAGCTCCGCACCGTCGTCGTCGGCAACAGCTACCACGTCGAAGTCCGCAGCGATCACCACCGCTGGGTGCTCGACGAACCCACGGCCGAAGGTGGCACGGACGCGGGCCCCACTCCCGTCGAGTCGTTCCTCGGCGCCCTCCTCTCCTGTCTGACGGTCGCTTTCCAGTTCCACGCCCGGCGGCAGAACATCCCCGTCGAGCGGATTGAAGGCTGGGTCGCCGGCACCGAGAAGCGCTTCCTCGCCAACATCGCCGTCGAGCTCGAAGTCTGGAGTCCCGCTCCGGCCGAGCAGGTGCAGGCACTCCTCCCGCTCGCACGCCGCGGCTGCTTCGTCAGCGACGTTCTGAAGCCGGAGATCGACTTCACCGTCGAAATCGCGGTTTACCCGCCGGCCGCGGGCGCTGCCGCCGGCTGACGACCGCCTCCCGTTCCGTGAGGCCTGCACCCGCCGGCGTGCGGGCCGCCTAGGCGGATCCTGACCCTAACGCGCAAATTGGTACAATATTCTTAGCGGTATCGCGCCCCGGAGTTTCGTCCCCTATGACCTCGATCGAACCAACCTCGAACGTCCGTCCCGTCGGCATCGAGAACGAGATGCGCTCGAGCTACCTCGACTACGCCATGAGCGTCATCGTCTCGCGCGCACTGCCCGACGTCCGCGACGGTCTCAAGCCGGTTCAGCGACGCATCATCTGGGGCATGTTCGAAGGCGGTGCGCGCGCCGGCACGGGGTACCGTAAGTCCGCCGGCATCGTCGGGGACGTGATGGGCCGCTACCACCCCCACGGCGACAGCCCCGTCTACGAAGCCCTCGTGCGCATGGCCCAGGACTTTTCCATGCGCTACCCCCTCGTCGACGGCCAGGGCAACGTCGGCTCTGTGGACGGCGACCCGCCGGCCGCCATGCGCTATACCGAAGCGCGCATGGCGCCCATCGCCGAAGAGCTCGTCGCCGACATCGACCAGAACACCGTCGATTTCGAACCGAACTATGACGGCCGCCACATGCAGCCGATGCCGCTGCCAGCGCGCATCCCGAACCTGCTGCTCAACGGCTCTTCCGGCATCGCCGTCGGCATGGCC
>JADLBJ010000160.1 GCA_020847765.1 Dehalococcoidia bacterium
GAAGCCGGCCGCGGTGGTCATGCGCCAGCAGCGGTACGGGCGCATCGTGAACTTCAGCTCCGTCTCGGGGCTGCAGGGGAACTCCGGCCAGGCGAACTACGGGGCGGCCAAGGCCGGCATCGCCGGGCTGACGCGGGTGGCGGCGCGCGACCTCGGCCGCTATGGGGTGACCGTGAACGCCATCGCCCCGGGAGCGGCGACGCGGCTGACGGCGACGGTGCCCCAGGCGGCGCGCGACCTGCGGGCGGCGCGCGGCATCGCCGGCGCGGGCGGCCCAGCCACGGCCCCGACGACGAACCGCGCCGCCGAAGAGGCGGCCGCCATGCGCGGCCCTGACATGGTGGCGCCGATGACGGTCTACCTGCTCCTCGACGAGGCGTGGAACATCAACGGCCGCATCTTCCAGGTGGCGGGCGGCCATGTGGGTCTGCTGGCCGATCTGTACCCCCCGCACAAGAACATCTACAAGCACGGCAGGTGGACGCTGGACGAGCTGCGCATGGTGGTGCCGACGCAGCTGATGGCCGGCATCCAGAACCCGGCGCCGCCGGCCGACGACCTTCAGGTTCCCGGGCGCTAACGGGTAAGGGCGGCGGCGCGGGGTTTCCAGCGCACGCCGCCCCTGCCTACCATGGCAGGGTGGAGAGCACCCGGGACAAACTGAAGGCGCTCGTCGACACCCTGCGCCGCTACGAGCGGGTCGTCGTGGCGTTCTCCGGTGGCGTCGATTCAACCTTTCTGGCTGCCGTCGCCCGTGAAGCCTTGAGCAACCGCGCCCTTGCGATCACAGGGCTCTCCCCCTCTGTGGCGGAGGCGGAGCGGGCGGAGGCGGCCGCGCTCGCTGCGCGCATCGGCATCCGCCACGAATGGGTCGAGACCCACGAAATGGACAATCCGGATTACGTGGCGAACAGCCCCATGCGCTGCTTCCACTGCAAAGACGAGCTCTATGGCGTTCTCGGCGCAGTGGCGGCGCGCGCGGGCGGCGCCACAATCGTCGACGGCACCAACGCGGACGACGCCGGCGACTGGCGCCCGGGACGCCGGGCAGCGGCGGCACACGGGGTGCGCAGCCCGCTGCTGGAGCTCGGTTTCACGAAGGACGACATTCGGGCGCTCTCGCGGGAGATGGGCCTGCCGACCTGGGACAAGCCGGCGATGGCCTGCCTGGCAAGCCGCATCCCGCACGGGACGCCGGTGACGATGGCGGCACTGGACCAGGTCGGTGCGGCCGAAGCGCTGCTGCGAAGCCTCGGTCTGCGCCAGGTGCGTGTGCGCCATCACGGCGACGTGGCGCGCATCGAAACCGACACCGCCGGGATGGCGCTGACCTTCGCGCCGGAGAACCGCGACCGCGTCGTGGCGCGGCTGCGGAGCCTCGGGTTCACGCACGTGGCCCTCGACCTGGAGGGCTACCGCCAGGGGAGCCTGAACCCACCGCCGGCCGCCGCCGTCGCCGAGGGAGAGCCGCGCCCCTAAGGCGTGACGCGAGCGAGCCGGGCGCCGACGATGACCAGGCCGGCCGTGAGACGACCAGAAGCGCTGTCGAGGACGCCTGAGACGACGACCACGTGGCCCACGCCCGGATCCTTGCCCGAGACGAAGCGGGCCTGATCGACGGCGTTGCGGGTGACGAGGATGCGCGTCGCCGGTCGGATGACGACCTCGACGGGACCACGGCCGCGGGTGAGGACCGTGAAGGTGGTGCCATTGCGCGCCGTCACGACGCCTTCGACGCCGCTGAGCGAGAGGCGGCCGCCCGTGGCGGCGTCCGGCTCTTCGGTGACGGCCAGACTGAAGGTGCCGGCGGGGCTGGCGGCGTCGCGCGAGACCGCAACGCGCGCGCCCAGAACGGTGACGAGGGCGAGGAGACGCTGGGCGGATTGTTCGTCGACGGCGAGGAGATAGCGGTTGCCGTCGGCGGCTTCGAGGATGACGCTGGCGCGCGTGCCGCTCGCGACGGCAAACGTGACGATGCGGCCTTCGAGGCCTGGCAGGAGACGCTCGAGCTTCTTGAAGGGGACCTTGCGGGGCAGCGCGACGGGCGTCTGCGCGGAGACGGTGAGCGCGCTGGCGGCGACGCGGCGGTTCTGACCCACGACGCCGGCGACCACCACCGCCTTCCCGGGGGCGAGGGCCGACGAATCGATCTGCGCCTCGCCCGCGACCACCGGCGTGTCCGCGGCGAGATCGACGGTAACGGCACCGAGGTCGGCTGTCTGGAGCTGCAGGCTGCGTCCACCCGCAGCCGTTCCCGTCGTCTCGACGACTCCTTCGAACTGGACGTAGTCGCCGGGGTTGAGCGCCTGGGCGGTCTCGACGTTGCCGCCGGCGCTCTGCAGGGCGAAGGTGGCAACCACGGCCAGCAGCGCGAGGGCGACGGCCGCGCCGCCGAGGGCGAGGCCGCGATGGGCGACAAAGACGCTCCACCAGGCGCGCCGCGCGGGCTTCAGGACGGCGGCGGGGCGGGCGAAGGACGCCTGCCGGGAGGCGACCACGTGACGCTGGAAGCGGGCCCGCGCGTGCGGCAGGGCAGCGGTCGCTTCGGCGCGAACGGTCGTCGCGGCAGCCCGCAGGGTGCTGGCCGTTTCGAGGAGCTCGGCCAGGCGCGTCCGTTCGTCGTCGGAAGCGTCGTCGGGGACGCGACCGATGGCAAGGGCCTCGGCGAGCAGGTCCTGGAAGCGGAAGTCGTCCATCACGAGGCCCTCCCGGCGGGATAGGCGGCCCCCGCCAGGGCGCGGTGCATGGCGGCAAGGGCGCGGCGCTGCAGGTTCTTGACAGCGTCTTCGGAGCGCTCCATCAGGCGCGCGGTGTCGGCGACGGACTTGTCGAGGAGGAAGCGGAGGGAGAGGACAGCCTGCTGGTCGTCGGTCAGCGTCTGCATAGCCGCGCGCAGGTCCTCGCGGAGATCGACGGCGGCAGCGGCGTCGGGCTCGCCGGGCGCTAGGGCGTCCACGAGCTCCTCCTCGAAGCCGCGCCGCCCGCGCTTCTTGACGTAGTCCCGCACGAGGTTGCGGGCGATGCCGATGAGCCAGGCCTCGATCGGGACGCCGCGGTAATCGAAGTGCGCGGCGCGCGCGTAGGCGACTTCGAATACATGCGCGGCGATGTCCTCAGCTTCGGCGGCACCGCGCAGGCGGAAGCGGACGAAGGCGAAGACAGGGTGCCAGTTCCGGTCGAAGATCTCCTCCCAGGCGGCAGGGTCGTGGGCCGAAGCCCGCCGCGCCAGGGAGGCGGTGGCGTCGCGGCCGTCTGCCGCCTGGTCATCGGAACTCACCTCGTCGTCGCGCACCGCGGATTCACCATACGTATGGCGCGACGCGGGCGGAAGGTGACGGGTAGACGCTGTCGGCGGTGTCCGGCTCTCCACACGGTAGTCTTCGGCGAAACAATGGGATGGCTGCAGGCGCCGAGGACCACAAAAGGCGCGTTCGCGAGGCTCCGGGTTCAGTACCGCGGCTGGGGCGGCGGCACGAGCTGCACCTCTATCTGGCCGTCGACGACGCGCAAGGGATAGGCAGCAACGGGGAGAAAGGCCGGAAGGGCAGTGGCCCGGCCGGTCTTCATGTCGAACTTGGCGCCGTGGCGCGGGCATTCGATCTCACAGCGGTAAAGGCGGCCTTCGGCAAGCGGACCGTTGTCATGCGTGCAGCGGTCCTCGATGGCCCAGAGCTCGCCGCCGCAGTTGGCGACGAGGATGCTGTGCCCCTCAACCTGGTAGTCCCGCGTCTCGCCGTCGGCGACGTCGGCCGGGCCGAGGATATGGAAGGGCTCGCCGGGGATGGGTTCGGGCACGCGCGCACCTCCACTGGAGCGTTTGCGGAAAGCGGGTCGAAAGCGGTCGCTCAGCCGCGACCCACCATGCCGCCCTCCATCGCGAAAAGGCCGGCCATGTCGCGCTCGATGCGCAGCTGTACGTAGGCGCGCGCCTGCTGGAGGAGCGGTGCCGCCGCCTCGACGCCTTCCCCGACAAGAGCGTTGAGGAGACCGAGGCCCTCGACGAAGTCGTCGCTCTGCTGCCGGTAGGTCTCGTTCAGAGTGGCGAACGCGGGGAGGGCGGGGAAGGGCTCGCGGGCGGCGTGAGCGGCGGCGAGGGTGCGATAGGCCGCCGCCGCCGCCGCGTCCACACCGTCGAGCGCGCCGGCGCAGGCCTGCATCGTCCGGTTCATGCGGTTGCATTCGTCGGCCATCCACTGCTGCTCGACGGGGACACGGCGTTCCACCGAGGTGAGCATCGTCTGGATCATGGCGAGGGTGACACGGGCCTTGTCGCTCTGGAGCTCGGGCAGGATCTCGCGCTCCAGGCTCTCCTGGATGCATTCCAGGACGCGGGCGGCGCTGGGATTGGTGTACATCAGGCCTCTCCTTCAGCGGGCGGGTAGCCGAGGATGGCAGCGAAGATGCCCATGGAGGCGACGAGGGGCTGCTGCATGTAGACGTGGAGGAATTCGGTGCCTTTGCCCGCGAGCCGGCGGCCCACGGCGGCGAGAATCGGGATGGCCAGCGCGGAGGCGGTGAACAGCTGGAAGAAGCGGACGTCCTCCATGGTCACGGGGATGCCGGTGAGCTTGCTGTAGTGGCCGAGGAAGCCGCCGTCGGCCTTGACGGCGCCCATGATGTCCAGCTGCATGATGAGCTGCATGTGGTAGAGCCAGCCGATCTCTTCCCTGGGGTCGCCCACATGGGCGTTCTCCCAGTCGATCACGCCAGTGACGCGGCCGTCGGCGTAGAGGAAGTTCGAGGCCTGGAAGTCGCCGTGGCAGACGACGAGTCGCGGCGCGGGCGCCGGGACCCGGTTGCGCAGGCTGGTGAAGGCGTCGTAGTAGACGGGGAGGGTGTCGAAGGCGAGGTCGGCGTAGCTGCGCGCGAAGTAGGCGAGCATCGAGTCAAGGTAGGCCTGCCCGCTTGAGGCGTCGATGCCCACGCCGCGCGGGTCGCGGAGGGCGCCCTCCGGGTCGAGCAGCTCGACGGGGGTGTTGTGGAGTGAGGCGAGCTGCTCACAGAGCTCGGTCGCCACTGATTCGAGCTGATCGCTGTCGACGCCGCCGAAGAGCTGGGAAAGGTCGGACTTGCCGGGGAGGCGCTCTATCAGCATGGCGGGGCGCTCGAACGCAAGACCGGCCTCGTCGAGGAAGAGCGAGCGGGGAACGGGGATGGCGGTTTCGGCGGCCAGACGGTTGAGGAGGCGATGCTCGACCAGACGGCTGGTGTCGAGGATGGCAGAGTCGGGCGGGGGGTCGCGCCGGAGGATGAGGCGCAGCTCTTCGACCCGGCCGGTGTCGTGCTCCACGAGCGCGTCACAGGCGAACGTCTCCCGGGAATAGCCGCCGGCGATGACGCGGAACGAGCGGATGTCGACGGAGCGGGCAGCGGGGAACTGCGCGCGAAAGTACCGGTGGAGCTGCTCTTCCAAGACTGCCCTCGGGGGGAATGTGGCGGGATCGTAGCAGAGGGGTGCGGCGCCGGAAAGGAACGCTGGCCGACCGGCCAGTATAAGATGCGGGCGCACGGCTCAGGCGGGAGGCACGAAATGGCAGGACGGGACTACGACGTTGTGGTGATAGGCTCGGGCGCGGCCGGCCTGGCGGCCGCCGTCATGGCGCACGAAGGCGGTGCGCGCGTGCTTGTGCTGGAGGCGGACGACAAGGTGGGCGGCAGCTCACGGCTTTCCGGCGGTCACTTCTACGCCGCGGGCACCAGCGTGCAGCGGGAGGCGGGAGTGCAGGGGGACACTCCCGACGCGATGTACGACTACTTCATGACGCTCAACCAGTGGAAAGTCGAACCGGGCGTGGTGCGGAAGTACTGCGACTACGCGGCACCGACGTTCGAGTGGCTGCGAGAGCTGGGCGTGGTGTACCGGCCGGAGCGTGTGTATGTCTCGGGGATCGACTCGGTGCGGCGCGGCCATCCCCCGGAAGGCGAGGGTCTGGCGGTGGTGAAGGTGCTGGACGCCGAAAGGATTCGAAGGAACGTCGATCTGGCATTGATGACGCCGGCCGAACGGCTGGTGACGGACGAGAACGGCGAGATCGCGGGGGTGAGCGCCGGGGGCGACGAGGTGCGCGCGCCGGCGGTGGTGATCGCGTCGGGGGGCTTTGGCCACAACAGGGAGTTCCTCGCGAAGTACTGGCCCGACGCGCAGATGGGCGGCGACTGGACCTGGTGCATCTCCGGGCCGAAAAGCATGGGCGACGGCCTGGTGCTGGGCGAGGGGGTGGGGGCGACGCTCGGCGGCCACAACCGCGGCTTGCTGCTGATCACGCCCGGCTTCGCCCGCGACCTGGAGGTGTCGGTGCCGGGCTGGACCGTTCTCGTCAGCCGGGAGGGACGCCGGTTCGTGAACGAAACCGCCCCCTACACGGTGATGGCCGGACTCTTCCGGCGCAACGGGGGGATGGCCTTCGCGGTCTTCGACGAAGACGCGCGGCTGGCGGCGCCGCCGGCAAGCGAGCGGAACCCGAGCTTCAACTCCGAGAAGCTGGAGGAGAAGGCAGCGGCGGGCCGAATCGTGCGGGCGGATTCGCTCCAGGAGCTCGCGGTTCGCGCGAACGTCAACGTGGCACCGTTTCTGGGGACGATAGAGCGGTATAACGCCGACGCGGCGCTCGGCCGCGATTCGGCCTACCTGAAGGACGCGGCGCACCTCCGCCCCATCCGAAGGCCGCCCTTCTACGCTGTCGAGATCCGACCGGCGATCATCTGCTGGACGGGCACGGGCCTGCGGATCGACGCGGAAGCGCAGGTCATTGGCGGAGACGAGCGGCCGATTCGGGGCCTCTTCGCCGCGGGCGAGACGGTGGGGACGTTCCACGGGGACGTGTACATCGGCGGCGGCGGGTCGTACGGGCCGGCGGTGACGTTCGGCCGCGTCGCTGGCGAGAACGCGGCCGCCTTCGCGCTCGCGAGCCCGGATCGCTGAACAGGCATCGCCCGCGAGCAGGGTCAGGATGCCGGCGGGCTGGCTGTGCCGGGGCGGTAGCCGGCGCTGCCCGGGGTGGGAACGACAGTCGTGTCCATCTGCTCGGGCTCGAGGCCGAGGGTGATGAGCACCTTGGAAAGGCCCATAAAGAGGCCCACGCCGAGCGCGAGCTCGACGATCTCGGGCTCGCTGAAGGATTCGAGGAGCGCCTGCCGGGTCTCGGGAGGCAGACTGCGCGGGTCGCCGATGATGGCGTCGGTCAGGCGGAGCGCGAGGACGTCGCGGTGCGAGAGGTGCGCCTCGTCGTACCCGTCCTGGATCTCGTTCACCTGCTCTTCGGTCAGTCCTTGCTCACGCGCCACGGCGAAGCGGACGTTCTTTCAGAAGCCGCAGTCGGTGATGCGCGCGTTGCGGATGCGGGCAACCTCCTTGATGCGATGGGGAAGGACGCCTTCGCTCCAGAAGGTCGCGTAGAGCGCCCCAAAGCGAGCGAGCAGGTCGGGCTGCTGGGCCATGACCGAGCCGAAGTGCGGAGGCTGGCCGGGCAGGGCGGAGGAGACACGCGGGCGGGTGGACATCGGGACCTCCGTGGGTCAGTGCAGGGGCCTGGCGGCCGACGGAGCAGTCGCGGCCGGGGCGGGCGCGACGTCGAGGACGAGACGCAGTCGGCAGCCGGCGTCGAAGAGCGCGAGCGCGACCGTGAGTGCGACGGTGGCCGGCTCGTCGAGATGGCGCCGCAGCTCGGCGTAGTCGGCGTCGCTGATTTCGTGGTGCTGCCACGGCATCTTTTCGGCGATGGCGAGGGCGGCGCGCTCGAGCGGCGAGAAGGCGTGCGAATCCTGCCAGTGCGCGAGTGCGGCGCGCTTTTCCGGGGTGAGTCCGGCCTCCGGGTCCTGAATGGCGAGCTCCGCCGCACAGTCGTGGACGCCGGCGACGCGCAGGCGGCAGAGCTCGAGGACGGAGCGGGGGAGGAGGTCGTCGTCCCAGGGGGTGGCATAGAAGCGCCGGAAGAGGTCCCGCAGCTCTGGCCGCAAACCGAGGACGGCGTCGAATTCGGGGGTGCTGGCGGCAGCGCTCGGAAGCCAGGTCATGGGCAGGATTCTGTGCCGGGAAGACCGCTGTTGTCCATGCGGCTAGAATCGGGCTGCTCTACCAGGAGGTGAGGCGATGGAGATCCGGGGAAAGGTCGCAATCGTGACAGGGGCGTCGTCGGGCATTGGCCGGGCGGCCGCGGTGGCGCTGGGGCGCGAGGGGGCGAAGGTTGTCGTCGCCGACGTCGACGACGCGGGCGGCGCGGAGACCGTTCGCCAGGTAAAGGACGCGGGTGGCGAGGCCGTCTTCGTACGCGCCGACGTGTCGTCACCCGCGGGCGTCGAAGCGCTGTTCGCCGAGACGGAGCAGCGCTTCGGCGGTGTGGACATCGTGCACAACAACGCAGGCATCATGACGGGCGGGAACCCGAACTGGCCGGACTGCAGCAACGCCAAGATCGCAGCGGTCGTGGGCGTGAACCTGGCCGGCGTGATCATGGGCACGCGCCAGGCGGTGCAGGCGATGCGCAAGCGCGGTGGCGGCGCCGTCGTCAACACGGCCTCGATCGCAGGCCTCAACCCGATGCCGATGGACCCCATCTACGCCTCGACGAAGGCGGCGGTCATCCTCTTCACGCAGTCGTGCGCGATGCTGAACGAGACCGAGCAGGTGCGCGTCAACGCCGTGCTGCCGGGGATCGTGGACACGCCGATTATCGCCAAGACGGGTGACGGGACAGCACCCGCGAAGTGGCTGGAGCCAGCACTCGCGGTGGCGAACATGCTCCGCCCGGAGGAGGTCGCCGACGCGGTGCTCGATTACATCCGGGACGACAGCAAGGCAGGCGAATACCGCGTCGTCACGAATCCGCCGCAGTCGGCATAGCCACTTCGCGCGCAGACACAGCAAGCAACCGGGACGACCTCCTGACCTCGGCGGGTGACGCCCTCCTGGGGCCCCGGCGGCATGCTGGCGGTCCAGGCCCAACTCGTCGGGCGGGCCGGGCATGCTTCCTTTTCGCAAGATTTTGCACTCCCGTTACCTGATTCTCCGTCGCCTATCCACCGGAGAGGGTCGAATGAGCGGACAGGGCACTGACTGATTCTTGTGCCCGGGAGGAAGTGGGGATGCGCGGAGTGAGAAGGCTGGGATTCGGTCTCGGGACGCTGGCGGCGGCCCTGGCGCTGGTCCTGATTGGCGTCGGTACGACGGTGCCGGCGGCGCGAGCGCTGACGAACTGCACGGTCACCTCGACGACGCTCGACGGCGAGGAGAGCGCGTTCTTGACGCTGATCAACAACTACCGGGCGACCAACGGGCTCACCGCGCTGGGGAACTCGACAAACCTGAACCGCGCAGCCGAGTGGCTGGCGGTCGACATGGGCACGAAGGCCTACTTCTCGCACACCGACTCCCTCGGGCGCTCCCCGTCCACGAGGGCGACGGACTGCGGCTACCCTGGCGGCGCCGGCGAGAACATCGCGGCGGGCACAGCCTGGGACACAGCGCAAGAGGCGTTCAACGCCTGGAAAGCCTCCGCCGGGCACAACGCGAACATGCTCAACAGCTCCTATAAGCAGATCGGAGTCGCGCGGGCGTACACCGCCGGGTCACCGTACAGCTGGTACTGGGTGACCGACTTCGGGCTGGTCAATGACGGGACCAGCGGCGGCGGGACCCCCCCACCGACACCCGTGAAGGCCGCGCTGACGGCCCCGACGCCGTCCTCGGTGCTGACGGGTGCGACGGTCACCTTCAACTGGTCGGCGGGCACGAGCGCGCAGGAATACATGCTCTACGTCGGCACCAGCACCGGCAGCAGCAGCCTGTACGGCGCGTCGGCCGGACTCAATCGATCCGCGACGGTCGGGGGGTTGCCAACCGACGGTCGGAAGATCTACGCGCGCCTGTGGACGCGGTTTTCGACGGGGTGGCAGTACACCGACTACACCTACACAGCGGCGGGGGGTACGGCCACCACGGTGAAGGCGGCGATGACCGCGCCGGTGCCGGGCTCCACGATCCGCGGCGGCACATCGACGTTCAGCTGGTCGGCGGGGAACGGCGCACTCGAGTACTACCTGTACGTGGGGACAGCCGCCGGCCGGAACAACCTGTACGGCCGCAGCCAGGGGCTGAGCCGGTCGGTGACGCTTAGCGGGCTGCCCACCAGCGGCACGCTGTACGTCCGCCTGTGGACGCGCTTCGCCGGCGGCTGGCAGTACACCGACTACACCTACACGGCGGCGCGCTGAGCCGACCAGCGACAATCAGACGGCCGGCTCGCCCCTTTGCGCCCGCCGGCCGGTTTCGGCATGCTGCGAGCAATGAACCAGGGAAAAGCGCGCGCCCGATTGAAGGGCCGGTCAGTCCTTGGCTGGCTGGCCACGGCGTTGGTCGCAGCCGCCATCGTCACGGCCTGCACCAGCGCCGAGGACGGCTCGGGTGCCGCGCTTCCGACGGAGGGGGGAGGCGTCGCCTCGACCCCGGCAGCGACGCCAACGGTGACGATCACGGCCCCTGCCGTGACTGCTGCCGACCAGGGACTGCCGGTCACGCTCGTCGCGCGGCTCGATGGCCCCCGGGCAGCGGTCACTGTCGACTTCGGCGACGGCACGCCCGTGAAGGCGGCGGAAGCGCTAGACGGCGCCTCTCTCGCGGCCTCGCACGTCTACGCACGGGCGGGAGAGTTTCGAGCGCTGCTCACTGCCCGAGAGGGCGAGAACGTGCGAGCGACTGCGGCGACAGTTGTGCGGGTGGCGCCGCGCAGGATCGTCTTCGTCCAGGGGATCAACAGCCAGAGCAGCTGCCCCGAGGGACGGAACTTCCTCGACAACGCGCCGGCGTGGGTGGGGCGGGTGTTGACGGGAAGCGAGGCACTGACGGAACGCCTCGCAGTGACCGCCTCCGACTTCGTCTTCTTCAGCTATGCGGGGACGTATTGCGACGGCGGCGACGGCACGAGCGGTGCGGCGCCGTCGTACCGAAGCGGAGACACGTGCGCGAGCATCGAGCAAGACCACGCGCCCCGGCTGCGGGCGTTGATCGACGCGCTCGGGCCCGCCCGGGTGACGATCGTCGCGCACAGCATGGGGGGCGTCGTGGCCGCCTACCTGGCCGCCAGCGATCCGCTCTGGGCAAGCGAGCACATCGCCTCAATCGCCACGTTCGACAGCCCGCTCGGCGGAGTCGACCTCGCCCGGGACAACCTGCTGGCCGGCTACGGCTTCCTGGCGAACGGCTGTGGCAGCGGCTCGGCAGCGGTCGGGGAGCTGCGGAGCGGCAGCCGCGTCGTGCGACTCGCCGAGGCAGCGGCCGTGGTCGTCCCCTTCTACACGCTCGACGCGACCGCCGGGGAGCGTGCAACGCTCGGACTGGCGCAGACCGTGCCGGGGGCAAGCACGCGTCTGCCAGGGGAGAGGCTGCACTGGACGGCCGACGACGGCCACAGCGGCATCTGGTCGCGCCCGCCAGAGCCCGATGAAGCGACGGACCGACGCGCCTTCATTGTCTGCGCCCTCCTCGCCGCGGCCACCTGCCCGCCCTAGGCGCCGCAGCAGGGTCCCTCCCTTTCCGGCTCGCCGGGCGCGCTGCGTCGCTGGCGGAATGCGGCCGACTCGCGACGGACCGACCGCCTCAGTCGTCCTCGAGGAGGCGCTCGACCGTGTGGCGGGCGACGTTGAGGCGGATCTTGCCGTCCGCGACGGCGTCGAGCCAGGCGAGGGGCAGGTCGGCTTCGTGCGAGAAGAGGAAGCCGCGCCGCACAGTGAGGCGAGCCGGCCGGCCGGTTTCGCCGTCGAGCACGAAGGCCGCCACCTCGCCTACCTTCTCGCCATCGGCGTCGAGGACGTCGTCACCCTCGCTGACCGTGTCCCAGTGGGGCGCCTGGGGCTCGCTGACCTCGCCGCCGGGATAGCCGAGCGGCTTCATCGCCTGGCCCAGGGCGATGTTGGCCGGCCCCATGGCGACGTAGTTCTCGAGGTTGAAGTTGTGGCCATGGGCGGCGTCGAAGCCGGGAGGGCCGCTGTAGTCGGGATCCGGGCTGCGATAGCGGACCGGGTCGAAGTCTTCGAGCGCGCTGAAC
The DNA here is from genome assembly GCA_020847765.1 of Dehalococcoidia bacterium. Lineage (GTDB taxonomy): Bacteria > Chloroflexota > Dehalococcoidia > Tepidiformales > Tepidiformaceae > JADLBJ01. The sequence continues at coordinate 12,039 of JADLBJ010000160.1, forward strand.
TGTTCGTCGTCAAGATCGACGTAGAGCGCGCTGCCGTCCGCGTGCCGGACAGCGTCGAGGGGCAGGACGCGGCGGTCTCGGAAGACCCGGCCATGCCTGACGACGACGCCCGTCAGTCGTTCGGTGGTGGGGTCGACGATGATCTTCTCGACCTCGCCGAGAGAGCCGTCCGGCCCTCGCACCTCGGCGCCGATGGCGACGGGAAGGGCCGGATCGGGCGTAGGCGAACTGTCCATTTCTGTGCCTCCGCGGCCAGCGTAGGGCGCTGGACATTGGCGGGGGGCCGACGCCGGGGCTGCCGGCATCGCGGAAGCGTTGCATCTGGTTGACCGGAAGCGTGCGCGACGCGCGGGGCCCGCACTGGAGAGGTCCGCAAGGGCCGCCCAGGCTCTGCTCAACGCTGGGACGGCCAGGATGCGCCAACTCGCCAGGCGTGGCTGAGACGGCGATGGCCGCGGGGAACACGCGAAGCACCGTCGCGCCGATACGGGGCGGTCCTTCCCTCGCGGCGGGACTCGCCGTGCGGCTGAGCACCTGCGCGACGCCTTCGCACAAAGGGCCAGGCGGCGGCGTGCCCGATCCACCTCGGGGGCCTGACGGGACTCTGTCAGCCGCTGTTGGCTTCGGGGAAGGTGACGCAGGTGGTGGTGCTTTCGATGCCTTCGACGGCGCGGATGTGGCGGCTGATGACGGCGGGAACGTCCGTGAGCGTCGGAACGTCGACGACGGCGACGATGTCGTAGGGTCCCATGACCTGGTAGACCTCGCTGATGCCGTCGACGGCGTTGAGGCGGTTGTAGACGTCAATCGTCTTCGCCGGATCGACAACGATGAGGACGAAGGCCTTGATGGACACGGGGCCGGCTCCTGTGTGGTGATGCGGCGAAGCGTCCGCGTGGCCACGCACCGCCGAAACGGCAGGCGTGGCGTCGCCTGGCAAACAGTAGCAGACGTTCGTTTCCGGGACATTTCGCATCGGAGCAGGTAGCGGCCTCGAACCGCGGTGGTCCCCGGCGCCGCAGCGGTCCGCCAAGACCTCCAGGCGGCGCTGAGGCGCGGGGCGTCCGATCCCGAGGAACAGGACGCCATCGCGGATAGCCCGGGCAGCCTCGTAGACTGCACGCAAACCAGCGGGAGGGAGCGCCATGTCCCGATTGCCGGCGATGACGCGCGGGCGCTTTCCGGACGAGCTCGGTTATGTCTGGGACCGACTGCCAACGGTCGGCGGTGAGCCGCTGAACGTCTACAAGGCGATCGGGAACAACCCGCCCCTGCTGCGCGCCTACCTGCGCCTGGGGGACGGGCTCTGGAAGGAGTGCGGACTCGATCTGAAGAGGCGCGAACTGGCGATCCTGCGGGTCGCTGTGCTTCAGCACAGCACCTACGAGTGGCACCAGCATGTGCGCATCGCCCGCGAGGCAGGCGTCGAGGACGCGCGGATCCGAGAGCTGCGCCACTGGCGGCCGAGCGCGCTCTATTCGCCGGCCGAGCGCGCGATGCTCGCCTACGTCGACGCGCTCGCCACCAGCGACCACGCGCTCGCCGAGGTGCATGCAGCGCTGGCCGAGCACTTCCCGGCGTCCACCATTGTCGGGATCAACCTCCTGGCCGGGTACTACATGATGACGGCGCGCTTCCTGGGCGCGATGGAGGTCGCTCTCGAAGGGCCATTCGTGGGGTGGGAGCTGGAAGGCGACTGAGGGCGAAGCGCGAGGCGCGCTCGCTTCGGGGGAGCCGACAGCCGCGCCGGCATAGCCAGCGGCGACGGTTGGCTGAGCTCTGCCAGAATGGCCCGGCAGAGGGTGCGCCGAAGGGCGGGGGTGTCGATACTGCAGCCGATGACGCGCGCCGGATCCATCGCCCTGCGCCTGACGGCGGCCGCCGTCCTCATCCTCGCGGGGACGATGACCAGCGGCAGGCCTGCAGCGAGCGCCCCGGACACGGCCGCACGGAGCCCGGGGCTGCAGCTCCGCTATCTGGGCCGCGACCCGGCGACGGGCATGCCTGCCGTCGTCAACGATCGCTTCATCGCCGAGGTCGAGCACGCAGTCGCGCGGTATGGGAAGGACGAATCGGAACCGCTGCCGCCGCCGCCAGCCGAGGGTGTCGACGTGGCGCGCCTGGCGATCCCGGCGATGCGCGTGGACGCCACGGTTGCCCGCCTGGGGCTCGACAGGTACGGGCGTCTGGACGTGCCGCAGGACACGACGACCGTCGGCTGGAACCCCGGCTTCTCCGCCCTTCCCGGCACGAACGGCGCGACGTTCTTTGCCGCGCACGTGCAGTACCGGGGAATGCCGGGCGTCTTCGCGCGCCTGGCGGCACTCCGTCCGGGAGACGAGGTGGCAGTCGCGCTGACGGACGGCACGGTCCTGCGTTACCGCGTGACGTCGGTCCTGGATTACCGGCTGGAGAGCATCGACATGGGCGCACTGCTGGCCGGCCGCGAAGGCGTCGAGAGCCTGACCCTCATGACCTGCAGCGGGCCGCTGAACGAGGGCGAGTTCCAGTGGCGGACGGTCGTGCTGGCCGAGCGCGTCGCGGACTGACCTGCCGCAGTCAGCGCTCCTTGCCGACGGCGTCGCGGAGGCGAGCGAGGTACGCGTCGCGGGTGATCTCCACGGCGCCCATGCGAGCCGTATGCGGGCTGAGGATCTGGACGTCGAGCAGGCGAACGCCGGTGGCCCTGGCCCAGTCCATCATCGCGACCATGGCCGCTTTCGAAGCGTCGCTGGCGTGATGAAACATAGATTCTGCGCCGAAGAGCGCGCCAACACGCAGCCCGTAGAGACCGCCGGCAAGATGGCCGTCCGGCGTCCAGACTTCGACACTATGGGCCCAGCCGAGCTGATGGAGTTGTGTATAGGCCTCCACTATCGCGGGTGTGATCCAGGTGCCCTCTGACCGGGCCGCGCAGCCTCGGACGACGGCCTCGAAGGCGGCGTCGACGGTCGCCCGGAAGCGCCCTGCGCGCAGGGTCCGTGCCAGTCGCCGGGACACGTGGAGGCCCTCCGGCTCGATGACCGCCCGCGGGTCGGGCGAGAACCAGAGGCGCTCCGTCTTCCCGTGGGGCCAGGGGAACGCCCCCGCCCGGTAGGCGGCGACGACGGTCGCCGGCTCGAAGTCGGCACCAGCAGCAGCCGGACCTGCACGCGGGGCACGACGCATGTCGGGGAAGGCGTAGGGGCACGGTGGCAGCGGCTGCGGCGCGCCGGCGGTCAGCACGTCGACGTCCAGAAGCGCGCCATGGAGGATCACGCCGTGGCGGGACGGCCCTGGGCGATGACGAAGGTGACGCTGCCCCTGGCCACGAGACGCGCGCAATCGTCGAAGACCTGGACCTCGGTGAAGAGGGCTGTGCGCCCGGCCTTGACGACGTGCGCTCGCGCGACAAGCTCGCTGCCGCGGGCAGGGGCGAGATAGATGACGTGGAGGTCGCTCGTGGCGTGGGGCCGCTCGCCGATCTCGGCCAGCGTGCGCACGGAGCGGACGGCGAGACCGGCGGCAGAGTCGATCAGCCCGGAGATGACGCCGCCGTGGACCACCTCGTTGTAATTGAAGTGGAAGTCCTGCAGACGGACGCGGCTGGTGGCGCAGCTTTCGCCCACCTCGACCGTCTCGATGCCCATGTGGCCCCAGTAGCGGCCCGAGTAGATGGCCCGGATGTCGTCGCCCGGGTTTTCGCCCACGGGCGCAGTCTAGCAGGCCGAGCGAGCACGCAGGCCTTCGCAGCCTGCGATGAAGGTGAGATGCCCCGTTCGCCGGACCAGTACGTTTCTCAATCGCTCCTCCAGAAACTGAAAAGAATCACTTTCCTGGAGTAAGCCATGGACACGAGAGCCACCGAGCTGTTCGATCTCAAGGGGCGGACCGTCTACGACGCCGAGGGAGAGAAGATCGGCAAAGTCGAGGACTTCTACTGCGGCGACGGCGGGACGCCCGAATGGGTGGGGATCGGCACGGGCATCTTCGGCACCAAGCACGTGGTGGTGCCAATCGACGGTTACACCACCCGAGGTGACGGCATCTCGGTGCCGTATCCGAAAAGCCTCGTCAAGGACGGGCCAGACGTGGACGAGGACGAACTGACCGACGAGCGCGAAGCCGAGCTCTACGAGCATTACGGACTTCGCCAGGCGGGCTATCGGGCTGCAACGCCGATGATTGGCAGCGACCATCGGGAGTCCGACGACTCGCTCGTCCGCCGTGAACAAGAGATGCGCGTCGGGAAGCGGGGCGTCGAAGCGGGCCGGGTCCGCCTGCGAAAGTGGGTGGAGACGAAGCCGGTCAGCGAAGACGTGGTCCTGAGAGAGGAGCGCTTGCGCGTCGAAAGGGAGCCGATCGACGAGCCGGCAGGCAATTCCGCGCTGGGCGAAGGCGAGGTCGAGATGGTCCTCACCCGCGAGGAGCCTGTCGTCGAGAAGCGGACGGTCGCCAAAGAGCGGGTCACCCTTTACAAAGACGTCGAAGAGCGGACGGAACACGTAAGTGGCGAGGTCGCCGAAGAGCACGTCGAGGTGGAGGGCGACGACGCCGACATGAGGGAAGGCCACTCTTAAGGGCGGTGTCGCCCCGCGCCGACGACCTCGGTGCGGGGCGACGCAGGTGCCCCCGAGGCCACCACGATGCCTCGACTGTTGCTGCTTGACCTCGATCACACGTTGCTGAGCTATAGCAGCGGCGGCCTTCAGCCGGGCGTAGCTGAGCGGGTTCGCACGCTGCGCCAGCGCGGCTGGTTGATCGCGATCGTCTCGGGCGGGTCAAGAGCTCAGTGCGAGAAGCTCGCGGCGTTGGAACTTTCCGCTTCGACGCGGTGGTCGTGTCCGGTGAAGAGGGCGTCGCCAAGCCCGATCTGGCGATAATTCGCGAGGCACCCCGGCGCTGCGGCTGCGACCTCGGAGAATCGACCTGGCTTGTCGGCGACGACCCGCGAGCCGACATTCCAGCCGCCGTCTCCGCCGGGATCAGGTGCATCTGGCTCGCAAAGGGCCGGGAATGGCCCGACTGCCACGTTGGACCCAATTTTACGGCCGAAGAGCTGCCTGACGCCCTGGATGTCCTGCTGAACCAGGCACAGTGAAACGGGTGGCCGGTGCCACCCGTTCGAGCACACTCAATGACAACGCTTTAGCAGCAGCTCCGCGCCTGGCCGCTGCCGTCGGCCGTCTGGAAGCTGGAGCCGCAGGCGCAGCTCTTGACGGCATTGGGGTTGAAGATGCTGAAGCCGCTCTTCATGATGTCGTCCACGTAGTCGATCTCGGCACCCTGAAGGTATTGCGCGCTTTCCGGATCGACGAGGATGCGGACGCCGAGCTGGTCGAGGACGATGTCGTCCTCTTCGGCGGCGCGGGCCAGGGCCATGCCGTACTGGTAGCCGGAGCAGCCGCCGCCGGCGACGAAGACGCGCAGGGCGCCCTGCGGCAGCTCGCGGGCCTGCAGAAGGGCTTTGGCTTTCTCGGCCGCCTTTTCGGTGATGTTGACCAGGGTCTCCTGGGTGACTTCCATGTTGTTCCTCTTCCGCGGGCATGTAGGATCGGCGATTGCGGAGCAACCACTACAAAAAGCATAGCCATGCGCCCCGCCCGCCGCAATCGCCGTCGCGGGCCGTGCGAAGCGTCCGCAAGCGCGCTACGCTCGAGCGGCGATGGCTGAACGTGTCTATCTCGACCATGCGGCGACCACGCCCGTCGACGAACAGGTGCTGGAAGCGATGTGGCGCGTCTACACAGACACCTGGGGGAACCCGTCGAGCATCTACCTCGAAGGACAGCAGGCGAGACGAGCGCTCGACGCCGCACGGAAGCTCTGCGCCGACCTGCTCGGCGCTTCGCCGAAAGAGATCGTCTTCACGAGCGGCGGCACCGAGTCGGACAACGCCGCCATTCGCGGGGCGGCGCTCGCGCAGCGCGACCTGGGACGCGGGTCTCACCTCGTCACGACGCAGATCGAGCATCACGCCGTCCTGCACACTGTTGAACAGCTGGAACGCGAGGGGTTCCGCGCCACCTACCTCCCCGTCGACGCGGAGGGAGTGATCGACCTGGCGGCGCTGGAAGCAGCCGTCGGCCCAGAGACGACCGTCGTGAGCGTCATGACGGCCAACAACGAGGTGGGGACCATCCAGCCCGTGGCCGAGGCCGCGCGCGTCGCGAAGGCGAAGAACCCGCAGGTCGTCGTCCACACCGACGCCGTGCAGGCGGCCGGCGCGCTCGACGTGCGGCCAGGTGCGCTGGGCGTCGACCTCCTCAGCGTCGCAGCGCACAAGCTGTATGGGCCGAAGGGTGTCGGGCTCCTTTACGTCAAGAACAGAACACCGTGGCAGCCTCTGCTCCTCGGGGGCAGCCAGGAGAAGGAGCGCCGGGCCGGAACCGAGAACCTCGCCGGCGTCGTCGGTCTGGCAACGGCCCTGAAGCTGGCCTGCGACGAGCGCGAAGAGCGGAACGCCCGGGTGCGGGCGCTGCGCGACCGGCTGCTGTTCGGGATGCCCGAGCGCGTGCCCGACACCGTCATCACGGGCCCGACGGACCCGGCCCGCCGGCTGCCGAACAGCTTCAGCTGCTGCTTCCGGAACGTCGAAGGAGAGTCGGTGCTGCTGGCGCTCGACCTGGCGGGCATTGCGGCGAGCTCCGGGAGCGCGTGTACTACCGGGGCGCTGGAACCCTCGCACGTATTGACCGCGATGGGCGTCGAGCCGGACCTCGCCCATGCGTCGCTGCGGCTGACCGTCGGCCACGAGAATACGGACGCGGAGATCGACCGCGTGCTGGAGACCCTGCCGGAGATCGTGAGCCGTTTGCGAGCGCTGGCCGGAAGCGCCTGAGGGGCGACGACGACGGGGGCGTGGCAGGATGGGGGAAACACGCCCCACGGAGGGTCTCGTGTCCGACCAGAACCTGCCCATTCTCCCCGGTCGTCCCAAAGAGCTGGAGGGCCCCGAGAAGGCGATGCTCAAGCTCTCCTACGGCGTGCACGTCATCGGCTCGCGCAGCGCCGCGGGGGAGCTCAACGCGATGCTGGCCGACTGGGTGATGCAGGTGTCGTTCACGCCCCGACTCGTAGCGGTGGCGATCGAGAACGACGCGCGCACGCTGCGGTTCGCCCGCGAGACGCGGGTGCTGAGCGTCAACCTCCTGCATGAGAAAGACGGCAAGGAGATCGCCCGGCACGTGGTGATGCCGGCCGAGGGGAAGAAGATCAAGGGACGCAGCGACGAAGCCGCGGCAGTCGTCCACGACAAACTCGCCGGCATCCCGTTCGGGCTGCACGACAACGGCTGTCCCGTGCTCGACGCCGCCCTCGGCTGGTTCACCTGCGACGTGGAGGAGCTCCATGTCGCCGGCGACCACACCCTCGTTATCGGCCGGGTGACGGACGGCGACGTGCTGCGGCCGGGCGAGATGCTGATCGAACGGGAGCTGGGCTGGGAATACGCGGGCTGAGCCCTGCGGTTGACCAGCCCGATCCAGGCCTCAGCCTTCCAGGAGCCGGACCAGATCCTTCGTGGCTTCCGCGGCCTTGACCACGCGCGCCCGCTCGTCGGCCGTGAGCGGCAGCTCGAAGGTGCGCTGGACGCCCCCCTCGCCGAGCTGGCAGACGGTGCCGGAGAAGACGTCGCGGATGCCATATTCGCCCTGATGGAGGACGGAGCACGGCATCAGGCGGCGCTGGTCGAGGAGGACGGCCTCGGCCATGGCAACGGTCGCGCTGGAGGGTGCGTAGAAAGCGCTGCCGGTCTTGTAGAGCTCGGTGATCTCCGCGCCGCCGCGCATGGCGCGAGCCACGAGCGCCTGGACCTGATCTGAGGGCAGCAGGTCCGTCAGGGGGACGCCGCCGACGCGCGTCTGCGAGACGACGGGCACCATCGTGGTGTCCGTGTGACCGCCGATGACAAAGCCATACACGTCGCGCGGGGAGACGCCGAGCGCGTCGGCCACGAAGTAGCGGTATCGGGCGCTGTCGAGCATGCCGCCCTGACCGATGACGCGCTCGCGCGGGAAGCCGCTCGCCTGCATGGCCACGTGGCACATGGCGTCCATGGGGTTAGCGAAGATCATGACGACCGCGTTGGGGGAGTGGCGCGCCGCCTCGCCCACCTTGGCGCGAACGATGGCGGCATTGCTGTTGAGCAGCTCTTCGCGGCTCATGCCGGGCTTGCGGGGGGCGCCGGCCGTGCAGATGACGACGTCGGAGCCGGCGGTCTCCTCCCAGCCGTCGGTGGCGGTGATGCGATGGCTGAAGCCTTCCCAGGCGGCCGCCTGGCTCTCGTCGAGGGCTTTGCCGTGGTGCGTCGTGCCGGCGAACTGAGGGTCGTCCTGGAGGACCACGTCGCAGACGTCGCGTTCGATGAGGCGCTGGGCCATGGCGCCGCCGGTAGCGCCAGCGCCGACGATGGTCACCTTCTTCCGGGCCATGCCGACTCCTTCGCAGAGGAATGTAGGGTGCGAGCAGCCTAGCACGGGGGCAGGTTATGAACCGGGCGCGCGGCGCTTCACGGTCATCGTCTCCGAGCAGCGGCGCAGCCGCACGGGGTCGCGGTCACCGCGCCACGCCTGTAGGCTTCGCCTCCCCGAGTCCCTCCCGGGAGGTTCTCATGGCAGCGCTCATGGACATCTGCGTGGAGCGTGGGGTCGCCGTCCCCATGCGCGACGGGGCCGTGCTGCGCGCGGACGTCTTCCGCCCGGAGCCGGAGGGCCGCTACCCCGCGCTGCTCTGCCGCACGCCCTACGACAAGGCCATGGCGCTCCTCTCCTACGGCTGGCTGCAGCCCATCCGGCCGGCGAGCGAAGGGTACGTGGTGGTCCTGCAGGACGTGCGCGGTCGCTTCGCCTCCGAGGGACGTTTCCGGCCGTTCCACCAGGAGATCGACGACGGCTTCGACACGGTCGAATGGGTGGCTCGCCAGCCGTGGAGCAACGGTCGCGTGGGCATGTACGGCCTCTCCTACCTGGGCGCGACGCAGTGGCTGGCAGCGGCGGCGCAACCGCCGAACCTGCAGGCGATCTTCCCGGGGCTGACCGCCTCCGACTACTACGACGGCTGGACGTACCAGGGCGGGGCCTTCGCCCTCGGCTTCAACCTCGCCTGGACGGCAGCGCTGCTCGCGTTGCCCGATCTGGCCCGCGCGAGCCTGCCACCCGACGACCTGCGGTCGCTCATGGCAGGTCTCACCGCGGTCGTCTTCGACCACTGGCCCGCACTCCGACATCGCCCCCTCGCCGACCTGCCGGCCTTTGCGCACGACGTCGTCGCCCCGTATTACCGTGAATGGCTGGACCATCCGACGCGCGACGCCTACTGGGAGGCTGTGAACGTCGAGGCAGCCCATCCGCGCGTGCACACGCCCGCCTTCAACCTGGGCGGCTGGTTCGACCTCTTCATCCGGGGGACGCTCCGCAACTTCGCGGGCATGCGCCGGGACGGGCCGACAGAGATAGCACGTTCCGGCCAGAAGCTGCTCGTGGGGCCCTGGTCCCACGGCGTCATGCTCGCCGCGCAGTCGGGCCAGACGGTCTTCGGGGCGCAGGCCCAGGTCCTGCTCGAAGACCTGCACCTGCGCTGGTTCGACCATTGGCTCAAGGACGCCCCGAACGGCGTCGATCGGGACGCCCCCGTCCGCGTCTTCGTCATGGGCGAGAACCGTTGGGCCGAATTCAGCGACTGGCCCCCGCCGGCGGCGCGCACCGAAGCCTGGTATCTCCATTCGAACGGCGCCGCGGCGACGGCGGCTGGCGACGGTGTGCTCAGCCCCGAAAAGCCGGGCGCCGAACGACCTGACCACTTCCTCTTCGACCCGGCGAACCCCGCGCCGACTGTCGGCGGTCCCCTCTTCCCCTACCCGCTCGACCTGCCGCCCGGCCAGTTCGACCAGGCGGAGGTCGAACGCCGGCCCGACGTGCTCTGTTACACGAGCGCCCCCATGGACCGTCCGCTGCAGGTGGTGGGGCCAGTCGAGGTGCGCCTCTGGGTGGCCGGCTCCGAGCCTGACACCGACTTCACCGCGAAGCTCCTCGACGTCGCTCCCGACGGCGAGGCGCTCAACCTCTGCGACGGCATCCTGCGCACCCGCTACCGGAACGGCTTCGGCGCGCCGGACTTCCTCCGGCCGGGGGAGGCTGTCGCACTGACCATCGACCTTGCGGGAACGGCGCACCTGTTCCGCGCGGGCCATCGCATTCGCCTGGAGGTCAGCAGCTCGAACTTCCCGCGCTTCGACGCGAATCCGAACACAGGAAGCCCCGTCTCCCGCGAGGAGGAGTGCCGGGTCGCGCTGAACACGGTCTTCCACGACGCGGCGCGACCCAGCCAGGTGGCGCTGTCCGTGATCGCGCGGCAGTGACAGCCGGCCTGCCCGTGCGCGTGCTGCGGCTCCGCCCGGGGGCGCGCCTCCCCGTGCGGGCGACGGCCGGGGCGTCCGGCTTCGACCTGCACGCCTGCCTCGAAACGCCGATCGACGTCGGGCCCACGCCGGTGCTGGTGCCGACCGGCGTCGCCCTCGAAGTGCCGCCCGGGATCGACGTGCAGGTGCGCCCGCGCAGCGGCCTGGCCCGCCGGGGCGTCCTCGCCACCTTCGGCACGATCGACGCCGACTACCGCGGCGAAGTGTTCGTGACGCTCTACACGATCGGGCAGGGCGCGGCCCACGCCGTGCACGACGGCGACCGCATCGCGCAACTCGTATTCGCCCGGCTGGCAGACGTGACGCTGGAGGAGGCGGCCACGCTGTCGGAGACCGAGCGCGGCGACGGCGGGCACGGCAGCACGGGCCGCTGACGGCGACGCGGCCGCCGCTGGCGAGCGAGCGCTTCCCGCGCGTACGCTGCGTACCATGACACTCGAAATCGGCAGGCCGGCTCCCCGCTTCACGCTCCTCGACGGCGAACGTCAGCGGATCACGCTCGATTCCTTCCCCGGCAAGCACCTCGTGCTCGCCTTCTACCCTCTGGCCTTCTCTGGCGGCTGAACGTCGGAGATGACAGCCTTCCGGACGCACACGACGGCGTTCGCGGAGGCGGGTGCCCAGGTTCTGGGCATCAGCGTCGACTCATTCGCGGCGGCCGGCGAGTTCCAGGCGAAGCTCGGCCTGGAGTTCCCCCTCCTGAGCGACTTCCCACGCAACCAGTGTGGCCGGGACTACGGCGTCTTCAACGAGGCCTGGGGCACCCACAACCGGACGACCGTCGTCGTCGACCGCGACCACGTCGTGCGCGACGTCTACACGGAAGCACGGGACTTCGAGTCCCACCCGGTCCACGCCCTCGAAGTGCTGGCACAGATCGATTCCGTGCCGTAGCACGTGCTTCGGGGCTGGTCCGCCCGATCGACGTTCGGCCACGAGAGCGCAGGAGCCGGGCCGGACTATACTCCGGTGACAACCCGCTCCGAGGCCCGCGATCATGAACTTCCACGACTCGCCCGAGCATGCCGCCTTTCGCGCCGAGCTGCGCGCCTTCCTCGGGCAGGAGCTGCCGGCCGGCGACTGGGACATGCGCAACGACCGGGACCACGTCTCGCCCGAGGCAGCGGCGTTCACGTCCCGCTTCCGGAAGAAGCTGGCCGAGCGCGGCTGGCTGACGATGGGCTGGCCGAAGGAATTCGGTGGGGCGGGCGCCAGCTACATGACGCAAACCGTCTACATGGAGGAGATGAGCAGCGCCGGCGCGCCGGGCGCCTATGACCAGGGTGTCTGGCTGGCCGGTCCCGCCGTGATGATGCACGGCACGCCCGAGCAGCAGGAGCGCTGGCTGCCCGCGATGCGGACGGCCGACGTGCAGTGGTGCCAGCTCTTCAGCGAGCCCGGCGCCGGCTCGGACCTCGCCTCGCTGCAGACGCGGGCAGTGCGCGACGGCGACGAGTACATCCTCAACGGCCAGAAGATCTGGACGAGCGGCGCAGTGGGATCAGACTGGGGCATCCTTCTGGCGCGAACCGACGCGGAGGCGCCCAAGCACCGCGGCATCACCTATTTCATGCTCGACATGCGTCTGCCCGGCGTCAGCATTCGACCGCTGGTGAACATGCTCGGCAGCGAGCACTTCTGCGAGGTCTTCCTCGACGAGGTGCGCGTGCCGGCCGACTGCCGCGTCGGCGAGGAGAACCGCGGCTGGTACATCGCGACGACGACGCTCGACCAGGAGCGCAGCTCGATCAACCGCATCGTCATGAGCCGCAGCACCCTTTATGGGCTAGTCGACTACGTGCGCGACCAGCCAGGCCTGCGCGCCCGCGCCGAGGTCCGCCATGAGCTCGCCGAGCGGGCGCTGGAGTTCGAAATCGGCCGCTGGCTCTGCTACCGCGTCGCCCAGATGCAGGGCGAGGGCAAGGTGCCGAACTACGAGGCCTCTATCTCGAAGGTCTTCGGCTCCGAGCTGCAGCGGCAAATGGGGATCACGGGCATGCGCGTGCTGGGCATGGCCGCCCAGGTGGAGCCACCGTCGCCGTGGGCTCCACTCCAGGGAAGGGTCGAGCGCTGGGCACTGGCGGGCCCGAGCTACACGATCGCCGGCGGCACGAGCGAAGTGAACCGCAACATCATCGCCACGCGCGGCCTGGGCCTGCCGCGCGACTGACACGGCTGCCGGCACCGACCTCGAGAGCGCGGCGGCGAAGAGCCCCGCTCGTCAGAGGCTCGGTCTCCGGTCATCTGGGCGAGTCAGGCCTGGTACGCCCGGGAGGACTCGAACCTCCGGCCTTTAGGTCCGCAACCTAACGCTCTATCCGCTGAGCTACGGGCGCACAGAATTGGTGCCGAAGGTGAGATTTGAACTCACACGCCCGTGAAGGACACTACGCCCTGAACGTAGCGCGTCTGCCATTCCGCCACTTCGGCCCAGACGCTCATTATCGGCCGCAGAGGCATGCGGTTCAAGCCGCGTCTCCGGCCGTCGCTCTTCGGGGGGCAAGCGCCCGCGGCCGTCGTCGTCGCCTGGGAAAAGGCCGTTTCGGCCGTCGCCTTGACAGGGAGAGCCGCGCTGGAAAGAATCCGGTGCCGGCCCCAGCGCGAGCCCACCTATCTGTACCCCGGAGCACGCCGTGCCTCTCTCGTCCCTCGATTCCTGTCAGCACCCGCTCTTCCGGGCGGGAGGAGCCGAAGCATGAAAGCGCTCGTCCTCGGCGGCTCGCAGTTCGTCGGTCTCCACACCGTGCAAGAGCTCGTCGCCCGCGGCCACGACGTCACCGTTCTCAACCGCGGCAAGACGACTACAGCCCTGCCCGCCGGCGTCCATCGGCTCGTCGCCGATCGCACGGACAACGCCTCCATGCGCGCGGCACTGGCGGGAAGCGAGTGGGACGCCGTCTTCGACGTCTCCGGCTTCGTCATGGTGGCCGGCGGGTCGGACATCGCCTTCCTGATAGACCTGCTCGACGGGCGCGTCGGCAACTACGTCTACACCAGCTCAATCATGGCCTACCGCCAGTCCGGCGTGTTCCCCTGGACGGAGGACTTCGAGAACAACCCGGAGGGGCCGAACACCTACGGCGGCTTCAAGGTCGCCGTCGAAACGGCCCTCCTCGAACGGCACCGGGCGACCGGCTTCCCCGCGTCGATCGTCCGCCCGGCTGCCATCTACGGCCCGGACAACAACATCTACGACATGGAAGCGGCGATGTTCTTCCGGCTGCTCCGCGGGCTGCCGGTCATCCTGCCGCACGACGGGCTCGTCGCCTGTTCCTACGGCCACGTCGACGACCTCTGCCGCGTGATGGTCGACATGGCGGACATCCCTGAAGCGCGGGGCCAGCTGTTCAACATCACCCGCGAGACGGTGACCGTGAACGAATACGTCTCCGTGCTCGCCGAGGTGGTCGGCAAGGCCGCCGACGTCGTCTACATCCCGACGGAGCTGCTCACGAAGCTGCCGAAGGCACCCTTCGGCCACCTCTTCGGGCGCATGCACCACAGCATGCTCAGCATCGAAAAGGCAGAGCGCACGCTCGCCTTCCGGCCGCAGTACGACTTCCGCGCGGGACACGCGCAGACGTTCGAGTGGTTCATGCAGTCGGCACTCAAGGACGCGGTCGATCCGCTGAAAGACCCGCTCTGGTTCGCCACCTACGACTTCAACTGGGAGGCGGAAGTGGCGCGCATGATCCGCGGCGGGACGACGTCGTGACGACGGTTCGCCACCCGACCCAGGCGGAGCTGCTCACGGGCGCGATCCGCACGCTCGAGGAGATCCTCCTGCCGGAGCTGCAGACCCCCTGGGCGAAAAGCAGCACGGTGCAGCTCGCGGGGCTCCTCCAGTACGCCCTCGCGCGCCAGAGGAACGACCTGCAGGCGCAGCAGGACGCCGAATTGCGAGCTTCGCTCGAGCAGCTGCTGACGGCAGAGCCCGGCCTTGCGAAAGCGGCCGGCGCCACCCGGGAGAGCTTCGCCATGGCCGAAGGCGCCGAGCTGCGGCGGGCCGCCGGCGCCCTGCTCGTCTTCGCGCAGGAGCAACCCGAGAATGCCGCTGCGGCCGCCGTGCGTGGCAGCCTCCGACCTTTGCTCGTCCGCCAGACCGCCGAAGACCTGGCGGAGGCGGGTCCCCTCCTCGAGGGCTTCATGAGCGGTTTCAGGGCAAGGCCAGCCGATGAAGAGTAACGCCGCCCTGACGCCGCCGCTCGAGCGGTACTTCACCGGCCGGCTGAACAGCGCCGTGCCGGCCGTGCTCACCCGCCTGCGGCGCATCGCCGTGGGCCATTCACGGGCGATGATGCTCGCGTCCGTCCGTTTCGACGACGGCTCCGGCAGCCGCGAACGGTCGTTCGTGCTGCGCATCGAGCAGGGCGGCGTCTTCGGCACCGACAGCTTCGACGAAGTGCGCCTCATGCGCGCCCTGCACACGGCTGGCTACCCGGTGGCACCCGTGCGCTGGTACGAGCCCGACCCTGCCGTCCTGGGCAACCCGTTCTTCGTCATGGACTTCGTCGAGGGAAGCGCGGAAGTGCCCGACGAGGCGACGCTATGTGAGTTCCTGCGCGTGCTCCACCGACAGCACGAGCTCGACTGGCGAAAGGCGGGGCTCGGGTTCCTCGCGCAGCCACAGTCCCCGCGCGACGGTGCGGTCCTGCAGGTCGAACGGTGGTACCGCACCTACCGCCAGGGGACGTACCTGCCGATCCCGCTCCTCGAGGAGGGCGCGGCCTGGCTGAGGCGCCACGCCATTCCGGCCGAGCGCATCGGCCTCGTCCACGGCGACTCCGGGCCCTCCAACTTCATGTTCGCCGACGGCAAGGTGACGGCTGTGACGGACTGGGAGTTCGCGCACCTCGGCGACCCGATCGAGGACTGGGTGTACATGGCGACCATGCGCGGCGCACGCATGATGGACCGCGACGCCTGGGCGAGGCTCTTCAAGGACGAGGCGGGCGTCACCGTCGACGAGGCGCAATGGACCTACTGGGACGCCTTCAACCACTTCAAAGGGGCCTGCGCGAACATCACGACGTTGCGGGTCTTCTCCGAAGGGCTGAATCCGGCGCCCAACATGGCGGCGATCGGGACCGGGCTCCACCTGGTCTTCCTCCAGCGCCTGGCGGAGATCGTCGGCGCCCACTGACCCATCACGGCCGGCTCCAGCCGGCGGCAACAAGGAGACAGACGATGGCAGGACAGGCAGAGATCGAAGTCGCGAAGAAGATCTTCCTCGCGTGGAGCTCCGGGAACGCGGACGCCCCGGAGCCGTACATGACGTCCGACGCGGTCCTCCGTGACATCGTCGCCGGCGACGACCAGGACGGCTGGCCAGCGATCCGCGAGTTCTTCGACGAAGGCGTCAAGGCCTGGCCCGACCTCGACCTGACACCGGAGGAGTTCTGGACGAACGACAGGGGCGTGGCTCTCACCTGGCTGATGAGCGCCACCGTCCCCGACGATCGCTTCGGCCCGGCGGCGAAGGGCAAGAAGTGGTACTCCGCCGGCATGTCCTACCTCGAGTTCCGCGACGGCCGGATATGCCTGGAGGTGGACTACCACAACGGCGCGAACGTGATGCGCTCCCTGGGGCTGCCCGCAAGCTGACGCCTGGCCGGAACGGGCCGCCCGCGAGAGCCGTTCGAAGTGCGTCCGGTGATTGACTGATTCTGACGTCATCGTCATACTGCGCCTCGCCGGGGCGCCGGCCAGGATCGGGACGATGCTCAGCCCCTACGACGATCTCCTCATTCACCAGACGCCGTTCCCCATCGAGACGGTGTCGACCAGCGACCCTCGCGCCTTCGACCGCTTCTACTTCAACCTGCATGACACCTCGGGCGAGTTCGTCCTCGCCTTCGGCGCCGGGGTCTATCCCAACCTCGACGTCATGGACGCCGGCGTCTCAGCCGTGTTCGAAGGCAAGCACTGGAACGTGCGCATGGCGCGCGAGCTCCGGGGTGCCGACCGTGCGGACACGACCGTCGGCCCCATCCGCTTCGAGGTGCTCGAGGGGCTGAAGTCGTGGCGCATTCGCCTCGACGAGAACGAGCACGGCGTAAGCTTCGACGTCGTATTCCGGGCACGAGCCTTGCCCTGCGAGTCGCCCCACCAGCTCGCGCGCCAGGGCCACTGGGTGGTGACAGACATGCACCACTACACACAGCCGGGCCGCTACGAGGGCTGGCTGCAGATCGGCAGCCGCCGCTGGGATGTGCACCCGGAGACGTTCTACGGGCACCGCGACCGCTCCTGGGGCGTGCGCATGGGCGTCGGCGGCGTGGTGCGCGCCGGCCGGGAAACGATCGGCTCGGCTGGCGGCGGCCTTCACCTCTGGATCCCCGCCCAGTTCGCCGACCGCTGCGTCTTCGTCTACTACCAGGAGGACGCGGAGGGGCGGCCGACGCACTGCGCCGGGCAGGTGCTGTACGAAGACGGCCGCGTTTCCGCGCCATTCGTCCGTGTTGAGCACGACATCCGCCTCGACCGCGTCAGCCGCATCCATCAGTCGTCGACGCTCGTGGCCCATCAGGCGGACGGCGGGAAAGTGGAGCTGGAATGCCGCCAGCTGCTCCCCGGCATCTACCTCGCCGGGATGGGGTACGGCGCGCACGGCACGTACCACGGCCCGCTGGCCGTGGCC
>JADLBJ010000161.1 GCA_020847765.1 Dehalococcoidia bacterium
GAAGACGTCCTCGGGCGGCACCTTCAGCCGCCCGGCCGACGCTCCCCAGAACGCCCGGATCGCGTCATAGCCGCGCATCGCCTCCGAGTGACCCACCACGTCGCGCATGACGCAATCCTCGGTCATGAACTGCAGCGGGTCGTCCGGGTGGTTGCCTCCCCAGCCTTCGACAAAGAGGCGGCGCGCCACTTCGATTTCACGTTCGCCAATCATCTGTCCCTCTCCTCTTGATGCTCTGCTTTCAATCGCGGATGCCGGGGTATGGTCCCGCAATGACCGCCTCCAGCAGCCCCAGTCCCGTCTCTGCCGGGTTGTCCAGGTTCCAGAAGCGCGCGTATGTCTCTGCCCAGGCACCGTTGCGCTGGGGGATCTCCGCCCCCTGCAGGTCCCGCACGATCGTGGGATGGGAGACATCCCAGACGTCACCCTCGACCACCTCCTCCCCTCGATAGACACCCCTCCCGAGACCGTCGTGGTAGCCGCCCCAGTACCCCCCGCCCTGCATGTAGACCGGCTTGCTCACGGTCTCCATGCCCAGGCGGTCGGTCCCGCCGTCTGGACGCGTCAGCTCGATCGCCGACGACTTCAGCCGGCGCAGCCCGTCCACGAACTCCGCTGACTTCACGGCAACGCCCGTGTAGCTCCAGCCTTCCCGCCCGGCGTCGTAGGGATAGTCCACCCGCGTCTGGAAGGCCGTGAACGCGCCCTCGTTGCTGTGGTGGAAGAAGTAGTAGATCGACCGCTCGGGGAAGCGCAGGAGCGTCCACTGCCGGTGGCCGAACGCCCGCAGCGCGGCTCCCGCCTGCGTCCCCTCGGCCGGGGCCGCGTACTGGTTGGGCCGCTCGCCCGCGCCCGTGTCGCCGATTCCCCAGGAATGGTCGCGCGCCCCCACCCAGCTCGGATCGACTTTGAACGTTCGCCCGGCCACAGTGATCGTGCCCGAAAGGTCACCCAACTGCACGAAGTTCGACCGCTCGCTCACCAGCCTGCCGTCGACGTAGCGCCGGTGGCCCTGTGCTTCGTCGAAACAAGGCGCCGCCCCTTCCCAGAGCACGTCGAAGGCGATGCCGTGCGGGTTCTGGTCGCAGCCGACCCGGATCGTCTTCAGCCCCTCCATGATCTCCATCCACATAGGACCGCAGCGCAGGTCGTCGATCCGCGGCCGCAGCCGGCGGCTCACCCGCAGGTTGTACTGGCGGCCGTCATCGAGCGCGCAGATCACGTAGCCGTCCATCACGTTCGTGTTCGGATAGAGCCTCAGCGCCGTGATCAGGTTCACCCTGCCCTCGGGGTCCCCGAAGCAGAACCAGAAGCCGTCGCTCCATTGCGGACTCGACGTCGCCACTGTGTCGAAAGTGTCGATCGTCTGGTGGCGGGGCCACTCATCCAGTTGCGTCAGCGTCCGAGCCACGCGGAAACCTCCTCGACCGGCTGCAGCGTGCCGCGGTCAGTCTCCCGGTGCGCCGCCGGGGTGTCAAACCAGCCCGAGCGAGACGCCGCCGGTCACCAGCAACACAACATAACGCCCCCTTCGCTTTACGCTCACGGCAGCCGGACATACCCTGACACCATATCTGTTTCGTTCTGAGGGATTCACAACCATGGGCCTCCTCGATGGGAAGGCCGCCGTCGTGCTTGGCGCGTCGAGCGGCATCGGCTGGCGCATCGCCGAACGCTTTGCCGAAGAGGGCGCCGACGTCCTCGTCGCCGCACGCCGCCTCGAAAACTGCGAAAAGCTTGCCACCCAGATCGGCGGCACCGCCACCACCTGCGACATCACCTCCTTCGACGACGTCCAGGCGCTCGCCCAAACAGCGCTCGACCGCTGGGGCCGAATCGACGTCGCCGTCAACTCCGCCGGCCTCAACCGCCCCTCCTACCTCCGCGACGTCACCCCCGACCTCCTGCGCGAAGTGGTGGATGTCGATTTCCTTGGCTTCTACTACTTCATGCGCCATTTCGGCAACGCGATGGCCGCGCACGGCGGCGGCTCCCTTATCAACATCACCTCTGCCACCGCGATCATGATCCCCGAGGGGCTCTCCCCGTACTCTGGCTGCAAGGCCGGCATCAACTTCGTTACCAAGATCGCGGCCCGCGAATACGGACCCCAGCAGGTGCGGGTCAACGCCCTTGCCCCCACCTTCGTCCCCACAGCCATGAACAACTACGGCGGCATGGTCCCCGTCGACGAATCCCGCGTCGACCTCGAAAGCGACAGCGTCGTCGCCCGCGCCTTCATCGAAGAGAGCCCTCTCGGCCGCATCACCACCGTCGACGACTGCGCCGACGTCGCCGTCCTCCTCGCCAGCGACCTCTCCGCCTCGATGACCGGCCAGGTCATCCCGGTGGACAACGGCAACCACCTCTGTCGCCTGCCGGGCCGCAAGCAGTACCAATAACACCCGATCAGCGAGGCGGCGGCCACCCGTGCTCCCCCTCGGCGTCGTGCCCCGGCGCGTGTCACCTCGCCGGCCGCTGCGTTGCGCTGCCGTCAACGCCGCCGTGCTGTTCCGAAATCGCCGTCCGGCCTACGATTGCTCGCCAGTGATCCACCTCCTTCGCCTCTGCAACAGCAACGACACCTACGCCGGCGTCCCGGAGCAGCTGCGCGCCGGCGCGATCGCCAGCGACCTCCTCGCAGCCGCTGCCGGCGAACCGGTCGACACCGTCTCGCGCGTCATCTGGCCCGACCCTACTCTCCCCGACCTCGTCGACCGCTGGCTGGACCGCTACCAGCCCGACGTCGTCTCGCTCAAGATCAACACGTTCTGGTTTGCCCACGAGTCCGTCCCGCTCAAGCTCGAACGCCGTTTCGGCTCCATTGGCAAAGTCGCGGGCAGCGCCGGACGGAAGGCTGTGGGCGTGCCCTGGGTCTCGCGCGGTCGCTTCTTCCGCCTCCTCAACCGCGTAGCCCTGCGCACAATCGGCGGCGAGACCTACTTCACCCCGGACGAGGTCATGGCCACCATGGAGGCCTGCGTCCGCCGCGTCCTCGCGAGAGAGCACGTGGTGCTCGTCGTGCGCGGCACCGAAGGCGGCCGCGAACACCCGGAGCTGTCGCGGCGCGCCTTCGCGCGCTACGACGAGCGTCGCCGCGACGTGAACGCCAGGATGGCCGCGCTCTGTGGCGACCTGAGCATCCCCTACGTCGGCCACGGCTCCCGCCGCTCGAAAGACGACTTCCGCCGCCGTGCCGGGGCGGACGGCTTCCACAACGGAACTGAGGGCCAGCGACTGGTGGGCATCGAGGAGGGCGAGGTGCTCGCCGCCGCC
>JADLBJ010000277.1 GCA_020847765.1 Dehalococcoidia bacterium
ACTGACGGTCTGTTTGGAAAGGTCTGGACCGGGTCCGATCTGACCGCGCGCGATCGCGGCCTCGTGACCGTGGCTGTGCTGATTACGCGCAATCAGACTGAGGAGCTGGAGGACTATATCGCGCGGGCGTTGGATGCCGGCGTCACGCCCGCCGAGATGTCGGAAACCATCACGCATCTGGCTTTCTACACCGGCTGGGGCAATGCGATGGCTGCCGTCGAGGCGGCGGCCATCGTTTATGAAGCCCGTGGGGTGAAGAACGATGCACTGCCTCCGGTCAAACCCAAGCTTCTGCCGCTTGACGAGAAGGCCGAGGGTGCGCGTCAGACCAGGGTGCAGGGAGATTTCGGCAGCGTCTCGCAAGGCGTCGTCGACAACACCCAGAACTTCCTGTTCAAAGATTTGTGGCTGCGTCCCGATCTGAAACCCCGCGACCGCAGCCTGATCACCGTCGTCGCCCTCATCGCCTCCGGCCAGGTGGCCCAGATTCCGTATCACCTGAATCGTGCGATGGACAACGGCCTCACCCGCGAAGAGGTGGGCGGCATGCTCGCGCATGCGGCGTTCTACACCGGCTGGCCCAACGTGTTCACGGCACTTCCGGTGGTGAAGCAGGTGTTGGAAAGCCGGTCCAAGTGATCGATACCAATTCGACCTGCCCGTAACGCTCGCGGGCAGGTCGAATTCACCTGTGTTCGCGCATCTGCCGGGTGGTGAACACGAAGTCGTTGGCCGCCTGCGACTGGTGACAGGATGCGCAGCGCGAGCCGTCTTCGCGCGCATTCGGCGATCTATCCGGAGCGAACTCGCGAAACAGCCATTGCCCGGCTTTCGCGACCGACGCCCATTCCGCCCGCTTTTCCATGACGATGTAGCGATAGAGTTCACCGCTGCGATAGTCTTCCATCATGATGATGGTGCCGTCCGGAAGCGGACGATTGTCTTTCGCCGCCGCCAGGACCTCCGGGGACGTGAACAGTTCCTCGCGGATGTTGCCGCGGGTGACGGTGCCGTAGTGAACACCGTCGCGATAATTTTCCGGGAACGTCACCGCCTCATTGCCGGATTGAGCCA
>JADLBJ010000278.1 GCA_020847765.1 Dehalococcoidia bacterium
CTAGGCGGGCCGGGAGGCGGAGGATCGCCCGGGCTCGACCCGTTCATCCGGGCGCGCGGCGCGAGTGTGAAGCAGCAGTTGTGGCCGCAGTAGCAGGCGGCGGGCGGCCGGGCCGTAGCGTACGCTGAGAGCTTGGCCGCCCTTCTCATTTTTCTCGCCACCTATCTGGTGCTGGCCGTGGGGCGCGCGCCGGGGTTGCGCGTGGATCGCACGGGGGCGTGCATTATTGGCGCCGGGTTGGCGGCGAAACGGTGCGGCTGGACAAGCGGCGGGTGCGGGTGCACCGGCCTTTGTTGTGGAAGTCGCTCACGGCGGCGGCGGGGATGCTGGTATTGTTCTTCGCGGGGTGGCCGGTGCCGAAGGTCGCGTTTGTGGCGGCGGCGTTTCTGATGATCACACGGCGGTTGAAGCCGCAGCGGATTTACCGCGAGATCGACTGGTCGCTGCTGGTGATGTTCATCGGGCTGTTCATTGTGGTGGCGGGGGTGGAGACGACTTCCCTACCCGGTGATCTGTTCGCCGCCTCGCAGAGATTCCACCTGGAGCGAACGGGCGTGCTGAGCGTGTTCGCGGCGCTGCTTTCCAACGTGGTGAGCAACGTGCCGGCGGTGCTGGTGTTCAAGCCGTTTGTGGCGCACATGGCCGACCCGCAGCGGGTGTGGCTGGTGCTGGCCATGGCGACGACACTCGCGGGCAACCTGACGGTGTTGGGTTCGGTGGCGAATCTGATCGTGGTGCAGAGGGCCAAGCCGGAGGTGCGGATCAACTTCTGGGAGTATCTGCGCGTGGGTGCGCCGCTGACGGTAGTGACGATCGCGTTCGGGGTGTTCTGGCTGGGCTGAGATATGCTGATGGGCATGCGTTTCTGGGCCCTGCTGGGGCTGGTTTCCCCGTTGTTTGCCGCCGAGGTGAGCTATCAGCGCGAGGTGCGCCCGGTGCTGGCCGAGCGCTGCGCGATGTGCCATGGAGCACGGAATACGAGCGCGGGCTTGTCGGTGGCGAGCGTGGCGGCGATGGTGAAGGGCGGGGCGTCGGGGGCGGCGGTGAAGGCAGGCGATGCGGAAGGCAGCCTGCTCGTGGCCACCATCAGCGGTGAGAAGCCGAAGATGCCGAAGGTGGGCGCGCCGTTGACGGCCGGGCAGGTGGCGGTGATCCGGCGTTGGATTGCGGAAGGGGCAAAGGATGATTCGGCGGGCGCGGGCGAGGAGACGTGGTGGTCACTCAAGCCGCTGCAGCCCGTGCGCGTGCCGGCGGAGAACGGTTGGGGAACGACGCAGGTGGATGCGTTCCTGCTGCGGACGATGCGGGCCAAGGGGTTGGAGCCTTCGCCGGAGGCGGACAAGCGGACGCTGGTGCGGCGCGTCTATTTCGATCTGACGGGATTGCCACCGTCGACAGCTGAGGTGGAGGCGTTTGTGCGGGACACGGCGCCGGATGCCTGGGAGCGGCTGGTGGACAAGCTGCTCGAGTCGCCGCGCTATGGCGAGCGCTGGGCGCGGCACTGGCTGGATGCGGCGCACTATGGCGAGTCGCATGGCTATGACAAGGACAAGCCGCGGTTGAACGCGTGGCCGTATCGCGATTGGGTGATCGAGGCGCTGAACAACGACAAGCCCTATGCGCGCTTCATTCAAGAGCAGGTGGCCGGCGATGTGTTGTGGCCGGAGGACCCAAAGGCGCTGGTGGCGACGGGGTTCCTGGCGGCGGGTCCGTGGGATTTCGTAGGGCATCAGGAGTTGCGCGAAGGAACGGTGGACAAGGACCTGACGCGCGTTCTCGATCGCGACGATGTGGTGGCGCAGGTGATGTCGTCGGTGACGAGCATGACGGCGCAGTGCGCGCGCTGTCACGATCACAAGTTCGATCCGATTCCGCAGCGCGAATACTACAACCTGCAAGCGGTGTTTGCGGGCGTGGACCGTGCGGAGCGGCCGTTTGACGATGATCCGGCGGTGTATGCGCGGCGGCAGGCGTTGCTTGCTGAGAAGCAGGCGGTGCAGCGGCGGTTGCAGCCGTTGCTGGACAAGGTGGAGTTTGCGTCGAGCGAAGCGATCACGGCGCTGGATGTTCGCATTCAGGATGCGAGCCTGTTGCTGGCGCACTTGGGTACGCCGAAGAACGCCGCCGAGGAGGCCGAGAAGAAGGATCTCGAAGCGCGGCGCGTGGCTGACCGGGCGAAGCGGAAGTTGCTGGTGGATGCGATTGTCGGGCAGGAAACCTACGCGGCGATGGCACTGCTGGAGCAGGAGTTGAAGGCCATCGATGCGCGCGTGGCGGAGTTGCCGAAGCCGAGGGCGGTGTATGCGGCGGCGAGCTATTTTCCGCGCGCGGGGAATTTCCGGCCGTCGCTTGCGCCGCGTGCGGTGCATGTGTTGGATCGCGGCAACGTGCGCGCGCCGAAGGAAGAGGCGACGCC
>JADLBJ010000162.1 GCA_020847765.1 Dehalococcoidia bacterium
ACCGTCCCAACAAGCATCGCGAAGACGGCCAGCTCGATCGTCACGGGCAGTCGATCGGCGATTTCCCCGCTGACCGACTGCCCCGGGACGATCAGGGACTCGCCAAAGTCGAAGTGGATAGCACCAGCCGCCCAGTCCCAGAACTGCTCGTACCAGGGACGGTCGAGGCCGAGGATGTGCTCCATCTCCTTGACGTCGCGGGCGGAGGCGGTTTCGCTCAGGCGGGAATAGGCCACGCTCCCCGGCAGCACACGCACGACCGCGAACGTCACCACCAGGACGAGCACCAGCGTGAGGACCATCAGCGAGGTGCGCAGCACGATGTAGCGAAGCATCAACCCCCTCCCGGCACTGTCCTTCAGGAAAGGTTCGACTCGAGCGTGAGGCCATATTCGGGCCACTCGCCCGTGACGATGGTCTCGAAGATGCCGTAACCGACGTCGTCGCCGCAGCGAAACTCACAAACGGCGTCGCGCAGCTGGCCGATACCGAGCCCCTTCGGATCGCGCGTGTCGGCCCATTTTTCGCCTTCTACGTTGAGGGGGCCGCGGTAGGTGCCGTGGTAGTTGCCCTGGTAGCCCATGTAGAGTCCCCCGCCAAGGTCGTACCCGGCACCGAGCGGCCGGACGTTGACGCGCAGTACCTCGCCGTTCGTGCGCGTAAAGCAGACGTCGCCACCAAGCAGGCGGCGGTTGCGCTCGTCGTACCGAAGCTCGCTGCGCATTTCGCCGAGCTGTTCCTCGCCCTTTTCGGTGATGAGCGTGCCGCTGAAGTAGTCGGGACAGCTGAGGTCAGCGCCGATCCAAAAGTGGAAGATCTCCCAGCCGCGAAACTGCATCGGCGACCAGTGCAGAAGCCGCCGGGCCGGCCTGCCGCTTGCCTGAGCGCCCCAGCCGGACGGCGGCTGCACGCCGAGCTCCGGCCCGCCCACGCCGGGCCGGAGCCCCCACGAATGGTCGCGCTGGCCCCACCAGCCGTCGGGAGTGATCTCGACATAGCGACCTTCCACGCGCACCCAGCCGGTGGCCTGCCCAACCTGGTGGTACCGCTGGATGTTCTGCATCGTGCGCAGGCGGTCGCGCATGAAGTTGCGCGCCTCCAGGTGCGGAGGAAGCGCACCGCGCAGCGTCACGTCGTACTCGACGCCGTACTCGTTCTGGTCGCAACGGAAACGCACCGCCTGCAACGGCTCGACAATCTCGTAGTGCAGCGGTCCGACGGAGAGGCTGTCGAAGGCCGCGTCGAGCTCGCGCGAGGCGCGCACGTTCCATTGCGTGTCGCCAATGGAGACGCCACCAAAGCCGTCGAAGACATTCCGGTTCTGATAGCGCCCGAAGCCGAGATCGAGCTCGACCTCGCCGCGGCTGTCGTGGAGCGTGCACCAGATCTTTTCCGTCCAGGTGCGGTCCGACTGGAGGATGGTGTCAAAGGTTTCCGGAAGCTGGTGGATGAGAAGCTCGTCTGCCTTGGTAAGCGCCACGTCGTTCTCCTTTGCCGCTGTCGGTCGATGCCCTCGCTCGGCGGGCTAGTACATGGTGTCCATGGATGACAGCCACTGGGTGAGCAGCGGCAGCATCATCTCGTTGGTGAGGTGGTAGATGGGCCCGAGGCGGGCGTCGCGCACCAGCTTCTCGAGCGGGAAGTCGCGCATGTAGCCGTAGCCGCCGTAGACCTGCATGGCCTTGTTCGTGACGTCGACGGCGACGTCCGAGCAGTAGATCTTGGCCATGTAGTTATGTCCGGTCATGCCCGCGTGCCTGTCGTTCTGCCAGGCTGAGCGCAGCATCAGGAGACGCGCGGTGAGGACCTTGATGGCCATGTCGCAGAGGAGCGCCTGCACGGCCTGGTGAAAGATGATGTGGGCACCGCCCTTGTAGCGAGTCTTGGCATAGCCGAGCGCCTCCTCGTAGGCACGCCGGGCGATGCCCGTGAAGACGGCCGCCACTTCGACGTCGCCGCCCCGCGTGCGCGGTCTCGTGAAGAAGCCCTGGAGCTCTTGCCCCTTCGGGATGCGGACGTGATCGAGAATGACCTCGGCGTTCTGCATGAGCCGCTGGCCCATCTTGTCTTCGACGTGGCCGATGGAGACGCCGGGGGCGTCGGCCGGGACGATGAACCAGCCGCGACCGCCGAGGTCGTAGGACTCCGCCCCTTTACGCGCCGAAACGAGCATGAGCTTGCTCCGGCCGGCACTCGTGATGAAGCGCTTCATGCCGGTGATGACCCAGTCGTCGCCGTCTTCGACAGCGATCGTCGTGACCTCGCGCTGCTCGGCGCGCGGCACGGTCTGCTGCGTCATCCAGTCGGCAGGGGAGAGGGGCCTTGGGCGCACGCGGCCGGCGGCGAAGTCGCGCGGGGCGAGGTCGCCGGCGACACCGTGCTCGGTGTCGGGCCAGCTCATGAAGAAGCGGTCTTCGGGGTCGTTGCAGATCGCCGAGTAGACCTGCTTCTTTTGCTCGGGCGTCCCGACGTCTTCGAGGGTGAGGAGGTTCAGGGCGTGGACGAAGTAGGTGCTGCCGACGCCGGCGTCAGCCCAGGAGAGCTCTTCGACGACCAGGCAGTTCTCTAGCTCCCCCAGCCCGAGGCCGCCGTACTCTGCTGGGATGATCGTCTTGTTGAAGCCCAGCCGGTTCCCCTTCTCGTAGATCTCCCAGGGGAAGCAATCCGCCGGGTTGGTCATGCGGTCGAACTCGGCGGCGCGGGGCTTCACCTCGCGCTCGGCGAAGTCGTGGGCGAGCTGACGAATGGCCTCCTGCTCCGGCGAGAGGCTGAAGTCGATGGTCATCTTTCTACCTCCAGAACGGTGTTGGCGGACGCGCCGGCCGGCGCGAGCCGCTCAGGCGGTGCCGAGCACGGCAAAGGTCGGCAGGATCTGACCGTGGCGGATCATCTCGTTGCTGGCGTCGTAGATGGGCCCCAGGCGCGCGTCGCGGACGAGCTTCTCGAGGACAAAGTCGCGCATGTAGCCATAGCCCCCGAAGACCTGCATCGCGTCATTGGTGGCCTTGACCGCCATCTCGGAGGCGTAGACCTTGGCCAGGCCGGCGCCTGCGCAGGGCTGGCGGACGTCGCCCTCGTGGGCAGCCATCCAGGTGAGCAGGCGGGCCGTCTTGATGCCGATCACCATGTCGACGAGCATCCGCTGCACCGCCTGGTGGTGGACGATCTTCGTCCCGCCCTTGTAGCGCTCCTTGGCGTAGGCGTTCGCCTCTTCGAAAGCGCGGCGGGCGATGCCGACGAAGACGGCCGCGCAGAGGGTGTTCAGATTGTTCCCGCGCACGCCGATGGAGCGCAGGCCACCGGCGGCGCGCTGGCTCTCGGGGATGACGACGTTTTCGAGGACGACTTCGGCGTTCTGGGCAGCGCGCTGGCCCATCTTGTCCTCGATGTGACCGATGGAGACGCCAGGTGTGTTGGCGGGGACGAGAAAGAGCTCGGTTGCCTCGAAGTCGGGGCGCGAAGAGTCGGCCGTGGCCGTGATCAGGTAGAGCTTGTTGCGGCCAGCGGTGGTGATGAAACGCTTCATGCCGTTGAGCACCCAGTTGTCGCCCTCGCGCCGCGCGACCGTGGTGCGCTCCCGCCTTTTGGCCGGGGGAATGACCTCCGCCGTGGCGAAGTCGCCGAGCGTCATCGGGGCGCTGCGGCGGAAGCTCCGCGGCGTACCGTCGCCGGACTTGCCGTGCTCGGTGTCACCGACGGAGATGAAGTACCGCTCCTCGGGGTCGCTCACGCATTCGCTCAGGTACTTTTTCTGTTGCTCCGGGGAGCAGGCACCCAGGATCCAGTAGACCAGGGAGTTGTGGACGAAGTAGGTGGTGCCGACGCCGCCGTCGGCGACAGAGAGCTCTTCGATGACGAGCACCGACTCCATGTCGCCGAGGCCGAGGCCGCCGTACTCGGCGGGGATGGTGATCTTGTTGAAGCCGAGGCGGTTGCCCTTTTCGTAGATGTCCCAGGGGAAAGCGACGGCCGGATCCGGCTCGGCGTCGATAGCGGCGGCGCGCGGTGCGATCTCCTTCTCGGCGAATTCCCGCGCCAGCTGCTGCAGGGCACGCTGTTCGGGCGTCGGTCGGACGTCGATGGTCATGTCCTTCTCCCTTCGCCGGGCACTGGGGCCCGGGGCGTGTACGGCCGCGAGCGCCTCCTGCCGGCGACGCTCTGCGAGACGAGGTCGACGTGAGCGGGGCCGCTGGCCGACCTCCTGCTCACGGGGCGCGGACGGAAAGCCTAGGAGGGCCGTCCGGACGCGCTCGGGTCCTTGGGGTCGATCCACACCTCTTCTGCCTGGTACATGTTCAGCCACTCGCTTTCTTTCCTGTTCTTCAGGTAGTTCCAGGAGAGATAGTGGGCGGGCGTGCTGTTCA
The DNA here is from genome assembly GCA_020847765.1 of Dehalococcoidia bacterium. Classification (GTDB taxonomy): domain Bacteria; phylum Chloroflexota; class Dehalococcoidia; order Tepidiformales; family Tepidiformaceae; genus JADLBJ01. The sequence goes on from JADLBJ010000162.1 coordinate 4,365, forward strand.
GACCGATCTGCGGTGCGTCCTTCATGAGCTTGTCCTGGAGTTCGTCGACGACGGCCTTGCGCTGAGTGGCATCGAGCGTGCGCCGCTGCTTGAGCAGCAGAGCGTCGACGTCGGGATTGTTGAAATTGAAGAAGTTGCGGCTGGAGGTGCTGAAGAACGAGCCGTAAAGGTACTCGTCCGGGTCCTCATACCCGTTGTCCTGGGCGCGCCATATCGGCATCTCCTTCTTTGTCTGTTTGGTCAATAGGCTCGGGAATGTATCCGGGACGATCTCGATCTCGATGTAGACCTTCTTCAGGTCTTCCTTCTCCATCTCTGCCTGGTCAGCGATGATGCCGGGGCTGATGACGGGCAGCTTGACACTGAGCCTCTTACTGTCGCTGTAACCTGCGGACTCCATCGCCTTGCGGGCGTCGGCGATCGCCGCATCGCTGGCATTGGGGTAACCCGGGTAGGTCGCAAGCTTCTGCTCGGTAAAACCCCAGGGCTGCAGGGTCGAGGGCACGCCAGCCCCGTTCAGCGTCGCGAAACCCTGGTGAATGAACTCGTTGATCTTCTGGCGGTTGATCGCGGCCGAGATCGCCTGGCGTACACGCGCATCTTTGAAAGGCCCGGAGTCCACCGTAAAACGGTAGTAATCAAAGTAGAGGTTGCCCATTTTCTGGTAGCGAACCTCGTTGGGGAAGTCCTTTCGGATCTTATCGACAGTAGCGTACGGCAGACGCCCCAGGTATGTGTAGTCGATCTTCTTCGTGCGGAAGGCGGCCTCGCTCGCCGCCGTGTCGGCGAGAGCGATTGACTGCACCTGTTCGAGGTAGGGCTGCGGACCGAGGAAGTACTCCGGGTTGCGAGCCTGGAGGTGATATGCGTCCGGTTTGAACTCCTTATGGATGAAGGCACCAGTGCCGATGCAGGCTTCCTCGCGGTTTGCGTCGCCATACTGCTCGACGACTTCGCGGCCTATCATGAAGGCCCACTGGCCGGCAAGGTAGCTCAGGAAGGGCGCCAGCGGCTCCTTCATGGTGAGCTTCACGGTGTAGTTGTCAGGCGTTTCGATCTTGTCGATGCCGACATACTGGTACTTGCGCTGGAACTTGGGGTCAGTGGCGTCGCGCTGGCGTTCCATGTTCCATTTGACGTCGGCGGCGGTGAGCTCGCGCCCGCTCATGGGCGCCTTGTTGTGGAATTTGACGCCCTTGCGCAGCTTGATGATCACGGTGGTGTCGTTCGGCTGCTCGGGCAGAGCCGAGGCGATGTCCGGCAAGATCTTGCCGCTCGAGATGGGGCTCTCCCACTTATAGAGCTTGTTGTAGACCTGCGCGAGCAGGGGCGAGAGGGTGTAGGAGCTCGCGTTCCAGTGCGGGTCCCAGATGTCGAGGAGGGCGCCTGCACCGAAGCGGAAGGTGCCGCCCTGGACGGCCTGCTCCTTCGGCACGGGCGTGGGCGTGGGGGACTGGTTCACGCTCGGCTGGCCCCCGGGCGTAGTCCCGCCGCCGTTGTCGTCGTCGCCGCCGCCACCACAGCCCAGGAGGGCGAGGCCCGCCGCGCCGGCGGTGAGCGCCGCCGAGCCACCGAGGAAACGGCGGCGCCGTAGCGTCTTGCGAATGCTTCTTTCCCAGTAGTTGTCGTCCAAGGTTCTCCTCCTGTTTTCGTGCGGGCACCCACGCACGTGGACACCGGGTGCTAGATGCGCAGGCGCGGGTCGAGTAGGTCGCGGAGGGCGTCCCCCGCGAGGTTGAAGCCGAGCACGGCGAGCGTGAGGGCCGCCCCGGGGAAGATGCTCAGGTGCGGGTAGCGGACGAGCAGGGCGCGCGATTCGCTCACCATGCGCCCGAGCGAGGGGTCGGGCGGCGGCGTGCCGAGCCCCAGAAAGCTGAGCGAGGCCTCCGCCAGCATTGCCCCGCCCACACCGATGGAAAAAACCACGATGATCGGCGCGACGACGTTCGGCAGGACGTGGCGGAGCATGATGCGTACATGCGAGGCGCCAATCAGCCGGGCGGCCTCGACGTAGACCTCCTGCTTGGCCGGGAGCACCGCCGAGCGGACAACGCGCGAGACCGAGGCGGTGGAGAGGAAGCCGAGCGCGCCGACCACGGTCATGGTCGATGGCTCGGTGACTGTCACCAGGAGCATCAGCAAGAGGAGCCCGGGGAAGGCCATGACGCCGTCGACCAGGCGCTGGACGAGCAGGTCGAGGACGCCGCCGAAGTAGCCGGACGCCAGGCCGATCGTCGTGCCCATGCCGACGGCGATGAGCATGGCACCGATGCCGACGATGATGCTCAGGCGCGCCCCCCAAACGACGCGGGAGTACTGGTCGCGGGCGCGGCCGTCGGTGCCGAAGGGGTGCTCCCAGGACGGGCCCTGGTTGACCTCGGCGGCGCTGCGGCCGATGGCGTTCGGGTTCGTCGGTGCCGTGATCGGCGCGGCCGCTGCCCACACGACCACGAGGACGACGATGAAGAGCCCGAAGGCGCCAAGCGGCTTCCGCCGGAGCGCGCGCAAGCCGGCGATGAGGAGGCGCGCGCGGTGGGGACCGGGGGCGCTAACGGCGGGAAATTCGAGGGCAGATTCAGCTGACGTCGTCATCTCTGGGTCCCGTCAGGCGTACTTGATTCGCGGGTCGAGAACGGCGTAGAGCAGATCGACGATCAGGCTGCTGAGAACGACGCCGGCCGCAACGAGGAGGACGGCGCCCTGGACGACGGGATAGTCACGCACGGTGAAGGCGCGGAGGGTGTACTGACCAATCCCCGGCAGGGTGAAGATCGTCTCGAGGATGACAGCACCGCCCAGGAAGCGGCTGACGAAGGCGATGCCGGTGACCGTGAGGAGGGGGAGGCTCGCGTTGCGCAGGGCGTGGCCCATGATGACGTGACGCTCGCGCAGGCCCTTCGACCAGGCGGTGCGGATATAGTCCTGGCGGAGAACCTCGAGGAGGGAGGACCGCAGCAGCCGCATCATGACGGCGCCGAGGCCGAGGCCGCCCACCAGCGCCGGCAAGAGCATCATCTGCAGGTTGGTCGCCGGGTCCTCCCAGAGCGACTTGTAGACGACGGGCGGGCTCCACTGCCACCAGATGGCTGGCAAGAGCAGGACAATGGTGGCGAGCCAGAACTCCGGCAGGGCGAGGCCGAGGATCGCGAAGAAGCGCGACACATAGTCGAGGATCGAGTCCTGACGGACGGCTGAAAGCACGCCGATGGGGATGGCGATCAGCAGGGCGACGACCATGCTCAACAGGCCGAGCTCGCCCGTCACCTCCAGGCGCGTGAAGAGCTCCTCGGTGACCGACGAGTTGGTCTGGAATGACGTGCCCAGGTCAAAGCGCACCACGTCCCAGGCCCACTCGCCGAACTGCTGGATGAGGGGCTGGTCGTAGCCGAGCTGGTGACGGAGCTCCCTCAGGTCGTCGGGGGCAAAGGGCGAGGTGGAGAGCTGCTGAAGGGCGTAGTCGCCGGGCAGCGCGCGGGTAGCGACAAAGACCGTGAGCATCACAACGAAGAGGACCGGAATGCAGAAGAGAAGCCGCCGGATAGCGTACGAGGTCATCGCCCACCCCGGTTGCGGGGGGCGCCGGGCGCCTCCCATGATCTCGCCGGCGTCACCCGGCGCAGAATTTGGCCGATTGTGACGTCATCGTCATTCCCTGTCAAGGCATTTCTTTGCGGGCTCGTCGACGGCATCCCTCCTCCTCCTCACCGGCCTCCTCACCACGGCCCGGCGGGCGCCACGCCAGGAAGGCGGGCCGCCGGCACTGCCGGCACGCCGCGCAAACGGGCGTTTTCGCCGGGGCGGCAAGCGTGGGGCAAGTGCCGCTCACGCGCAACGGCTGGAGCGACCGAACCGACCGTCGCGCACGGAGGAGGGCACGTCACCCCTGCGCTTCCGGGTAGCGCGGATAGCCCTTGCCGACGCCGTACTCGATGATCCCGTAGCCCACGTCGTCCCCGCAGCGGAAGCGGGCGACGTGGTCGCCGAAGACCCCCGCCTCGGCAAGCGTGGCCTCGTCGCGCAGGTCCCAGACGTCGTGCTCGAAGTAGGAGGGGCCACGGTAGTGGCCGTGCCACCAGCCGCGGTAACCGCCGTAGAGGCCGGCGCGGAGAAAGTAGCGCGCCGGCAACGCTTCGATGGTAAGGTGCCGCTCGGAGCCGCCGGCGAGGATGAGGTCGACGTCGGCGCTATCCAGCGTGAGGATGGGCGCTCCCTTGGCCCAGCGAAAGTCGTGTCGCAGGCCCACCACCCTGTCCTCGCAGTCACTCCCGACCACGGGCTTGCAGACGCCGCCGGAGAAGTAGCTATAGATCCCGGGCGAGGTCTCCGTCACGTACCAGAAGAGGCCGTAGCTATCGAACTGGGCGGGGCACCAGTTGAAGAAAGCCGGCGCCGGCGGCGGCGCCTCCGCGACGACGGGCGTGTCGTTGCCGATGAAAGGTCGGTTCCCCCAGGAATGGTCCCTCTGTGCGTACCATGTGCGCTCCTCCAGGCGGAACGTTTCCCCCGGAATGCGCAGAATCCCCGAGGCGCGGCCCATCTGAGCATAACGGTCGATGTCGTGGGTGATGCGACCATGGATGCGATCGAAGTGGTGCGTCTCTTCATGAGGCTGGAGCGTGGCGTTCCAGGTGATGTCGAAGCTCACGCCCGAAGGGTTGTCGTCGAGGACGAGGCGTAGCTTGCGCAGCCCTTCGAGGATCTCCACGGAAAACGGCCCGACCTTCATGACGTGGAAGTCGGGATGGAGGGCGCGCGACATGCGCACGTTGTACTGGCGGCCCTTGTAGCTGACGCCCGCGAAAGCGTCCTGGACGTTCCGGTTCGGGTACTGGCCGATGCCGCAGTCGATGAGGAGGTCGCCCGTTTCGACGTTCTCGATGGTGAACCAGGTCTTCTCGGTCCAGTTCGGGTCGTTGGAGGTGACGGTGGCGAAGGAGTAGGGGGCCTGATGAACCAGCAAGTCGTCGAGTGGAGAGAGCATGGTGTCCTCGTCTCTGTGTTCGGGTGGTTAGCGGGGCGCAAGGGCGCGTGCTTCGATCTCGTCGGCCGTCGGGGGATTCGGCAGCGGGGCCGGTGCCGTCAGGCGGGCGGCGACGCCCGCAAAGAGCAGCGGGATGGTACGTGCCTGCGTGCGGGCGACGAGCGAGTGGAGCTCGGGCAGGACGACGCCGCTTACGGTCTGTTCCAGTCCCTCGATGATGCGCTCCAGCCGCGGCGAGGTTTCGCCCGTGGGGATAGCCGGGGACTCGCCGATCTCCTCGAGCAACCGCGCTGCGAGGAACGGGATGTTCTGGCCGAAGCCGACGTAACGCAGGTCGTTGCTCTTGCCCGAAT
>JADLBJ010000163.1 GCA_020847765.1 Dehalococcoidia bacterium
ATGGACAACGTCAAGCAGCTCGCCGAGGCGACGGGCGAGGGCTACAACCTCCCCATCGCCGTCGATTCCACCGACTCCTACGCCTGGCCCTGGGCCTGGTACCTGCGCGACTACAAGTGCGTCGCCTATACCGACTTTGCCAGCGGTCCGCCCCAAACCACAAGCTGCAACGGTGCCGAGCGGCCCTACACGGTCATGCTCGTCAACTACACCAACCGCGGGAAGGTGGACGAAGCTATCGCCCGTGGCGCCATCTCCGGCTTCGGTTCACCACAGCGCTACCCCCACCGCTGGTGGTTCCCCGAAGGGTACAAAGACGCCGTCCAGGTCGACCACTCCGCCTGCACCGCCCAGGCCGGCGACTGCGGGCCCTTCCGCCTCGACACCTGGAAGACGCTCGCCGAAGGCTTCTTCGAACACGACTGGCTGACCACCTGGCTCCGCTACTGGCGCGACCATGACCCTGATTCGATCTACCCCACCGCCCGCTCCCAGAACGGCGACGACGCCTGCAACTCCTGCGGCTCGACCGACGCCTTCGCCTTCTTCCCGGCGGCCTTCGACCTGAAGACGGGGAAGCTGTCCGCTCGCGCCGCCGAGCCGCCCCGCCCCGGTCAGGACGCCGCCGGGCGCCCCACCTTCGGCTCCTTCGGCACGGGTCCCGCTCAGTTCGTCGCTCCCGTCGACGTCGAGACCGATTCCGCGGGCAACCTCTACGTCGTCGACAGCCGCACCCGCAAGCTCCAGAAGTTCGATCCGCAGGGCAACCTCCTCGGCGCTGTCGACGTCCGCCCCAGCCCCGCTGACACGCGTGAGGCCTCGGAGCCTTGGGGCCTCGCCGTCGCGCCCGACGGCACGGTCGCCGTCGCGGACACCTTCGGCTGGCGCGTCCGGCTCTTCAACGCCAGCCTCCAGCCGACCGGCGTCATGTTCGGCGAGCCGCCCGGCGACCCCGCGAAGGAGCCCGGACCGTATGAGCTCTACGGGCCCCGCGACGTCGCCTTCGACGCCCAGGGCAATATCTGGGTGACTGACACCGGCCACGCACGCCTCGTCGTCTACGATCGCACCGGCCGCTTCCTGCGCAGCGTCGGCGGGACGAAGGGCGCCGGCCCCGGCCAGTTCGACGAGCCCGTCGGTCTCTCCATCGCGGCCGACGGCACAGTCTTCGTGGCCGACATGTTCAACGCCCGCGTCGTCGTCCTCGAGCCCGACGGCGCCTACCGCGCGAGCTTCCGCGTCGACGGCTGGGGCGGCAAGCTCGTCACCGACAAGCCGTACCTTCGCGCCCTCGGTGACGGTCGCGTCGCCCTCAGCCTGCCCGGCGCCAACCAGGTTCGCGTGTACGATCGAGCGGGTAATCTTCAGGGAAATGTCACGGCTCCGGACGAGCCCGTGAGCCGCCCGTACGGGATCGTGGAGACGGGCGATGGTAAGCTCTGGGTAGTGGAAGGCGGTAGCGCTCGCGTCCGTCAATTCCCACTCCCGTAATCTCCGACAGGACGCGCCGCTTGCTGAGATCCTTCCGCTTCTGGGCCGGTGTCGCCATCAGCGCCCTGTTCATCGGCCTCTTCCTCCGCGCCACCCACCCCCGCGAGATCGGCGACGCTCTCGAACAGGCGAATTACTGGTGGCTCATCCCAGCCCTGGCCGTCCTCTTCGTCGCCATCTCCCTCCGCTGTGTTCGCTGGTCCGTCCTCATGCGGCCCGTCGCCCCCATGAGCCCGCTCCGCCTCTTCCCTTACGCCATCATCGGCTACATGGCCAACAACCTCCTCCCCGCACGCGCCGGCGAAGTCGTCCGCGCCTATGTGCTCGGCGACCGCGAGGGCGTCTCCAAGATGGGCACCTTCGGCACAATTGCTGTCGAGCGCCTCTTCGACGGCTGCGTCCTCGTCCTCCTCCTGCTCGTCTCCGGCACGGTCGTCGGCTTCGACGACGGCCGCCTGGAGGTGATCGCAGCCGTCTCTGCCGGTTTCTTCCTCGTCGCCCTCGTCGCCTTCTATTACCTCACCCTCGATCAGGCGCGGGCCAAGCGCGTGCTCCACCGCCTCCTGCGCGTCCTGCCCGCGCGCTTCGAGCAGCGCGCCGAAGACATCGCCGACAACCTCGTCGGCAGTCTTCGCTCTGTCCACGACTGGCGCTCGCTGAGCACCGTCTTCGTCCTCAGCGTCGCCGCCTGGACCGTCGAAGCCGGCTGCTACGCCGTCATCGGCCAGGGCTTCGACCTGGGCGTCGGTTTTGGCCAGTACTGCCTCCTCCTCTCGGCCGCCAACCTCGCCATCATCATCCCCACCTTCTTTGGTGGCACCGGCCCCTTCGAGTGGGCCGCCAAGCTCACCCTCGTGGGTGCCGGCGTCTCCGACGGCGTCGCCGCCGCCTACTCGGTCATCGCCCACGCCCTCGTCCTCGTGCCGACCACAATCCTCGGCCTCGTCCTCCTCTGGAGCTTCGGCGTTTCTTTCCGCCGCTTCCGGCGCGTCGACGTCGAAGAGCAGAGCGCTGCCGTCCCGTGAACGTCGGCATCGTCGGCGCGGGCGTCCTCGGCCTCGCTGCCGCGCGGGTCCTCCAGGAGCAGGGCCACGCGGTCACCATCTTCGAGGGCAAGGGGGACGTCGGCGGCCAGGTCGTCACCTTCGAAGTCGCCGGCGAACCCCTCGAGTGCTTCTACCACCACATCTTCACGAACGACACGCTCGTCGTCCGCTATATCGAGGAGATGGGCCTGGGCTCCCGCCTCCGCTGGATAGAGTCGAAGGTTGGCATCCTCCGCAACGGCCGGATCTTCCCCTTCGTCACACCGCTCGACCTTCTGCGCTACACCGCCATCCCGGTAACCAGCCGGCTGCGGCTGGGCCTGGCCGCCGTCTGGCTGCGCCGACAACATGACTGGCGCAAGTACGAGGGCGTCACCGCCCGTCGCTGGATGGAGCGCGCCGTCGGCCGCAAGGCCTTTGCCGCCGTCTGGGGCCCACTCCTTCGCGGCAAGTTCGCCGACCAGGCGGACAACGTCGGCATGACCTGGCTCTGGGGCAAGGTCTACCTCCGCTTCGCCTCCCGCAAGGGCGCCGCTGGCGTCAAAGAGCAACTCGGCTACCTGGAAGGCTCCTTCAAGCAGTACGTGGAAGAGCTCGGCCGCCGCGTCGAGGCCGCCGGTGGCGTCATCCACCTCGACTCTCCCGTCGATGAGGTGGTGGCTGAAGACGGGCGCGTCGTCGGCATCCGGGCAAACGGTCAGCTGCATCCCTTTGGCCAGGTCCTGATGACGACCCCGAACATCGTCACGCGCAAGATCGCGGCCGCCCTGCCGGCCGCCTACGCCGAGGTCCTCGACCGCGTGCGCTACCAGTGGGCCACCTGCCTCGTTCTCGCACTCGACCGCCCCCTGAGCGACATCTACTGGCTCAACATCGCCGACGACCTGCCCTTTGTCGCCTGCGTCGAGCACACGAACTTCATCTCGCCCGAGCGCTACGGCGGAAACCACGTCGTCTACCTCTCGAACTACGTCCCCCCCGGCCATCCCGTCCTCAGCATGGACGCCGAAGCCGTTTTCCAAAGCTATTTGGCTGGCATCCGGGCCATCAACCCCGCCTTCGACCCGTCATGGGTGCGGCAGAAGTGGCTGTTCAAGGACCCCGGCGGCCAACCCGTCATCACCACCCACTACTCCCGCCAGGTCCCCGAGATGCGCACCGGCGTCGCCGGCCTCTATCTGGCCAACACCACCCAGGTCTATCCCGAAGACCGCGGCCAGAACTACAGCCTGCGCCTCGGCGAGCAGGTCGCCGCGCTCATGCTCGCCGACGGCGCTGCCGCCGCCGCGAGCCCCGAGCCGGCCAGAGCGCCATAGCCACCCGGCTCTTCTGGCCACCGTTTCGCCCCACCGCCTGCCGATCGTATACTCGTGCCAGCTTTCACACCCGGGGGACAGCCGATGCAGGCTGAGCCGTCACTGCAGGAGCTTCGCGAGCTCGTCGCCGACTTCGAACCCGGACGGGGCCACCTCATGCCGGCCCTGCACAAAGTCCAGGACCGCTACGGGTACATCTCCCGCGACGCTGTCGAAGTCGTTGCCCGTCAGCTGAACACCACGCCGGCCCTGGTTTTCGGCGCCGTCTCCTTTTACGACGACTTCCGCAGCCATCCCGCGTCGGCGACCGAGATCGCCTGGTGCAGCGGGCCCGCCTGTCGCCTGCGTGGCGGCGACCGCATCCGGGCGGCCATGCAGCAGATCCTCGAGCTTCCCCTCGGCGGCGAGAGCGAAGACCACCGCTACGGCCTCCACCTCGGCCAGTGCAACGGCACCTGCTCCGAGGCGCCCCAGGTCTGGGTCAACGGCCAGGTGGTCGGCGGCCTCACCGTCTCCTCGGCCATCGCTCTCGCCCGTGACGTGAGGGGCGGCGAATGAACGCTCGCCTCCAGGCCCTTGTCGACGGCGGCAAGCACGCCTGGGCCGAGGAGCGTAACAGCGGCCTCGTCCAGATCAACGTCTGCCTCGACACTTCCTCCCTCGCCCGCGGAGCCCAGGCCACCCTCGACGCCCTTCGCCAGGAGGTCGCGCGCCTCGGCCTCGCCGCCCGCGTGGGCATCACCGGCTCCTGGGGCTTCTGCTGGATGGAGCCCACCGTTACTGTTCGCTCGGCGGCTGGCACGCGCACCGTCCTTTACGCCAACGTCACGGCTGAGCGCGTTCCCGAGTTCGTCCAGCGCACGGTTGCCGAGGGTGCCGACTTCCCGGAGCTGGCCCTCGGCGTCGTCGAAGGGACTTCCACGCCGGAGATCCCGATTCTCGCCGACCACCCCTTCATGCGCGGCCAGATTCGCCGCCTGATGGCCAACACGGGGACGATCGACCCCGAGAACATCGACCACTACCTCGCCAACGGCGGCTACGAAGGCTTCGGCAAGGCCCTCGACGTCGACGCCGAGGGGCTCGTTAAGCTCGTGCTCGACAGCGGCCTCGGCGGCCGCGGCGGTGGCGGCTTCCCGGCCGGCCGAAAATGGGACTTCCTCCGCAACGCCACCGCCGACCCCCGCTACCTCGTCTGCAATGCCGACGAAGGCGACCCCGGCGCCTGGGTCAACCGCATCCTCATGGAGGGCGACCCGCACCTCATCCTCGAAGGCATGCTCATCGCCGCCCTCGCGTCGCACGCCACCGAGGGGTACGTCTATATCCGTTACGAATACCCGCTCGCCTTCGCCCGCATGCAGACAGCTGTCCGACAGGCCTATGAGCGCGGCCTTCTGGGCAAGGACATCCTCGGGAGCGGCCTCGACTTCGACCTCATCGTCTTCCGCGGCGCCGGGTCCTATGTCTGCGGCGAAGAGACCGGCCTCATCAACTCGGTCGACAGCTACCGCGGCATGCCCCGCATCAAGCCTCCCTTCCCCGCCCAGGCCGGCCTCTGGAACAAGCCCACGAACGTGAACAACGTCGAGTCCTACGCGAACGCGCCTCTCATTCTCCGCCACGGTGCCGAGTGGTGGAGCGGCGTCAGCTCCGCCAAGGAGAAGGGCACGAAGATGTTCACCTTCTCTGGTGACGTCAACTGGGCCGGCTGCGTCGAGATCCCCTTCGGGCCCAGCGTCCGCCAGGCCCTCGAACAATGGGCCGGTGGCATGCGCGGCGGCAGACCCTGCAAAGGCTTCCAGCCAGGCGGCCCCCTCTCCGGCATGCTCAACGCCGCCGACCTGGACCTTACCCTGACGCTCGACCCCTATCGCGAGAAGGGCATGTTCCTCGGCTCAGGCGGCGTTGTCTTCTTCGACGAATCCGCCTGCGTCGTCGATATGTGCAACTACTTCCTCTCCTTCTGCGAAGACGAAAGCTGCGGCCGCTGCACCACCTGCCATGGTGGCACGCAGCGCGCCGTCGAAATCCTCCGCCGCATCAAGCAGGGCGGCGGCCGCGCCGCCGACGTCGACAACCTCGAAGGCCTCGTCACCACCCTCGTCTGGTCCAACTGCCTTCATGGTCAGTTCGCCATGACCAGCGTCAAGACCGCCCTCAAGGCATTCCGAGACGAGTTCGTCGAGCACATCGTCGAGAAGCGTTGCCGCGCCCGCGTCTGCGAAGGGCTGGTCGACTACGTCGTCCGCTCGCAGTCCGACCCGGGACTACCCGCCGCCGAAGAAATCTGCCCCACCGGTGCCGTCCAGCAGCAGCGCGGCCAGTTCTTCATCGAGGACGCGCTTTGCATCCGCTGCGACGCTTGCCGGGAACAGGCCCCGACGAGCATCGAGGTGCGCGACCGCCTCGCCTCCGTGCCTGCCCCCGCCGCGGCCGCCGCGGCCGGCGGTTAATTCCAGCGCCCCTCACCGCCTAACAAAGAGAGGACCCGCAACGGCGGGTCCTCTCTTTCTTGGTTGAAGAAGCTGACGGTCAGTCGGAGCTGAAGGGCAGGTCGACGCCCTCCACCCGTCTCCCGGCCCGCTCGTGGATCTGGGCGATCTTCTCCGGCTCCCGCTCATGCACCGTGGTCGTCTTCGCCCCCCGCACCATCGCTATCCGCCCCGTGCGCGACAGCTCGCGGATACCGTACGGCTCGCACATGCGCACGAGGCCGTCGATCTTGTCCTCGTCGCCGACCACCTGGAGGATGATCGAATTGGTTGCGATGTCGACCACGTCGGCCCGGAAGACCTGGGCGATGTCGAGCAGCTCGTGGCGGTTGACGTTGTTGCAGCGCACCTTCAGGAGCGCCAGCTCCCGCGCCACCATCTCCTCACCCGACAGGTCGCTCACTTTGACGACGTCGATCAGCTTGTAGAGCTGTTTCTCCACCTGTTCGATCGGTGCGCTCTCGCCGTCGACGACGATCGTGATGCGGCTCAGCCCCTGCTCTTCGCTGTGCCCAACCGTCAACGACTCGATGTTGAACCCGCGCCGCCGGAAGAGGCTCGAGACGCGCATGAGCACCCCGGGCTTGTCCTCCACGATCGCCACCACCGTATGGTGGCTGGCGCGCGGCCGGTGACCGTTCGCACCATTCGTGCTCATCGCGCCACCTCCTCGGGCGGGGCCTCGATTGTTTCCGAGAGTGCGGCCCCCGCCGGCACCATCGGCCAGACGTTCTCCTCCTGATCGACCTGAAAGTCCACCAGGATCGGCCCCCTGTGCGCGCGGGCTTCACGAATCGCGAGATCGACCTCGCTCTTGTGCTCCACGCGCAGGGCGCGAATGCCGTACGCCTCGGCGATCTTGCAGAAGTCCGGCTGCGTCATCGCCACGGCAACGAGGTTCTTGTCGTAGAACAGGTGCTGCCACTGGCGGACCATGCCCAGGTAACCGTTGTTCAGGATCGCGATCTTGATGGGCAACTGCTCGTCGACGCAGACCGCCAGCTCCTGCATCGTCATCTGGAAGCCGCCGTCGCCACAGATAGCCCAGATCTCCTCGCCCGGCAGAGCCACCTGCGCGCCAATAGCGGCCGGCAGCTCGAA
>JADLBJ010000164.1 GCA_020847765.1 Dehalococcoidia bacterium
GTCGTCGCCGCCCCAGGCGGCGACGGCCGGCATGCCGATCAGGTAGAGAGGTACGGAAACGGCGGTGACGGCGATCACGAACGTCGCAATGCCGTGGGGGAAGCGCAGGAACAGGAATGCGAGAGAGCGCCAGGTGAGCCCATTGCGAAGGCGCTGCTTAATGCGCGACCAGCCGATCGGGTGGCCCGTTTCGCACCAGGCAAGCGGTGGGATGCGCGTGCCGGCGAGGGCGTTCGCCTGCAGCCGCTCGACGCGTGCGATCTCGCACCACGCGTACATTGTGAGGATGGCCAGGGGCAGCCCGACGACGGTGACCGCCAGGCCGCCTGCAAGCGAGATGAGCGTGACGAGCGTCGTGAAGTAGACGACGCCGAGGGGCAAGCCGAGCAGAAGGTAGAGCAGGGAGCGGTAGGTGCGCGGCTGCCCAAGCACGCCGAAGTACGCGCCGAGCCACTCCACCGGGCCGCGTTTGCCGCTAGTCATGTTCTTGCCTGCCTGCCGCAGGGTTTCTTGTGGTGCAGTCCCCGCGTGTGCGACGTCCATCTTGCCTCACCTCCGTGGTTCGTCGCTTCGGACGTTACGCGAGGTATGTCACCTCGCTCCCGCGAGGAAGTCACAAAAGTGTCACAGCGCGCGTTGGGGCGGTGCGTCCCATGCTGGTCCTGCGGGTTGGCGGCGCTCTCCAGCCCGATCCGAAAAGAGTGCTCAGCGGTCGCTGGTCAGCGGCCGGAACTTCGGCAGCGCGACGTCGTTGTGCCGCTCCCACTCAACCTCCACCGGCATCCCCAAGCGGATGTCGGCGTTGCTGACGCCGACCAGGTTGGAAACGATCCGCGGCCCTTCCGCCAGCTCTACGACGGCGATGTTATAGGGCACCTCGTCGGCGAAGCCCGGGTGGTAGACGCGGTGCATGACGGCGAAGGTGCGCACGCTGCCGCGGCCGCTCGCCTGGACCCAGGTGGTCTCCGTCGACAGGCACCGGTCGCAGTGGCGCCGGGAAGGAAGCCGGACAGTGCCGCAGTCGTCGCAGCGCATGAGCATGAGCCGGCCTGCCAGAGCGCCGTCGTAGAATGGCCGGGACGCCTCGTCCGCTTCGGGCAGGGGCTTGCTGCGTGCCTGGGTGTCTGCCATCGGTACGCTCCTAGCTGCGGTGAGGGCTGAGGATGAGGCAGCCGTGGTAGCTGAGGACGCCGCCGTTGCCTGTGCAGAGGACGACGTCGTGCTTCGCCACCTGGCGCTCAGCGCCCTGGCCGCGCGCCTGGATGACGGCCTCGCTCAGGGGCGTCATTCCCCACATGTAGTATCCGGAGAGCTCACCGCCGCCGGTGTTCGTCGGCAGGGCGCCGCCTGGCGCGAGCCTGCCGTCCTCGACGAAGGGGCCACCCTCGCCCTTCTTGCAGAAGCCGTAGTCCTCGAGCGTGACGAGCACCGTGTAGGTGTAGCAGTCGTACAGCTGGCAAATGTCGACGTCGTCGGGGCCGACGCCGGCCATCCGGTAGGCCGTCTCCGCGGCCAGCTTTGCGCCCGTCTCGGTCTCGGCCTCGACGCCGGCGCGTTGCACGTCGCCAGGGTGGCCCTGTCCCATGCCAAGGACGAAGGCAGGCGGCTGCCGGAGCGACTCTGCCCGCTCGGCGCCGCTCACGATGACCGCTACGGCACCATTCGAGACGAGGCAGCAATCGAGGAGGTGCAACGGCTCCACTATCCAGCGCGAGGCGTGGTAGTCCTCCAGCGTGATGGGCTCGCGCATCTGGGCGGACGGGTTCATCGTCGCCCACTGCCGCTGGCCGACGGCGATCGTCCCCAGCTGGTCGTGGGTCGTGCCGTAGAGCGCCATGTGGCGGCGCGTGGCGAGCGCATAGGAGGTGTTTGCTCCGAAGAACCCGGCGGCGGCATAGAGCCCGGCCATGCCCCGGGGCCGTCCCGGGTTCCGGGCCGCGCCGCCGTAGGCCGCTCCACTGGAGGTGCCTTCCTGCAGGGGCGTGTCGGCGAAGACGCAGACGACGTTGTTCGCCATCCCGGCGGCGATGGCGAGGGCGGCGTACTGGACCATCTGGGCGGCCGTGGAGCCCGCCGCGTTCATGTGGTTGAGCAGGCGCAAGTTCGCCAGGCCCAGGTAGTTCTGAAGCGGCAGGCCGATGCCATGGCCGGCGGTCCCGGTGACGCCGGCGTTGGTCAGCAGGCCGTCGATCTCCTCTTTGCGCAGGCCGCTGTCGGCAATGGCCAGGCGGACGGCGTCGGCAGCGAGCTCGGTGGCGCTCTTGCCGAAGACGCGCCCCATGGGCGTCATGCCCAGCCCCGTGATCGCGGTGGCGCCGCGCATGGGATGTGGCATTGGGCGATCCTCCGCACTCGATTGTACGGGCACACAATCGGCCGGCCAAACGCGCGGCGAGACGAAGGGGGACGCCCGGCGTCCCCCTTCGTTCTGGGCTGTCGTGCTTTCAGCTGGGAAGGCTAGGCGCACTCCAACACGTCGCGCCACCAGCTGTACTGGTTGACGTTGTACGAACTGTGGCTGCTACCGACGCCCCACGACCACCAGAACCCGCCGTTTGTGGAGCAGGAGCCCGCGGGTGTGTCGCTGGTGATGAGAAGGACGGTCGCCGCCGGCGTGCCCGGCCAGTAGTTGAAGTCCTCGAAAGCTTGGATGGAGCCGCCGACGGACATGTAGACATTCCCGGACAACGTGCCGTGGAAGTCGCCGTCGATGAACCCGTACGAAATCTCGACGAGGTCCACGCAGTCGGACGTGAAGGTGACGATACCGAGGCTCGGGTTGTCGAAGCTGGCGCGGAAGGTGAGCGAGCCCTTCATGCCGCTCGTCGTCATGACCTCGGTCAGGCTGTACGAGACCGAAGCGGCACCCGAAATGGCGCCGCCCCAGCCGTCCGGCAGGAAGAGCGGGCTGCTGCTGTCGAAGCGAAGGCTGCCGGTAGAGCCGAGCGAGAAGGGAGCTCCGCCCATGCTGTCGGTTCCGGCACAGGCGGAGCCGAGAGGCTTGGCGCTGGCACCCGTGGCGCCGGCGAGGAGTGCGATCAAAAGGCTGCCAACGGCCAGAAGTGTGGCCAGCAGCAGGCGAAGTCGGTGGGACATCTGTTCCTCCCCCCGTGGGGCAGTGGTGCCGAGGGACCGCTGTCGGCCCGCCGGCCGTGCGCATTGCGAGATCCGCGGTTCGGCACTGGCACGCCGTGGCCGATCCCTGTAGCTGCTGCGGCGTTCCGAGGCTAGCACCGCCATGGCTGCCTGTCAGGCGTTCTTTACCAATGGGCAATGATCTCGATCATGCGTTGAACAGGTACCGCCCAAAGTCACGGGCGACTTCGACGCCTGCTCCAGCCGTCTCGGCGACACCCTCGCCCAGGTGCGTCAGCAACAGCTGCCCGCCCTCCGGCATCGCCGCGCGCAGCCGCGGAATGTCGGCCAGGAGGTTCATGTGCAGGTCCGTCTCGTTGTCAACGGAGGCGCATTCGCTCACCAGCAGGGGCGAGCGGCGGGCCAGGTCGAGCACGCCTTCGCAGAGCGCGCTGTCACCCGTATAGCCGAAGCGGTGGCGTCCGAGCTCGCAGGCGAAGCCGAGGTTGACGTTGAGCTTTCGGTCGTGCAGTACCTCTACCGCCTCAACCGCGAGGCCCGCGACCGAGAGCCGCTCGCCCGGGCGGATCGTCAGCCACTCGATCGGAACCGGGCTGTCGAACAGCCCCGGGTAGGTGCGCGCGGCGACCTGGCGCGCCACCGCCTCCGTCTCCGCGGGACCGACGATCCGCACCGGCCGCGTCCGGCCGCGGTACTTCCAGTGCAGCAGGAGGAAAGGCAGCCCGAGGAAGTGGTCGCCGTGGTGGTGGCTGAGGACGACGGTCTCGATCGCATTCGGGTCGACGCCGAGGGCGTTCAGGGCCATGAGCGCCTGGGGGGGCGCCTCGAACAGGTGCACACCGTTTGCCAGAAAGCCGTTCCAGCAAAGCCCGCCCGGCGCGAAGGCGTTCCCGGTGCCGATGAACCTCAGCTCGAGTGCTGCCATTGGTGCGCCAGTCTACGGGACGGTGCGAGCCGGCGCGTGGGCAACCGGTTGCCAGCCGACCGCGCGACGGAGATAGTCTCACCACGTCCCGGCAGGAGGCACGCGTGGCAGACCTCTACATCGGCAAGAGCTTCGACCCGGCCAGCAAGTCGCTGGGCGAGCCGTTCCTGCTCGACTCTTCGGACCTCACCACCCACGGCATCGTCATCGGCATGACGGGCTCGGGGAAGACCGGCCTCTCCGTCGACATCATCGAGGAGCTCCTGAAGGCGCGCGTGCCCGTCATCGTCATCGACCCGAAGGGCGACATGGGCAACCTCGCCCTCGCCTTCGACCGCCTCGCACCCGACCAGTTCGAGCCGTGGATAGACAAGGACGAGGCCGCGCGCGAGGGCAAGAGCGTTGCCGAGGTTGCGGCTGCCGCTGCCGCCTCCTGGCAGGCGGGTCTCCACGACTGGGGACTCGAAGCGAAGGACGTCGCCGGCTACGCCGCCGGGCGCCGGGTCCGCGTCTTCACGCCCGGTGCAACGGCCGGCCGCCCGCTGAACGTGATCGACTCCCTGCGCGCGCCCTCGGTGCCGTTTGCCGAGAACGAAGAGGAGCTGCGCGACGAGATCGACGCCATCGTTACGGCTCTCCTCGGCTTCGTGCAGATCGAGGCCGACCCGCTGAGCAGTCGCGAGTACATCCTCCTTTTCAGCCTGGTCGAGAACGCCTGGAGGCAGGGCCAGGACCTGGATCTCGAAGCTCTGATCGGCCAGGTCGCGAACCCGCCCATCGAAAGGGCTGGCGCCCTGCCGATGGAGGCGTTCTACCCGGCGAAGGACCGGGCGACGCTCATGTTTGCCATCAACAACCTGGTTGCCTCGCCGCCTTTCCAGGTGTGGCGCCAGGGTGAGCCTGTCGACATCGAGTCCTGGGTGCGGTCGGGCGACGGCCTGCCGCAGCTCTCTATCGTTTATACCGCCCACCTGGACGACGACCAGCGAACGTTCGTGACCGCCCTCATTCTCAACAAGCTCAAGACGTGGATGCGCAGGCAACCCGGCACGAGCGAGCTGCGGCTGCTCTTCTACATGGACGAGATCTTCGGCTACTTCCCGCCGTCGGCGAATCCGCCGACCAAGAAGCCGCTGCTCACGCTGCTCAAGCAGGCGCGGGCTTACGGAGTCGGCGTGCTCCTGTCCACGCAGAACCCGGTGGACCTCGACTACAAAGGCCTCGCCAACATGGGCTTCTGGGCGATCGGCCGCCTCCAGACCGAGCAGGACCAGCGCCGCGTGCGCCAGGGCATCGAGGCCGCGCTCGCCGACGCCGCCGCCGACGTCCCCTTCGACCGGCTCATCGCCAGCGTCCAGAAGCGCGTGTTCCTCGTCCACGACATTCACCGCAAGGTGCCGGCGCTGGTCAACTCGCGCTTCGCCATGTCTTACCTGCGGGGGCCGCTGACGCGCGACGAGATCCGCCGCCTCGGGCCCGAAGTGGCGGGGGCGCCGGCGACGCCGGGAGCGACGGCTGGCACCGACTCGGCTGCCGCCACCCCGGTTCGTCGGCCCGCGAGCGGCAGCCCGGCCCTTCCGGTGCCCCTGACGCCGGCCTACCTGGACCTTCGTGGCGGGTCCATAGCAGATCCGTATGTCGTGGTCCGCGCCGCCGTGCGTTACCGCGCCGGGGGCGTCGTGTCCGACGAACAGCAACGGACGCTTGGGTTTCGGGTGACGTCCGAGATGACTGCGGCCGAGCTGCTCGAGCAGGAGCCCGTCGCCATCGACGCCGACGGCGTCCGCTCCGAGGCGCCGGCCGGGCTCGGGTACGCCGACCTGCCATCCTTTCTGGCGCAGCCGAGCGGGCCCAAGACGCTGGAGCGCGCACTTCGGGACAGGCTGGACGACCGGCTCCAGGCGGAGCTGCTCTACGATCCCGTAACCCGCACCTTCGCACGGCCCGGCGAGGACGACGTCGCGTTCGCCGCCCGTCTGGGCAGCAGTCCCGGTGTCGCGGGCAAGCGCGAGGCCCTGGAGGCGAGGATTGCCCGCATCCAGCGGGACATCGGCATCAAGGCGCAGGAGGTGAAGGGCCGCAAGATGGAGAAGTGGCTCTCGGTCTTCACCACTGTCCTGAACAACGTCACACTCGTCACCGGCAAGTCCCGACGGGTGAAGACGACGGGCATGACGGGCGTGCTCACAAAGAACCGCATGGAGAACACGGCCGAAAGTCGCAAAGAAGCGCTCCAGGCGCAGCTCGCGGAGCTCCAGGCGCAGCTCGCTGAACTCGCCGCGCCCGATCCGGCGCGTTTCGAACGGCGCGTCGCCAAGCCCGCGAAGACGGACGTCTCCATCATTCGCTACGACGTGGTCTGGGTGTACTAGAAGCTGTAGGTGGCGAAGTCCTCCGCCACCAGCGTCTTGGCAAGCCCGCCGGCGTCGACGTCGGGGGAGATGTGGGTGAGCAGCAGCTGCGCCTCGGACGGGAGCGCCGCCCGCACGCGCGGCATGTCGTCAAGCAGGTTCATGTGCACGGGGATGCAGGATTGGCGCGAGGCGCATTCGCTCACGAGCAACTCCTGCCCACGGGCGAGGTCGAAGACTGCCGGGCAGAGGCGGGTGTCCCCTGTGTAGGCAAAGGCCCGCCCTTCGAGCCGGCAGGCATACCCCAGGCTCTCCGTCAGACCGGGGTCGTGCTCAACTCTGTGGGCCTCGAGCTCGAGGCCGCCCACGTTGACGCGGCGACCGGGCTCGAGGTCGATCCACTCCGCCTCATAGCCGGTCTGCTCGGTGACAGCGGGGAAGACCCGCTCGGCAATTTCCCTGCCGAGGGCGCGGGTGCCGCGGGGGCCGACGATCCGCACGGGCCGCGTCCGGCCCTGCCACTTCCAGTGGAGCAGCAGAAACGGCAACCCCAGGAAGTGGTCCCCGTGGTGATGGCTGATGACCACGTTGTCGATTGTGTTCGCGTCGATGCGGAGGTGGTTGAGCGAACTGAGCGCCTGCGGCGGCGCTTCGAAGAGGTGCCGTTCGTTCACCAGGAAGCCGTTGCAGCAGAGGCCGTTGGGCGAAAAGGCGTTCCCGCTCCCGATGAACGTCAGGCGAAGTTCATGCATCTTCTCCATCCAGCGTACGCGAGGTTCGGCTTCCCGGCTGTGAAGCGCTTCTCGTTCACCGCCGTCTGGAACGGTTGCCGCCCAGCGCCCACAATTCGGAGGTGACCTACCGCGTCGGGATCGTCAACGTCACTGGCTACGCCGGCATGGAGGCTGCCCGCCTCCTCTGGCGGCATCCGGCCGCCCGCCTCGTGGCCGCCACCGGTCGCTCCCTTGCCGGGCAGCGCCTCGGTGAGGCCTTTCCCCACCTGGCGGTGTATGGCGACTTCGCGATCACCGACGAAATCGAAGGCGACGTCGATCTGGTAATGTCGGCGCTGCCCACGGCGGCCAGCGCCGAGGCCTGCGCCCCCTTTGTGCGCGCCGGCGTCCCCGTGGTTGACATCGCGGCCGACTTCCGCCTGAAGGACCCGGCGGCTTTTGCCGAATGGTTCGGTCGTGCCCACCCGGCGCCCGACCTCCTCGCGGGGGCGGTCTATGGTCTGCCCGAGGTGAACGCCGCGGCCATCCGGGGGGCGAAGCTCGTTGCCAACCCCGGCTGCTACCCGGCGGCCAGCATTCTCGCCCTGGCCCCGGCCGTGGCCGCCGGTCTGATCGACGACCCCATCGTCGTAGACGCCAAGTCAGGCATTTCCGGGGCCGGCCGGGGTACGGGCGGCGGCTTCGGCTACAGCGAAGTGAACGAGGACGTCTCGGCCTACAAGATCGCTTTGCACAACCACCAGCCGGAGATCGCTCAGGAGCTCGGCGCTTTGCGCGGTGACGGTCGCAGCCCGCGCGTTACTTTCGTCCCGCACCTCGTTCCCATGACGCGCGGGATCCACGCCACCTGCTACGCGCCCCTGCGCCGCCCCGTCTCTCCCGCCGAGGCGACCGCGGCCTACCGCGACTACTACGCGGGTGCGCCCTTCACGCGGGTGGTGGTCAGCCCGCCGCACACGAAGCACACGCTCGGGAACAACATGTGCCTGGTCCACCCGGCCGTCGACGAGCGCAACGGCATGCTCGTGGCGATTGGTGTCCTCGACAACCTCGTCAAGGGAGCGGCCGGGCAGGCGATAGAGAACATGAACCTGATGCTGGGCCTGCCGCAGGACTCCGGCCTGGACATCCCGGCGGTCTACCCGTGACGGCGCCCGCCCTTGACCCGGCCGGCAATGTCACCTCCGCCCGCGGCTTTCGCGCAGGGGCGGTCTACGCGGGCATCAAGACCTACGGCGAGGGCAAGCTCGACGTGGCTATCCTCGCCTCCGACCCGCCGTGCACCGTCGCCGCGACCTACACGCGCGCCCGCCTTCACTCCGCCTCTGTCGACATCAATCGGGCGAAGCTCGCGTTCGGGCCCGCGCGCGCCGTCTTCGTCAACGCGGGCGTGGCCAACTCCAGCACGGGTGGACGCGGGGTCGCCGACGGCCACCGCGTCACCGAATGGACCGCTGCCAAGCTCGGCATCCCCGCCGGCGAAGTGCTGATCTGCAGCACCGGCGTCATCGGCCATTTCCTGCCGCTCGACCGCATCCACGACGGCATCGGGCGGTTGGACCTGACCGTCGGCGGGGGAGACGCGTTCGCCCGCGCGATCATGACGACGGACACGCGGCCGAAGCATGCGGCCATCCGCTTCGGGCCCTACGTCCTGGGCGGCTGCTGCAAAGGCTCAGGCATGATCCACCCGGACATGGCGACTATGCTCGCCTTCCTCACGACTGACGCCCCCGTGGAGCAGGGCTTCCTCCAGAGCACCCTCTCCGCTGCTGTCGACCGATCCTTCAACCTGGTCTCCGTCGATGGGGACACCAGCCCCAGCGACACCGTCCTCCTCTTCGCCAACGGCGCGGCGGGTGGCGAGACGATTGACGCCGCTTCGCCCCTTGCGGCCACCTTCCAGGAGGCGGTAGGCGGACTCTGCCGCTACCTGGCGCGCGAGATAGCGCGCGACGGCGAAGGCGCGACGCGGGTGATCGAAGTGACCGTCACTGGCGCGGCCAGCGACGAAGACGCGCGCGCCGTCGTTCGCACGCTGACGACGTCCTACCTCCTCAAGAGCGCGGTTCACGGCGCGGACCCGAACTGGGGCCGGATCGTCGCCGCGGTCGGCCGCACGTCGGTGCCCTACGACGAGGACGAAGTGGCTGTCGATCTCTGCGGCGTGCGGGTCTTCGAAGAGGGTCGCCCGACGGCCGACGCCCTCGAGCGCGCGGCCGACATCTCCAACGCCATGCATGCCGACACGGTGCCGATCGCTGTCTCCCTCGGCCGCGGGCCGGGGGCCGCCACGGGCTGGGGCTGCGATCTCTCCGCGGACTACGTCACAATCAACGCGGACTACCACACATGAACGGCCCGCTGGTCGTCAAGATCGGCGGCAGCACGCTCGGCGCCGCCGACAGCACCTACGGCGACGTTGCCGCGCTCGCGCGTTCCGGCGACATCCCGGTCGTCGTCCACGGCGGCGGTGCCGAAGCCAGCCGCTGGCTGGAGGCGATGGGCATTCCTTCTCGCTTCGAACGCGGCCTGCGCGTCACCGACGGGGCGGTCCTGCCGGTGGTCGCCGCCGTGTTCGCGGGCCTGGTCAACAAGCGCATCGTGGCCGCCCTCAACGCCGCCGGCGCCCCGGCGGTGGGGTTGAGCGGCGCCGACGGCCGCCTCCTTCCTTGCCGGCTCGCTGCCCACGACCTCGGCTTCGTGGGCGAGCCTGAAGGCTGCCGCCCGGGAGCCCTCGACGCCCTTCGAGCCGCCGGCTTCATCCCCGTCCTCAGCCCGATCGGCGTCGTGCCTGGCGAGACCGCCGACCAGCTCGTCAACGTCAACGCCGACACGGTCGCGGGTGTCGTGGCTGCGGCCGTGCGGGCGCGCCTCTTGGTCTTCTTGACCGACGTCGAAGGCGTGCGGGGCGCAGACGGGGCCGTCCTCTCGCGGCTGACGGCTACCGACGCGCGCCGCCTGATCGCGGAGGGAGTGGTTTCCGGCGGCATGATCCCGAAGGTGGAAGCCTGCCTGGCTGCCGTTTCCCTCGGCGTCCCCACGCGCATCCTCGACGGTCGCCAGGCCGGCGCTCTTCTCGGCGGCGACGATCGGGGCACGTCGTTCCCCGTCGAGGTTCCCGCTTCACCTTGACAGCCCGTCGCGCTCGACCCTGAAGTAGAGGGCGGAGCCAGCCTTTCGGAGCCGGCAATGCAAAGCCCCGTTGCGGAACAAGGTCATCGCCCGCCGCTGGACGATCTCGACGACCCGGCACTCTACCTGAACCGTGAGCTGAGCTGGCTCGAGTTCAACCAGCGCGTCCTCGCCGAGGCGCACGACCCTCGCAACCGGCTGCTCGACCGCGTCAAGTTCCTGGCCATCACGGCGAGCAACCTCGACGAGTTCTATGCGAAGCGCGTCGGCTGGCTGAAGCGCATGCTTCGCACCGACCCCCTCACCGTCACTGTCGACGGTCTCACAATCGGCGACCAGCTTGCGAACGTGATCGAGCGCTGCTACGCCATGTGCCGCGAAATGGACGGCTGCTGGGCGCGCGAGCTGGCGCCGGCCCTCGCCGAACGCGGCATCCGGCTCGTGCGCTTCGAGCAGCTGCAGCCGGCCGCGCGCGAGCGGCTGACGGGCTACTTCGAGCATGCGATCTTCCCGGTTCTGACGCCGCTCGTTGTGGACCCTGCGCATCCCTTCCCCTTCATCTCCGGGGGCAGCCTCTCGCTCGCCCTCAATGTGCGCCACCCCGAGAGCGGGCAGGAGCGCTTCGCCCGCATCAAAGTACCGCAGAACCGGCCCCGTTTCGTGGACGCCGGCGACCTCCGTTTCGTCCCCCTGGAGGACTTGATAGCGGCGCACGTCCACCTGCTCTTCCCAGGAATGGACGTGACTGAGTGGCGCTGCCTGCGCGTGCTCCGCAGCGCCGAGATCGGCAGCCCGGGCGAGGAGTCCGACGACCTGCTCGAACTGATCGAGAGCGAGCTGCGTCGCCGCCGCCTGGCCGAGGCGGTGGCCCTCGCCGTCACCGGCACCCTTGCCCCCAGCCGGCTGCAGCTCCTCCTCGAAGAGCTCGAGCTCGGCCCTGGCGACGTCTACCAGTCGCAAGGTCTGCTCGGCCTCGCCGATCTGATGCAGATCGCCGCCCTGCCCATCCCGGAGCTCGCCGACCCGCCATTCACGCCCGCCATTCCCACGGCCCTGCAGCAGCGGACCGACGCCGCCTCCTTCTTCAACCTCATCCGCGAACGCGACGTCCTCGTCCATCACCCCTTCGAATCGTTCGACGCGAGCGTCGTGCGCTTCATCGACGAAGCCGCCGCCGACGCGTCTGTCCTCGCGATCAAGCAGACGATGTACCGGACGTCGCCAGATTCGCCCATTCTGGCCTCGTTGATCGACGCCGCCGGACGGGGCAAGCAGGTGGCGGTCCTCGTCGAGCTCACTGCGCGCTTCGACGAGGCCAACAACATCGAATGGGCGCGGAAGCTGGAAGACGCCGGCGTTCACGTTGCCTACGGCCGCCCCAACCTGAAGATCCACAGCAAGATCTGCCTCGTGGTGCGCGAGGAGCCGGCGGGCGTGACGATGTACGCCCACATCGGCACGGGGAACTACAACTCGCGCACGGCCCGGCTTTACACCGACCTGGGCCTCTTCACGGCCGACGCCGCCATCTGCGCCGACCTCGTGCGCATCTTCAACTACCTCACCGGCTACGCCGACCGTCTCGAAAGCCACGAGCTCCTTGTTGCGCCCACGACGCTCCGCTATGAGCTCGAGCGGCGCGTTCGCCGCGAGATCGAGGCGGCGCAGGCGGGCAGGCCTGCCCGCGTCGTCTTCAAGGTCAACGCCCTCGAAGACCGGGAGTTCACCCGCCTCCTCTACGAGGCGTCGGCCGCCGGCGTGACCGTCGATCTCATTGTGCGCGGCATCTGCCGGCTGCGGCCGGGCCTCCCGGGCGTCAGCGAGAACGTCCGCGTCGTCAGCGTCATCGGTCGCTTCCTGGAGCACTCCCGCGTCTACGCCTTTGCAAACGACGGCGCCGGCGAGTACTTCATCGGCTCGGCCGACCTCATGAAGCGCAACCTGGACGAACGCATCGAGGTACTTGTCCCCGTCCGTCGTGCGGACCTTCAGGGCCAGCTGCACGATCTGCTGGAGCTCCTCCTCGCTGACGAGCGCCAGGGCTGGTCGCTCCGCGACCAGATCTGGACGCGCGACCCGAACGCTGCCGGGCCGGGTTCCCACGCGGCCCTGCTCGGGGCGGCACCCTTCAGTTAGCCCTCCCGCGAACCACCGACCGGGCGTACCATGCGAAAACAGCCCTTCCGCCGAGGAGAGCACCGTGCCCGACTGGATTGCCGACGAGCGCCGCTACCTCTTCCAGAATTACGGTCGCCAGCCAATCGTCCTCGACCGCGGCGAGGGGACACGCGTCTGGGACGCCGACGGCAACGAGTACCTGGACTTCGTGGGTGGCCTCGCTGTCAACGTCCTCGGGCACGCCCACCCGCTCGTCGCCGAGGCCGTCGCGCGGCAGGCGCGGACCCTTATCCATACGTCCAACCTCTTCTACACCGAACCGATGATCGAGCTGGCCAGGCTGCTCGTCGAAAACTCCTGTCTCGACCGCGTGTTCTTCTGCAACTCGGGCACGGAGGCGGTCGAAGCTGCCATCAAACTCGCGCGGCGCTGGGGACACGACACGCGGAACGGCGCCTTCGAGGTGATCGCCACGGAGGACGGCTTCCACGGTCGGACGATGGGCGCGCTGGCTGCGACGGGCACTGCGCGCTACCGCGAGCCGTTCGAGCCGCTTCCCCCCGGGTTCGTTCACGTCCCCTGGAACGATGTCGACGCCATTCGCGCCGCAACCACCGAGCGGACGGTGGCCGTTCTCCTCGAGCCGATCCAGGGCGAAGGGGGCGTCAACATTCCGGCGCCGGGGTATCTCCGCGCGGTGCGGGATTGGTGCACCGAGAGGGGCCTCCTCCTCATCCTCGACGAGATCCAGACCGGCATCGGCCGCACGGGCACCCTGTTCGCCTACGAGCAGGAGGACGTCGAGCCCGACGTCATGACCCTCGCCAAGGGCCTGGCGGGGGGCGTCCCCATCGGCGCGGTGCTCGCTCGCGAGGCCGTCGCCGCCCATCTGGTCCCCGGCGACCACGGCACGACTTTCGGCGCTAACCCGCTCGCTGCCGCGGCAGGCGTCGCGACCCTCCGGCACGTCGTCGAGGGCGACCTGCCGGCCTGTGCGGCACGAGCCGGCGAGCGCCTCGTCGCGCGCCTCCGCTCGATGGAGGATCGGCTGCCAGTCGTATCTGGCGTGCGCGGCCGTGGCTTGCTCGTGGCCCTCAGTCTGACAAGTGAGTGCGCTGGCGACGTCGTTGCCGAATGCCGTCGACGGGGGCTGCTCGTCAACAACGTGCGTCCCAACGCTATCCGTCTCATGCCGCCGCTGACCGTCGGCGACGGGGAGATCGACCGCGCCTGCGACATTCTCGAATCCGCCATCGCGGCGGTGACGGCGGCGCCCAAATGACAATGCCCGGAGGACCGCTGCTCGTGCCCGGCGCGACCGCCCTTCGCGCGCGGCGCTCTTGATGGTTGCCGCGCTGGTAGCCGTCCTGGTCGCCGGGTCGGTTGTGGTGGCCGTGGGCTTGCTGGCGCTGCTCGGGCGGCTCCCGCCCAATTCGTACGCAGGGATTCGCACGCCGTACACGCGCAGCAGCCCGGAGAACTGGTACCGCACCCATCGCGCTGGCGCTCCCTTGCTTATCTTCGGCGGCGTGGCGGTCGTGATGGCCGCCCTGGCGTTCCTGCCCTTCGCTCTCGCTGGCAAGCTTGCCGACGTTCTGACAGCGGGGGTCTCCCTCGGTGCGGCCGCGTTGCTCGCGGGGTGTGCCGTGGCCGCCTGGCTGATCGGCACGAGACAGTCGCGTCTCCGACCCTGACCGCGATCTCGAATCGTCCCCCGGGGCGAATGGGCGGCGAAGTAGTGAGACCCCCGATACACGCCGTTCGCATGCCTGCAGACGATCGGCGGGCTACCCCTCGGAGCGACCAGGAGTCTGCGCCTTGTCTACACGACCGACAGCACCCGCCGACCGCGAACTGCACTCGTCAGAGGAGCGTGAGTTCGGCCTGCACGAAATTTTCTTCTCGATCACCGACAGGAAGGGGATCATCCGCTACGGCAACGAGGTCTTCACGCGCGTCAGCGGATACCCCAAGGCAGCGATGATCGGCAAGCCGCACAACCTGATCCGGCATCCCGACATGCCGCGAGTCGTCTTCAAGCTGCTCTGGGACGAGATTGGCGCCGGCCGGCCCGTCGCTGCTTACGTGAAGAACCGCGCCTCGGACGGCCGCTACTACTGGGTCATGGCGATGGTGCTGCCGGCGCCCGACGGCTATCTCTCCATCCGCATCAAGCCCAGCTCGCCCCTTTTTGCGGCGGTACAGGACATCTACCAGGACCTGCGCGACATCGAGCGCTCGATCGAAGGCGCCGACGGTCTGCGTCGCAAGGAAGGAATGGAGTCCTCTGGCGAACGGCTGCAGCACCTCCTGACGAAGGCTGGCTTCGAGACGTACGACGCGTTCATGCGCACGGCCATCCTGGGCGAAGTGCGGCTGCGTGAGGAGCACCGCCAGACGAGCGGCGCCGGCCGCCGTAGCAGTGCCCGCCTGGGGCAGCGCGACGGTTTCGACGCGGCCCGCGCCGGTCTGGCGCAAGCCAACCACTTCCTTTCAGACCTTGTCCTCCGCCTCGACGACTACATCAAGCTGAACAGCCGCCTGGCCGAGGACGCCTCCTTCATTCGCGCTCTGGCCGACGAGGTGCTCCTCTTCGCTCTGAACGCGATCGTCGCCGCGAGCAAGGCCGACGGCAGCGACGGCGCGGCGATTGGCGCCGTCGCCGGGCTCCTGCGCATGCGCTCCGAATCCAGCAGCACCCTCTTCCGCGAGCTCGGCGACTCTGTCTTGCGCGCCTCCGAAACGCTCGACCGGCTGCTCTTCCCGGTGGTCGCCACCGGGCTCGCGAGCCAGATGCTCGAAGTCTTCATGGCGGAGTTCGCGTCCAGCGGCGCGGGCGACCGCGATCCAGCGGAGGTGCTCGCGCTGCACGCCTGCGTCCAGCGGGAGGCGTCCGGTCTGGCCAGACTCCTCGACGAGTTCGACGGTCGCCTCCACACGCTCCAGGCGAACATCCGCGGACTCCGGCGCGAGCTGGACGCCATGCGTGCGCTCGGTCTCAACGGCCGGATAGAGGCCGCGCGCATCGAGGACTCCGGCCCCTTCAGCTCGCTCTTCGCGACCGTGGGTACGCAGGTTGCGGCGGCCGCCACGCGCCTCGACGAGCTCCAGAAGTCGGGCGCCAGCCTCTTCACCAACCGCGACCGCACGGCCGCGGACATCGAAAGCGCGGTGGCAGCGACCGCCGCCGCCATCCGCCTCCTCGACGACTGCGCGCGCGTGGAGGTGGAAGCGCCGGCCGCCTGACAGGCGGCCGGCGGCTGCGAGAGAGGCGCGATTCTCCCTACCGGTGCCATGGGCGATACTCAGCGGGCAGCAACATCGCCGGGGCCGCGTCTGTGCCGAAGCTCGTCCTCGCCTATTCCGGTGGCCTCGACACCACCACCGCGATCAAGTGGCTCTCCGTCGAGCAGGGCTACGACGTCGTCGCCCTGAACATCGACGTCGGCATGAGCCGCGAGCAGCCCGTGGTCGAAGCGCGGGGCCTCGCCGCGGGCGCCGTCAAGGTTCGCGTCATCGACGCCCGCGAGGACTTCATCCGCTACTTCGCCTTTCCTGCGCTGGCCGCCGGCGCCGTCTATCAGGACGCCTATCCACTTGCCACCGCTCTCGCGCGTCCCCTTATGGCGAAGCTCCTCGTCGACGTCGCCCACGAAGAAGGCGCCAGTGCCGTTGCGCACGGTTGCACCGGCAAAGGGAACGACCAGGTGCGTTTCGACGTCGGCATCCAGACGCTCGATCCGGCGTTGACTATCGTTGCGCCCACGCGCGAGAACGCCATGGCCCGGGAGACGCAGATCGACTACCTGCGGCGTCACGGCGTCGACATCCCCTGGGCTGCCAAAGGGCCCTTCTCGATCGACGAGAACCTCTGGGGCCGCAGCGCTGAGGCGGGGGTCCTCGAAGACCCGTGGGAAGAGCCACCGCCGGACGCGTACGAATGGACGCGCAGCCCGGAGGACGCGCCCGCTACGCCGGCCTACCTTGAGATCGAATACCAGCACGGCCTGCCCGTCCGGCTCGACGGCGAGGAGCTCTCCCCTGTCGCGCTGGTCGAACGCCTGAACGCTCTCGGCGGTCTCCACGGCGTCGGCCGCGTCGACCACGTCGAAGACCGCCTGGTGGGTATCAAGAGCCGTGAGATCTACGAAGCCCCGGCCGCCGTTATCCTCCACGCGGCGCATCGCGCGCTCGAAGCGATGACCCTGTCGCGGCAGCAGATCCGCCTGAAGAAGCTCATCGCCACCGAATACGCGGAGCTGATCTACAACGGCCTCTGGTTCAGCGGTCACCACCAGGACATCGCCGCTTACGTCGCCAGCACCCAGCGCCACGTCACCGGCGCCATTCGCGTCCGTCTGCAGCGCGGGCAGGCAGTCGTCGTCGGCCGGCGCGCGGCGGAGTCGCTCTACGACCGCGCCCTTGCCACCTACGACCGCGGCGACACCTACGACCAGAGCGCGGCCGTGGGGTTCATCAACATCTGGGGGCTGCAGACGCGGGTGCAGGCCCGGCGTCAGCTCCTCGGCGAACTGCCCGAAGCCCTCAAGATCGCCATGCCCCGGGAGGAAAGGTGATGGTGACCGCACCTGACGCGGAGACGACGGTCCGATTCGAAGGCTACGGCAGCGGCGACGAGATCTGGGGTGCCACCCAGGCGAACTTCGTCCTCGTCCGTCCCGGTCAGAACGCGAGGGAGACGGCTGTCTTCCTCAACGACCCTGCGGCGGCCCATCTCGCCGACTTGCTCGGCGAGCAGGACACGGAGGAGTTCCGCGCCCGGGCCGCGCGACACGTCGGAGCTGGCTGGCTGGAGCGGCTGATCCAGGGCGGCCGTCGCGTGGACGCCGTAATCGTCCTCTCACGGGCGCTTCTCGAACGCGATCCGGCTTTTGTTGCCGAGGTGAAACGCCCCCGCCTCTGGCAGGAGTAGCGATGCGCGTCGGCGCCTTCGTCGGCTGGATCGCCGGAGCGACCCTCGCGGGCGCGGGTGCCCTCGTCCTCGCGCTCGGTGCCGCCGGGGCGGCCCGCAGTCCCTCTGCTGAGGCATGGGGCGTGGCGGACCTGCCAGCCGAGGAAGTGACACTCGGCGTTGGCAATCGGGCTGTCGCACTCGCCGTCGTCGCCTGCATGCGGGACGCGGGGCTCGCTGTCGCCGAGCCCGAGCCAAACCTGGCCGGCTCGTACGACATCTCCTACGGCCCCTTCCCCTCGAGTGAGGACGCCGAGCACGCCGGCGAGGTCTTCCGTGCCTGCTATGCCGCCCATCTGGCCGGCGTGCAACGCCCCCACTGACTGTCGCGGCGCGCACCGTTCGGTCCGCCGGAACCGCGGAGGCTGTTCTCCAACGTCGTCGTCGCTGCGGACGTCAGGTCGGGCCGTCGCCCTTGCGTGGCGAGCGGGCGGGAGCCACTGCTCGTCGGGGCTCCTGTCTATGGGACGCCGGGGTGGACCGCGTGATAGTGTCTCCGTGGCGTTCGGGGGAGCCGCCGACCGCATCGCTGAAACGCCTCGCGGAGGGCGCTTTCCGTGAGGCGCAGGTGACCGGGCGTCGCGATGGAATTGAGTGGCTGAGGTGGACACCGCACCAGGCAACGATCAGGGCCGGCCGGCCGGCGCCTACGAGCTCGCCAATGCCCGGTGGTGATCCGTGGAGCGCGGGCCGAAGGGGCCTCTGCGGAGCCCTCTGATTCCATCGGCGCAGCTGGGCTTCGGCGGCATCCGGCAAGCGAGAGGATGAGACCCCCAATGACTGAGTCAGAAGGGCAGGAGCTAGCGCCGGGACCGCTGGAGGGTATGCGTGTCGTTGATCTGACTCATTACCTGTCCGGGCCGTACTGCACCATGCTGCTGCGCGACCTCGGGGCCGAGGTTGTCAAGGTCGAGTCGCTGACAGGTGACCCTTCGCGCGACAACGCGCGTGCCCCCGGGGACACGGTGCGGGCGTATGGGGGCTACTTTCAGAGCGTCAACCGGGGCAAGAAAAGCGTCGCGCTCGATCTGAAGTCGACGGAAGGCCAGGAGATCGTCCGCCGTCTGGCAGCCGGTGCCGACGCCTTGATCGAGAACTTCAAAGCCGGCGTGATGGAGAGGGCCGGCCTCTCCTATGAGTCGCTGGCGGAGATCAACCCGCGGCTCGTCTACGCTTGCATTCGCGGGTTTGGAGACCCGCGCACCGGCGACAGCCCCTACCGCGACTGGCCCGCCTTCGACATCGTCGCGCAGGCGATGGGCGGCCTGATGAGTATGACCGGACTCGGCCCCGGCCGGCCGCTACGCGCGGGCCCCGCTCTCGGCGACATCGTTCCGGGCATGTTGACCGCGCTCGGCATCGTCGCGGCGGTCCATCGCGCGGCGCGAACAGGCCGGGGCCAGTTCCTTGACGTCGCGATGTACGACTCCGTGCTCGCCATCTGTGAGCAGATCGTCTACCGCTACTCCTACCTCGGCGAGATCACCGAGCCATCCGGAAACAGCCATCCGTTCCTCTGTCCTTTCGACGTCTTCCCCACGAACGATGGAGCCATAGCCATCTGCGCGCCTGCGGACCATCTCTGGCAAGAGCTCTGTCGGCGGATGGACCGCCTCGACCTCGCGGGCGATCCGTCCCTGACGAAAGCCTCCGGACGCGTCCAGAACTGCGACCGCGTTCGCAATGCGGTCAGGGAGTGGACGTCGGTTCGATCTAAAGGGGAGGTTCTTGCGGCGCTTGCCGGCAACGTCCCCTGCGGCCCCGTCAATTCCGTGATGGACATCGTCAACGATCCTCACTTCCAATCGCGCGAGATGCTGGTGGAGATGGAACAGCCGGGGCTGGATCGACTGGTCCAGATACCGGGATGCCCGATCAAGCTGACTGAGACGCCTGCAGGACCGCGAGGACGAGCGCCGCTTCTCGGCGAGCACACCGACGCCGTGCTGCACGACCTGGGGTATTCCGACGCGCAGATACAGGCATTGCGCGAGCGCAGCGTCCTACGCTGAAGGAACTCGACGGCACCGACGAAGAGAGGTGGCGAAACAACGGTAACGTCACGAGCCGGGGCAATGACACCTTCGCCCGGGACTACGAGAACCGCCTGACCGCCAGCCACGGTGGGCGGCGTGTCGACAGCTAGGGGCTGCGGGGGCTCGGCGTGATCGCCAGCGTCGCGACAGTCACTGCGCTCATATGGTGGTCGGGACCTCCCAGCGAAGCGTCCGCGATCCACGGCCGGTGAAAACTCCTAAGGCCACGGTGGTCCACGGGCCCGGAGGTGCAGACCATCAGCGAGTCCTTCCCCATGCGTCCCAGTAGGTGCGACTGCGCGCCGGGATACGACCTGCGGTCTTGAACCGCTGCCCCGTGTAA
Source organism: Dehalococcoidia bacterium (assembly GCA_020847765.1). Classification (GTDB taxonomy): domain Bacteria; phylum Chloroflexota; class Dehalococcoidia; order Tepidiformales; family Tepidiformaceae; genus JADLBJ01. The sequence goes on from JADLBJ010000164.1 coordinate 19,711, forward strand.
TAACCGATAGGAAGCAGGGCGACCTGGGTCATCTCCGCGGGAATGCCGAGGAGTGCCGCAGCTTCGCTCTCGTACATGAGGTGGAGAGTGGTCAGCGACGAGCCGACGCCCCGCGCACGCAGCGCCAGCATGAACGACCAGACGGCGGGGAAGATCGAGCCGTAGGCACCGGCCTGGTGGAAGACGCTCAGATTGTCCCAGCGGCCTTCCACGCACGGGATGACCATCGCGGGGACTTCGTGCAGCCGCCGATTGAGATATGCGGCCGAACTGAGGATGCCGCGCATCTGCCCGGCGCGTGGATCGCCTGCCTCGAAGTGAGGGACCTGCGGCACGCTCGCGTACCGGTCGAACGCCCGGCGGTAGAGGTCCGCCAAGGCACGCTTCGTCTCTGGGTCGGCCACGACGAGAAAGTGCCAGCCCTGGCTGTTGGACCCGGTGGGTGCCTGAATCGCGATCTCCAGGCACCGCTCAACCACTTCCGGAGGCACGGCGCGATCGAAATCGAGCCTCTTGCGAACGGAGCGAGTGGTCGTCAGCAGGTGATCGGCTGCAGCGAGATCGATGTCCATCAATGCGTCCAGGTCGCGCGGCGGTGCGAAAGGCGCCGTCGAGCTTGCGAACTGCCTCGAAGGAGATGTTACTCGAAGGGAAGCGTGCTGGCCCACGAAGCTGGGCAGGTGGACGACACGCGCGTGGACACGTCCGGATGCCGCTCGGCCCGACGGTGCCTGACGACCCGTAGTCCCAGCTGAAGCTGTCGCTCCCCCGGGCGGTGAGGTCCGCCGTTGTTGTCCAGCTGTCGCTCACAGCCGCCGCCGGGCCGGGGCTGTGAGCCGGCGACCGTGCGGCTCGTGAGGTCGCCGGCTATGTATACTTCGCGCTTGCCAGCCCCAGGAGGCAGCGACGTGAAGTTTGGTGCCAGCCTCTTCCCCACGGATTACAGCATCGGCCCCGCTGCCGCCGCCATCGCGGCGGAGCGTGCCGGCCTCGAGTCGCTCTGGTTCCCGGAGCACACCCACATGCCAACGAACACGAGGTGGCTGCTCGGCGGCGATGTCGTGCCGCGTGACTACAAGAGCACTCTCGACCCCTTCGTTGCGTTTGGCGCGGCCGCGAGCGTTACTACGACCATCAGGCTTGGCACGGGCATCTGCCTGATCCCGCAACGGGACCCGATCATCCTCGCCAAGGAGGTCGCGTCCCTGGACGTCATCTCCGGGGGACGCGTAATCCTTGGGGTGGGTGCTGGCTGGAACGCTCCCGAGACACGCAACCATGGCGTCGAGTTTGCTCGCCGGTTCAGGGTGATGCGGGAGCGTCTGGAGGCGATGAAGGCGATCTGGACCGAGGACGAGGCCGAGTACCACGGCGAAACGGTCGATTTCGGGCCTGTCTGGTCATGGCCCAAACCCGTGCAGAAGCCACACCCGCCGATCGTCTTCGGGAGCGGTACCCTCCCAAGGAACTTCGACCGCATCCTGGCACTTGGTGGAGGATGGATGCCGATTGCGGCCACGCTGAGCTTCGACGACCTGGCCGCTGGCATTGCTGAGCTCGCGCGCCGCGCGGCCCAGCTGGGCAAGCCGAAGCCGGAAGTCACCGTGTTCGGAGTTCCGACCGATCCGGCCGGCATTCGCAGGTATGAGGAGATAGGAGTAGACCGCGCCGTCTGGGGGCTGACCAGTGAAGGACCTGAGCCGGCCCTGCAGCTGATCGAGCGCTACGGCAGGGCGATCTCCAGCTACCAGTGACCTGCCTGGCTCGTGCGGGTAGGTGGCCGCCTGCGGCCAGCCGCTCGTCCGTAGACGCCGTCCAGTAACGGCCCGCCATCTGCCGGTCACCCGTCGACCGCAGGCGGTCGGCCTCCGGCCGGCGTGGCACTCAGGGCTCAGCATCTTGCCCGGTTGAGTTGATTGCACAGGTTCGTTAGGCTTCGCACCGAGCCGGTAAGCCGTAGCCGGGTCCCGCGCGGTGGCGGTGGACGCCATCGGCCTATGCAGCCTCTGGTGGGATGGTGAACGTCCTGGCGGCCCCGCCCGAAGCACTGCAAAGCCGGTAACAAGTGACGTCGGGGAGGATCAGCCCGTGTACCTCAACACGTTCGCCCAGGGTTTGACTCCCGTCGACATGACGGCGACCGAGGAGTTCGCCAGCCTCCTGTCGAGCGCGGCGGACCTGGGCGTCCCGGCTCCATCCGAGGTCAGATACGTCTCGCGCAACGTTGTCGTCAATGGCCTCCGGTTTCATCTTCTGGAGTGGGGAGACCCGACAGCACCGGCGCTCGTTGTCCTCCACGGGGGTAACCAGACGGCCCACTCCTGGGACATGGCCAACCTGGTCATCTCCGGGCACTTCCATGTCTATGCCGTTGATCAGCGTGGCCACGGTGACACGGAGTGGCCGCGAGACGGCGAGCGTTCGAGGCACGCCATGGCTGACGACGTCTTTCGCCTCATTGAGGGTGAACGGCTGGACGCGCCGATCGTTATGGGCCATTCGATGGGCGGTATCGTAACGATGACTCTGGTGGCGGAGCATCCCGGAATCGCCCGCAAGGTTGTTCTCGTCGACGTCGGGCCAGCCCCAACTGGCAACGCCGCCGAATCGATCATCAACTTTGTGCGCAGCGCCCGCGAGTTTGACTCGGTCGAAGACTTCGTCCAACGCGTCACTGCTTACGACCCGTTCCGGAGCCGCCAGCACATCGAGCGGACCGTGCGATACAACTTGATGCGGCGTGCGGACGGCAAGTTCATCAGCAAGCACGACTCCCGGCGTTGGGACGGGACTGCGCCCGTCGCCAGTATCGTTGGCCCCTCGTTCGAAGACGGTGTGCGAAGCCGCGGCCTCCACTCCAGTCCTGTGCTCCTTGTCCGCGGAGGACTGAGCCACATCGTCTCAGAGGAAGCCGGCGAAGCTTTTGTCCAGGCGCTACCGGATGCCAGGCTCGTTACCGTCCCGAATTGTGGCCATAACGTCCATTCGCAGAACACGCCTGGTTTCCTCGAAGCGGTGCTGCCATTCCTCCTGGAGCCGTGACGTTCCCGGCTCCAGATTCTGCGCGCGGTCCCTGACGACGCGGTCACCCGCGCTTCCTGGCACGCCGAGGTCGGGTAGACTGCTGGTGGGCGTGAATGGTGATGGAGGGTTGCCTGGGATGTGCGGTCAGATTGCCGCCAGCGCGAAGGCGGAACGGGCGCCGACAAAGGCGCAGATCGCCACGCAGCCCCTCCATGGCGTCGCCAGCACCGGCGAGGGACGGCGGAACGGTGTTGCCGGGTGCGGCCTCGGCCTGCACCACGACTAGGGCGCGTCGCAAGGTGGCTGGTGCTCTCGACGACCTGACGATCCTCGACCTAACCCAGTACGTCACCGGTCCGTATGGAACGAGGCTGCTGGCCGATTATGGTGCCAACGTCATCAAGGTCGAACGGCCCGGCGGAGACCCGGCGCGGCGGCTCGGCCCGTTCCCCGGCGGTCACTCCCACCCTGAGAAGAGCGGGACGTTCTTCTACTTCAACCTGAACAAACGGGCGATCGTCCTCGACCTGAAGAACCCCGCGCACGTCGAAGTGTTTGGGCGTCTCGTCGACGCCGCGGACGTTGTGGTCGAGAGCTTCCGCCCCGGCGCGCTCGACCAGCTTGGCGTGGGCTGGGACTACATCCATGGCCGCAAGCCCTCGCTGCCCCTCGTGTCTATCTCGAATTTCGGCCAAAGCGGTCCCTACCGGGACTACAAAGGCTCGGAGGTCGTCCTCTTCGGCTTCGCCGGGGAAATGTATGCGACCGGCCTGGCCGGTCGAGAACCGGTGAAGATGTACGGCACCGCGGGGCTCGTCCAGGCGGGCGCGGCGGCCGCCGGCGCAATCCTTGCAGCCGCCATGGTCGGGCGTGAGCAGGGGATCGGGCAGCATGTCGACTTCGCCATCGCCGACGCACTGCTGAGCAGCGCGGATCGGCGGCACTCGACGCTTATCGGCCATGAGTTCTCCGGGCGCAAGACCGTGCGCCGGGCGAGCGAGGCCGTGGGCCTTGCGGACGGTGTCTTTCCGTGCCGGGATGGCTACGTCGAGATGCACGGTTCAGCACGAAAATGGGAGCGACTGCTCGACATGCTCGACAGACCTAGCTGGGCGCTCGAACCACGCTGGATTCGCCCCGAAGCCGCTCAGGACGCCACCACCGTCGAGGAGTTCAACGCGCTGCTGACGGGCTGGCTGATGGAACGGACGAAGCGGGAAGTCTGGCGCGAGGCACGTCGCGCCCGCGTCCTTTGCACCCCCCTGCTCACGATCGCCGAGATCTTCGAAGACGAGGCGTTCGCCGAGCGGGGCTTCTGGCAGGCGGTCGACCATCCGTACCTGGGGACCGTTAAGACGCCCGGGCGCCCGTTCATCATGACGGACTCGCCGTGGGAGCTGCGACACAGCGCCCCGCTCCTCGGAGGGAACACTCGGGAGATCCTGGCCGAGCTCGGATATCGAGGCGACGAGCTGACGGCCCTCGACGCCTACCACCCTCCGGTAGAGGTCGATTGATGCCCCGACTCCCGCTCGAGGGCCTGCGCGTCGTCGACTTCTGTGTGGCGTGGGCAGGACCGTACGCCACGATGCTGCTCGGCGACCTGGGAGCGGAGGTCATCAAGGTCGAGAACCCTCACGTCTGGCCACCAGTCATGCGCGGTGGCCGTGCCCGCCCAACCCGGGAATCGCTGGCGGGAATGGGCGGGATGTACGGCGGCTACCCAAACGACGAGCCCGGTCCTCGGCCCTGGAACTACAGCCCCACCTTCGTCCAGCCCTATCGCAACAAGAGAAGCTTCACCGCAGACCTGCGAACGCCCGAAGGGCTGGAGATCCTGCGCCGGGTGGTCGCCCGTTCGGACGTCTTCGTGGAGAACAACGCGGCCGACACGACCGAGAAGCTCGGGATCGACTACGAGTGGCTGCGCTCGGCCCGCCCGGACATCGTGATGGTCCGGATCCCGGCGTTCGGCCTCTCGGGGCCCTACGCCCACGCCCGCGCCCTGGGCGTCCACCTCGAGGCTGTCATGGGTCACCCACTTCTGCGCGGCTACCGCGACATGGATCCGTCCTCGAACTCAATCATCTTCGCTGGCGACTACTTCGGAGGGCTCCAGGCGGCGCTCGCGATCATGATGGCGGCCTGGCACCGCAAGAAGACGGGCCGCGGTCAGCTCGTCGAAGTCTCCCAGGCGGAAGCAGCGTCGGCGATGTTCGCGCAGGCGTACATGGAGCATGCACTCAACGGCGTCTCCCACCAGCAGCTCGGCAATCGCTCTATCTACAACGCCGCGCCCTGCGGCGTCTACCCCTGCAAGTCTCCCGGACCGGCGTCGTCGGGCGACGACCGCTGGATCGCCATCACGGTCACGTGCGATTCCGAATGGGAGGCGCTGAGAGCTGTAATGGGAAGGCCGGCCTGGGCCGAGGACCCCGCCCTTGGCACGTGCGCCGGCCGAGCCGAGCGCCAGGACGCGCTCGACGAAGGCCTGGCCACCTGGACATCCAGGGAGGACGACTACGACCTGTTCCATCGGCTGCAGGCGGCCGGGGTGCCCGCTGCGCCCGTTCTCGAAGCGTCCCGAGCGCTGGCCGACCAGCACTTCGAACAGCGCGGCGTCTTCGCCAGCCGTGCCCTGTTCGACGTTGCCGGCAAATTCCGCTTCCTCGCGCCGTTCTACCGGATGCCTGAGACACCGGCGACGCACCGCCAGTCCCCGGTCGCAATGGGCGAGCACAACGAGTACGTCTACCGTGAATTGCTCGGCGTCGGCGAGGAGGAGTATCGGCGGCTGGTGGCCGAGGGTCACATCTCGATGGACTTCGACGAATCTATTCCATAGCTGCGGAGGGCCCTCTCGACGCCGGCATTAGGGCAGTTGAGCCCGTAGGCGGCAAGGGCCCGGCAAGCAGGAACCGCCTCCGGTAGACTCAAGGCGCGCCGGGGTGGCGGAACGGCAGACGCAGCGGACTTAAACTCCGCGGCCGCAAGGCGTGTGGGTTCGAATCCCGCCCCCGGTACGTCTGTTGCCTGTGCCAACGACAGCGAGCCCGTTCGCGGCGCGGCCGCTGAGGGCCGGCTGCACGGACCCCAGTGACCGTGTCGTCCCGGCCCCGTGGCCGTATGCTCTGCGCTGACCGGATGGAGAGGCGAGGCGGCGAAGCCAATGCTCTTGATCACCGTGCACAGCGGAGGAGAGGAGCGGGCGCTCGAACATCGAGCTGGCCCGCTCGAGGTTGGGCGCGGCCCGCAAAGGGATGTTCCCCGCTGCCAGGTCTCTGATCCATACGTCTCCCGCGATCATGTGCGCTTCGAAGAGCAGCCCGGCGGGCAGTTGCGCCTCGAGAACCTGAGCCACACCTCTGCTGTGCGTGTCGGCGGGCAGGAGGTGCCTACCGGAGGCAGCGTCGTCGTCCGGCTGCCCGCGACCATCGCCTTCGGCCACAGCGAGCTGGAGGTCCGCGCGCCGCCGGCTCCGGCGACCCAGGCGCTGGCCCCCGCCGAGCAGCTCACCTCCGGCATGGAGACGGTCATCCGGCCGGTCGCCGCCGCTGGCCGCGCGCTGCCCCTCCCGGAGCTGGGTGAATCACCCAGTCCCGAGACGCTCGCCCATTGGTTCGAAACGCTGGTCCTTGTCCAGCAAGCGGCGGCCACCTCGGAAGCGTTCCTGGATGCCACCGCGCGGGCGATGGTCGACCTGGTCGGTCTGGATCGCGGACTGGTCCTGCTGCGCAACGCGGGAAGCTGGCGCGTGGGTGCGAGCGCGGGTGCGCCACCGACGGGCGCTGCCTTCAGCTCCACCATTGTCCATGAGGCGGAGCGGCTGCAGCGGACCGTCTTTCGGAACCTCGGCGCCGAAGCCATGAGCAGCAGCCTTGTTGGCATCGACACGGTGGTGGCGGCACCGGTCCTGAACGCGGCGCAGACGGTCGTGGGCGTCGTCTACGGGGCGCGTTCGCTGCGCACCGACCGGCCGCCGCCACGGATAGCTCCGCTCGAAGCGCTCGTCGTCCAGGTGCTTGCCGCCGCCGTCGGTGCTGGCCTGGAGCGGGAGGCGGAGCGCGAACGTGCGTTGCGCAGCCAGGTCCAGTTCGAACAGTTCTTCTCACCGCGTCTGGCGCGCGAGCTCGCGCTCGATCCTGCACTGCTCGAAGGACGTGAGCGCGAGGTCTCCCTGCTCTTCAGCGACGTGCGCGACTTCAGTCGCATCTCCGAGCGGCTGGGCGCCCGGCGCACGTTCGAGATGATGCAGGAGATCATGGACCTGCAGAGCCTCCAGATCCGCGAAACCGACGGCGTGGTGGTGGACTATGTGGGCGACGGCCTGCTCGCAATGTGGAACGCGCCGGCTGACCAGCCGGACCATGCCGTCCTCGCCTGCCGCGCGGCGGCAGCCATTCTGTGCGAGCTCCCGGCTCTCTCGGAGCGCTGGCTGCCCGAGGCCGGGGAGCCTGTCCGCCTCGGCATCGGCGTCCACACCGGCGCCGCGCTCGTCGGCAACACCGGGAGCCGCGTGAAGTTCAAGTACGGTCCCATGGGTTCGGCGGTGAACCTCGCGAGCCGTGTCGAGAACGCGACCAAGACGCTCGGTGTTGGTGCCCTGCTGACGGGTGCCACGCGCGACCGCCTGAACGGCGCATTCGGGACGCGACGGCTCGGGGGTGTCTTCGTCCAGGGATTCGCGACGCCGGTCGACCTGTTCGAGCTTTATCCCGGCGAGGCAAATGCGGAGTGGGCCACGCGCCGGGACGTTTTCGAACAGGCGCTCGCCCACTTCGAAGCTCGCCGCTGGTCGGAGGCCTGTCAGCTTCTTGCCGGCCTGCTTTCCAGCGGCAGCGACTACGA
>JADLBJ010000165.1 GCA_020847765.1 Dehalococcoidia bacterium
CCCACGAGCGTGTCGGGGAACGCCACCGTGCCGCCGTCGAGATCACCGACGCGGACGACCGTCGCGAGACGTTCGAGGTTCACCTGGTGGACGATCCCCGTCCCCGGCGGCACGGCCCGGAAGTTCTTGAACGCCTGCTGCCCCCAGCGCAGGAAGGCATATCTTTCCTGGTTGCGGGCGAACTCGATCTCCACGTTTCGCTCGAACGCCTCGCTCGAACCGAAGCGGTCGACCTGCACGGAGTGGTCGATGACGAGGTCAACCGGCTGCAGGGGGTTGATCCGTGCGGGGTCGCCCCCCATCGCCCGGATCGCGTCGCGCATCGAGGCGAGGTCGACCACCACCGGCACGCCGGTGAAGTCCTGCAGGAGCACGCGCGCCGGTGTGAAGGCGATCTCCCGGTCCTCGCCGGAGTTCGGTCGCCAGGCAGCGAGCGCGGCCACGTCGTCGCGCGTCACGCCCCGGCCGTTCTCGTAGCGAAGCAGGTTCTCGAGCAGGATCTTGAGCGAGAACGGCAGGCGCTGGACGTTCGTCAGGCCCGCGGCCGTCAGGGCCTCGAGCCGGTAGTACCGATAGCTCCGGTCGCCGCAGGCGAGGTCGCCGAGGGCGCCGAAGCTGTTTGCGTTGGTCATCTCGTCCCTTCCTTCCACAACTTGGCCCGGCTCACGGCGCACCGCCGCCGCGGTCTGCACGAGCTGCCTGCTTTCAAAGGAAGACGGTGCGGGGCGGACTCGTTCCCACTACCCAGGCCTCCTTCCAAGACGGATGGCGGACCGTGGGCCCTTTCCCGGGACCGGCCTGCGGACCCGGGGCTTCCGTTCCCGCCTAACCCCGCGACTTCCCGCTGATGGGGACCGTTGGGCCCGGGGCGGCACTCCAGGGGACGAACACCCGGAGTATAACACCGCTCCCTCTCGCGAGCTTTGGTCACCCGTCGCAGCGGGAAGACCGCCGTCGCCGAGGAATTGCTCGCGTCAGACTTGTCGACCACTGCCTGATGCCCGGCTTCACCGCCGATAGACGTCGACCGCGTCAGCGACGGCTTGATGCGGGAGCAAAGGGAGGCGTGGACCAGGCGAGTCTGATGCGCCAACTGGGCACCGGCGCAGATCGGAGTGTCCCGGCGGTCCCGCTTTGCGTCGTCCCTGCCGATCGCTGTTAACTAGAGGGCGGGGCGATTAGCTCAGTTGGCTAGAGCACCTCGTTTACACCGAGGGGGTCGGGGGTTCGAGCCCCTCATCGCCCACCAGCCTCATTTCATGAGCACGCCTCTTTCGACACGAAGCTCCATGAACGCCCTCTCGCCCGCCCGCCCATGTTGCGACTTCGTCTCAGGCAACTCCGTTTCGTTGAATGCGGGTTCTGCATAGTGGGCAACGCTGAAAAAGTTCGGTAAAGTGCTTGCATCTTCGCTGGAGATACGCGAGATGCACACCCGGTTCCTGATTTCTGCCGCAATGGCGGTCGCGGCCTTCGCCGCGGTCGTCGCACTTCACGAGCGGGCGGCGCCAGCGGCTGCGGCCCCCGAGCCCTGTTCGACAGAGTTGGCGGGCGTCGTGAGCGCCCAGGCTCTCAACGACCCGATGGTCTCCGTCTCGCCCATCAGCGGCCCCGGCGGCACGTCAGCCCAGCTGCACCTCTGGAACTTCCTCCCCGATCAGGACGTGAACGCCATCTTCCGGTCCGACGGCAGTCCCGTCGTCGCCACCGGCAAGACGGACGCTCAGGGCCAGGCCTACCTGAACTTCACCGTCCCGAACGCCCCCAACGGCGTCTATTGGATTCTGGTCGCGCAGGACAACCGCACCTGCGTCCATGCCTCCGTCCGCTTCCAGATCGCCCCGGTCACGCCCACCCCCGTGCCCTCGGTCACGCCGACCGTCGTCCCTCCGACCCCCACCCAGGTCGCACCGACGCCGGCGCCGCCCACCGTCACGCCCACCCCGCGGCCGCCGATCAGCGGCTCCGGAACCGCCAGCACGCCGCTGTCCGGCCCCATGCAGTTCACGGCCGTCCTGGTCGTGCTGCTGCTGGCCTCCAGCGGTCTGATCGCGGTCGGGGTGGTTCGCCGCCGAGGCAGATAGCACATCCGCCGGGGTCGCCGGGCGCCCGGGTGGCAGCGAAGCCATCCAACGCCCGGCCACCCTCAGGCGAGAACGGCGACGTCTGCCGCAGCGACCTCTTCCATCGCGCTCACCGCCGCGTCGGCGTCCAGCCCGGCCACGCGCTGGTCCGCTAGCCATGTGCGCAGTTCCGTCTCGTCCCAGTTGCCCCGGCGCAGCATCCCGTCCAACGACCGATAACCTGCGGCCGCGAGGCGTAGATCCATGAGGGCCCGGTTGCGGCGGACGATCGCGGTCGCCTCGCCGCTGCGCAGCGCCCCCTCTAGCTTCACATTCCGTCGCCCCAGCGCTCTGTTCACCAGACGCGGCTGCTCGAGGTAGTCGTCCAGCGGCGCAAAGGCGAGCATCCGTGCCGCCGTCAACGTTCCGACGCCGGGAATGCCGGGCAGGTCGTCGCTCGCGTCGCCGCTCGCCGCGCGGTAGTCCAGATACCTCTCCCGCGGGAAGAGCACCAGCTCACCGTCCGCGGTGCGGGGCGCCGTTGCCTCGCCAAAGCCGCCGACGTCGATGACGGCGCGCCGGAGCGGCGAGTAAACGCTCACCCGGTCGTCGACCAGCTGGAGGAAATCCCGGTCCGACGAGGCTATGCGCGCTCCTTCGGCCGTGCGGTGCAGCACGAGCCAGGCGATCAGGTCGTCGGCCTCGGTGTTGACTCCCTGGGCGACCCACACGGGGAGACTGGCAGCCAGGTCCGCAAAAGCGGCGATCGCTGCCAGCACCCAGGGCTCGTTCTCGACGAACGAGGGGTTGGCTTCCCGTCCCATCTGATAGCCCGGAAAGAGCGTCCGTCGGCGAAGCGGCCGCCCCTCGTCGAAGGTCACAACCAGCCCGTCGAGCGGCTGGCGAAAAAGCGGCGTGGCGCCCGCACGCCCGGGGAGAGGCGGCTCGCCGGCACGCACGGCCAGCCCAAGCACGCTCTGCGTCAGGCCGAGAAGCGCCGCTCGTGTGCGCGCCTCCGGGCTGTCCGCGTCCATCGCCCGGCGCAAGGCGTGGAAGCCAGCCCAGGCGAGATTGTTGCCGTCGGCCAGGAGCAGCACGTCGGCTCGCGACGGCCCGGCTACACCGGCTCGGCAGCGGCCTCGATCGGCTCCTGCTTCCTGCCGCGGAGACGCCGCCAAAAACGCCCGATGTCGTTGTTGTTCCAGGCGACGAGCAGCTGGCTGGCAATACCGATGCTGCTGTACGTCCCGGTGATAATGCCCACCAGCAGCACGAGGAGGAAGTTCTGGATCGTCGACCCGCCGATGAGCAACATCGCCACCACTGTCAGCACCACGACGAGCGAAGTGTTCAGCGAGCGTGCCAGCGTCTCCGTTAGGCTGGCGTTGACCGCCTCCTCGAAGGGAATGTACGGATCATGCGAGATCGTCTCCCGGATGCGGTCGAAGACGACGATCGTGTCGTGCACCGAAAAGCCGATGACCGTGAGGATGGCGGTGATGAACGCCGTGTCCACTTCCGTGTCGATGAGCTTGCCCAGCAGCGAGAAGAGGCCGAGCACGATGAACGCGTCGTGCAGTACCGCAATCACCGCTGCCGTGCCGTACTTCCACGCCTGCGGCAGGCGCCGGAACGCCAGCGAGATGTAGATCAGGATCGCGACCGACGCCGCGAGCACCGCCAGCGTCGCGTTCCGCGCGATCTCCGTCGAAACCGTCCCGGAGACCGTCGAGAAGTCCTTTCGCGTGATCGTGCCGAACTCCTGCTGCAGCGCCTCCTGGATCCTGTCGATCTCGCCCTTGGGCGCCTCCTGCGGCCCGGGCGCGTCCGTCGCGTTGACGGCGGGCGCGCCCTCGAGCTCCCGCGTCTTGATGATGTAGCTGTTGCCCCCGGCGCCCTGAACGCGCGCCTCGTCGTGCCCCAGTGCACGCAGCGCCGCGCGCAGATCGACCTGCTTCACCTCTTTGCTGAACTCGAACGTGAACGACGAGCCCGAGGTGAACTCGATCCCCGCTCGCAGATGCGGCGGGATAGCGAGGATTACCGCTGCCGCGATGAACAGTGCCAGGGAGATGCCAAGGTACCACCACCGCTTGCCTGCGAAGTCGAGCATCGCCTAGCCTCCCCCGCTGCTTTCGGCGGCCCGGCCCGCGGGCGTCCTCTGCTTCGTCTCTTCGGCGTTGAACAGCCAGTGGTTCTGCGCCAGCGGCGTCCCCACGATCATCTTCAGGAAGGTCCGCGTGACAGTGATCGCCGAGAACATGCTGATTCCCACACCGATAGCGAGCGTCAGCGCGAACCCCTTCACCACCGTCGCCCCAAACTGGTTGCCGAACCAGTAGAGAATCAGGCAGGTGATGAGCGTCGAAATGTTCGAATCCCGGATGGAAGTCCACGCACGGCGAAAGCCGATGTCGACCGCCGCGTTCAATGTCCTCCCTCGGCGTAACTCCTCTTTCATCCGTTCGAAGATGAGGATGTTCGCGTCCACGGCCATGCCCACCGAGAGCACGAAGGCCGCGATCCCCGAGAGCGTCAGCGTCACCGGCCACAGCTTGAACACCATCAGCGTCGTGGCCGTATAGACGCCCAGCGCCAGCGCCGCCAGCAGCCCCGGCAACCGGTAGTACAGGATCATGAACAGCGCCACCGCCAGCAGGCCGACCTCGCCCGCGTGCACCGACTCGACGACCGAGTCCTCGCCGAGCGTGGCGCTCACCTCGCTCGACTGGATGCTCTTCAGCGGGATGGGCAGTGCGCCGTTGTTCAGGAGATCTGACAGGTCGCGCGCGTCGCTGAACGTCGGCTGCCCGGTGATGACGCCACGGTCGGAAATGACGGACTGAACGACGGCGTTAGAGATTTGCTGGTCGTCGAGGTAGATGAGCAGCCGCCGGCGTGGGTCGTTCGGGTCGAATTGGAGCGCGTGGCTCGTAATCTGCTCAAGCAGCGTCGAGCCGATGCCCGTCGTCTCGAATTCGACCAGGTTCGTCGTCGTCTGGCGCTGCGGAATGGTGTTGTTCTTCAGATACTGCCCGGTCATTACCGCGCAGCCCTCCGGGATAGGGGCACCCAGGCGCTGCGGTGGGCAGGCGGTCTTCCCGTCCGGGCTGCCGAGCGCCGGCACGATCTCCCCCTCGTCGTTGACGACCTTGAACTGCAGGCTCGCCGTGCGCCCGACCTGCTGCTGCGCCTCCGTGCAGCTCACCCCCGGGATCTCGACGACGATGCGGTTGCCGCTGGCCGTCGAAATCTCGGACTCGCTCACACCGAGCGAGTTCACGCGCCGCTCGATCACCCGCTTGGCACCCGTCAGCGCCCCTCCGAGGTCACCCTTGTAGTCCGCCGGCGGGTCCGCCTGGAGGGCGAGGTAGCAGCCGCCGCGCAGGTCGAGGCCGAGACGCATCGTCGTGCGGTCGAAGTCACCCGCGCTGAAGCCCTTGCCCTGCGGCCAGAAATCCCCGGGCAGATAGCGCCCCGGGTCGCTTGGCCAAACGACCACAACAGCGACAACCGTGAGCACGCAGACGAAGAGGAAGAGCATGACCGTGGATGTACTACGCACTCGGTTGCGAGGCCTCCTGGCCGGGGGTCGGCTCCTCCGCCGGCTCGAGCGTCGTCAGGCGCCGGGAGATCCCCTCCGTCACGGCGCGCGCACGAATGCCGGGCGCGATCTCGAGGATGATCTCTGTCGGCCCGTCGGCCGGCTGGATGATGTCCTTCACCTCGCCGATGAGGCCGCCTACGGTGACCACCTCGTCGCCGATCTGCAGCGCCTGGACCGCTCGCCGCTGCTCTTTCTGGTTCTTCATGACGGGCCGCAGAAGGATGAAATAGAACGCCGCCACCGCCGCCGCGGTGTAGAAGATGACGCTCCACATGACTGCCATGGGATATCTCCTGGCCGGGCCGTCCTCGGGAGTTTAGGCGCGGCCTGCTCGCAAGCTGGCCAGCGTGGCGCGGGCCAGGGCCAGGGCTGCCTGCCGGTCCGGGAGCGCCCCCGCTTGCTGGGCCCGGCGAACCGATGTTAGGACAGCCCCCAGCAGGCGTCCACTTTCCAGGTCAAGCTCCTCGACAAGGTCGTCGCCCGTGATCAACGGCGGGTCGTCCTCCTCCATCACCGCCCAGGCGCGCGCCGTGATGTAGTTGACGATGCCACAGTGGATGCGGTAGTTCTCCCGCGTATAGCGCGGCCCGCGTGTCGCCATTCCGTCCGCCAGGTTCACAAGCATCAACGGCAGCACGTGCCCATTCAGGTCCGTCGCGAACTTGCGCACCGCCCGGTCGCTTGGCGGCCATTGCCGGATCAGCTCGTTCGGGCGCAGGTGATAGCGGACCATGGCTGCGACGAACGCCGTCGCCCCCGGACCGAGCCCGAGCGCCGGCAACCGCTCCGCCACCATCTCCGCCCCGCGCGGCCCGTGCCGCGGAAAGCGCAAAGCACCGTCGACCGTCGTCGCCGTCTCCGGCTTGGCCACGTCGTGCAACAGCGCCGCCAACCGCAGCAGGGCGGGCAGCCCGACTCCCTCGATCGTCCGGCCAAGCGCCTCTTCCACGTCCATCCACGACAGCGCCGTCCGGAGCTCCACCCCGGCCTTGCCCGTCCCCGTAGCGGCCTCAATCGCCTCGACCGCCGCCAGGTTGTGGTCGAGCACCGTGTATTCGTGCTTCTCCGGCTGGGCGAAGCCCCGGCCTGCCTCTAGCTCCGGCAGGATGGCCGTCAGGCGCCCCCGCTGGTCGAGGTCGCGCAGGCCGCCCGCCGCGGACGGCGCCTGCAACGCCTGAAACAGCTCGGCGCGTGGTGTCACACCCCCCAGCCTACAGGGTCGGCCGGCCGCCCGCCCGTCAGGCGCGGGGGTGTGCCTTGTCGTATTCCGCCCGCTTCTGCAGGTCCGTCAGCTGCGTGTAGATCTGCGTCGTCGAGATGCTGGCGTGTCCAAGTGCGTCCTGCACATTACGCAATGGCATACCACCCGAAAGCATGTGGGTGGCGAAGGTGTGCCTCAGCGTATGGGGCGTGATCGCCTTGTCGAGCCTGGCCTCACGCGCATAGTTCTTGAGGATGAGCCAGAAGCCCTGCCGCGTTAGCCGCTCCCCGCGCCGGTTGACGAACAGGGCCGGCTCGCGCCGGTTGCGCACCAGGCGGGGGCGCACGTGGAAGATGTACTGCCGCAATTCGTCCACGGGCCGCTGCTGCAGCGGGAGCACCCGTTCGCGCTCACCCTTGCCCAGACAACGCACCGTCACCGGGTCGCTCTCCAGGGCGATGTCGGCCACGTCCAGCGACACGAGCTCCGTAACGCGCAGCCCCGTCGCGTAGAGGAGCTCCAGCATCGCCTTGTCGCGCCGCGCTTCGGGCGTGCTCTTACGTGCCGGCTGCTCCAATAACTCGTCAACTTCGTTCGGCGTCAGCGCTCGCGGCAGCGTCTTCCCGACCTGCGGGGACTTGAGCTGCTCGGTTGGGTCCTGCTCGACCTTCCCCTCGGCGGCGAGGAAGCCAAAGAACGACTTCATCGCGGCTATCTTCCGCGCGACCGTCGCGTCCTTGTAGGAACGCGCCCGCAGATCCTCCACGAAGGACACGATCCCGTCGCCGTCGACCGCCTTCCAGGCGAGCACCAGGTTCCGCGGGCCCCCCAGAAAGCGCTCGAACTGCGCCAGATCGTTCCGGTACGCGGCGATCGTGTTGCTGGAAGCGTTCTTCTCAACCGCCAGGAAATTGAGGAAATCGGCGATGCAGTCGTCCATACGTTGATCACCTCGGAATGACGGTCGAGTCGGTCGGGCGGCGCTATCATAGGCAGCGCCGATCTGGCGTGTCCACAGAAACAGGCCAGCTCTTGTGTGAAGATCGCGGCCGCCTGAGAACAACCAACTGTGATATCCCGCTGTCCTGCGGCGGCCCGCTGCGACCCATGTTCGGCCAGCCTCCGGTTCCGATCTAGAGTGCTCCCGCCCAACCCTGGGCCCCGCGGCCGGCCGAAAAGGCCCGCTTGGCCGTCGTCACCGCCCCGCCCTGCCAGCGACCATGACCGCGGAGGTGCGTGATGCACGACCAGCAGGAGCTTACATCCGACGTTGCCGACGACCTGGCGGTCTGGACGCAGGCGTTGACGCCGGCCGCGCGTCACGCCGCCCGGCTGCTCGAGCGGAGAACGCCGCCCGCCCTCGACGACGAGGGCCTGGCGGTCACGATGGGCCTGGCCCTCTGGTTCGGACCGATGGCCCTCGCCGCTCCCTGGCTGTTCTGGGCCGGCCTCTGGCGTGCCCTGCTCGGTTCCTGCCCGGCAGCGACCGGTTACTCCGGCGACGTCAGCCGATCGCTTCCAGCCGCCCCTTGAGCGCGGCCAGGAACCCGCCGGCCTCCTGACCGTCTAGCGCCCGGTGGTCGAAGCTCAGGCAAACGTTCATCATCCAGCGCACCGCAATCGCGTCGTCGGCGACCACGATCGGCCGCCGCACCGCGCGCTCCATCGAGACGATGGCCACCTGCGGATAGTTCACGATCGGTTTCGAGGCGATCGAGCCGAACGAACCGGTGTTGTTCACCGTGAACGTGCCGCCCTCCACGTCTTCCACCCTGAGCTTGCGCGAGTGCGCTCGTCGCGCCAGGTCGGCGATGCGTCGGGCCAGCCCAGTGACGCTCAGGTCGCCGGCGTCGTGGACGACGGGCACCACCAGCCCCGTCTCCGTCGCTACGGCGATGCCGAGGTGGAAGGCGTGGTACCGGCGCAGCTCCTCGCCCTCCCAGCGGGCGTTCAGCATTGGGAACTCGCGCAGCGTCTCGCAGACCGCCGTGGTGAAATAGGGCAGGAGCGTCAGGGACTCGCCTTCTTCGCTCTCGAAGCGCTCTCTTTCGCGCTCGCGCCGCCGCACCAGCCCCGTCACGTCAGCCTCAACCATCGTCCAGGCCTGCGGCGCCTCACGGTTAGAGCGGGCCATGTTTTCAGCGATCGTCCGCCGCGTGGCCGTGAGCTGGACCGTCTCAAACCCCGTGGCGGGCTCGCCTCTCGCTGCCGCGACCGCCGGCGTCGTCACGCGCTCGGATGCGGCCGCCGGCGCCGCACTGACCGCCGGCCCGGTCGCGAGGAAGCGCTCGACGTCCTTTCGCGTGACCCGCCCCGCCACCCCCGTGCCTTCGACGCCGGCCAGGTCCACGCCCCGCTCGCTCGCCAGCCGCAACACCGCCGGCGAATAGAACCGGGAACGGTCGTCGGGGCTGCGAAGGATCCGCTCAGCCACCGCGACGGGCTGAACGGCTGCCGGGCCCGGCGCGCCGCCATGCGCGGCGACGGCCCCCGCCACCTCGTCGCTGGAAGTGCCGCTCTCCTCCGGCGGGATCGCCATCGGGCCGCCGCTCCAACCCCCGCCCGCGCGCGCCGGGGCGGGGCCGCCGGCCGCGGTCCCCTCCGCGATCTCGCAGAGCGGCGCACCCACTAACACGGTCTCACCCTCCGACACCAGGATTTCGCCCATCGTCCCCTCGAGCGGCGACGGCAGTTCCGCGGTCACCTTCTCCGTCTCGATCTCGCAGAGCGGGTCGTCGAGGTGCACCGGGTCGCCGGGCTGCTTGAGCCAGGACAGGATCGTTCCCTCGGTCACGCTTTCGCCCAGCTGGGGCATGGTCACTGTCGCCATCGACGCCCTCCCCTCAGTAGGCAGCGAGCTCGCGCGCAGCGCGCGCTATCTTCTCGCGGTCCGGCATGAAGAAGCTCTCCAGGTTGTGGTGATACGGCATCGCCGGCACGTCCGGCGCCGCCAGCCGGCGCACGGGGGCGTCCAGGTATTCGAAGGCGTGCTCGGCGACGAGCGCGGCGATCTCCCCCCCGAAGCCCCCCGTGAGCGTGTCCTCGTGCACCACCAGCACCTTCCCCGGGGCGCGCGCCGCCTCCAGGATCGTCTCCAGGTCGAGCGGCAGGAGCGTGAGGAGATCGACAACGGTGCACTCGATCCCGTCGCGCGACAGCGTCTCGGCCGCCGCCAGCGACTCGTGCAGCATCAGCCCGTAGGCATAGATCGTCAGGTCGTCGCCCCTGCGCGTCACCCGCGCCCGGCCGATGCGGCTCTCCCCCGGCTCGGTCGCGAGATCCTGGCGCACCATCCGGTAGGTGCGCTTGTGCTCCAGAAAGAGCACCGGGTTCGGGTCCGCGATCGCCGCCTTGAGCAGCGAACGGTAGTCGGCCGGAAAGGAGGGAGCGATCACCTTCAGACCGGGTAGGTGCGTGTAGTACGCCTCGATGCTCTGCGAATGGTGCTGCCCGCCGTGCACGCCGCCTCCCCAGGGGGTACGCACCACCATCGGCAGGTGGGCCTCGCCGCGCGTCCGGTAGCACCAGCGCGACGCCTCGCTGCAAAGCTGGTCGAAGCCCGCGTGGATGAAGTCGGCGAACTGGATCTCGGCCACGGGCTTCATCCCGTAGTGCGCAGCGCCGACGCTGATGCCGATGATCGACGACTCCGCCAGGGGCGAGTCGATCACCCTCCCCGGATACTTCGCCGCCAGCCCCTCCGTCGCCCGGAAGACGCCCCCAGCCTCCACGTCCTCGCCGATGATGAAGACACGGTCGTCCTGTCCCATCACCTCCTCCAGCGTCACCCGGACTGCTTCGATGACCGTCGCACCCGGCATCCTCAAGCCTCCCTGTAGACGAACGTGAGCGCGTCCTCGGGCTCGGGGTCGGGCTGCATGAGCGCCCACTGCGCCGCCTCCCGCACCTCCTCCTCCACCCGCCGCTCTATCTCGTCGAGGTCTTCCCGCGGGAAGATGCCGTCACTCTCCACCCGCTCCCGGAAGAGCTTCACCGGGTCCTTCCGGCTCCACTCCTCCAGCTCCTTCTTCGGTCGGTAGCGGCTGTCGTCGTCGTCACTGGAATGCGGCCAGAGGCGGTAGCACTTCGCCTCGATGAGGAACGGCCCCCCGCCGCGGCGCGCCTGGTCCACCGCCGGCCGCACCGTCTGGTAGACGGCGATCCCGTCCATGCCGTCGACGACGGCGCTCTGCATGCCATAGCCTCGCGCCCGGTCGGCCACGTGCTCCAGCGGCATCTCCTTTTCCGTCCGCTCCGAGATCGCGTAGCCGTTGTTCTCCACAAAGAAGATGACGGGCAGATGGTGGATCGCCGCGAAGTTCAGCGACTCGTGGAAGTCCCCCCGGCTCGTGCTGCCCTCGCCGCAGGAGGCCATCACGACGATGGGGTCCTTACACAGCTTCGCCGCGAGGGCAATCCCCACGGCATGCGGGAACTGCGTCGTCACCACGCTCGACTGCGTGACGACGCGGCGCGCGACGCTGCCCCAGTGCGCAGGCATCTGGCGCCCGTGGCTGTTCGGGTCGTCCCGCTTGCCGAGGAGGTTCAACATCGCTTCCCGCGCGGTCATCCCCAGAACGAGGTTCACCCCCAGGTCACGGTAGTACGGGGCGACGAAGTCCACGCCCTTCTGCAACGCCATCGCCGCGCCTACCTGAGCGGCTTCCTGGCCGGCGCCGGCGATCACGAACGCGGCTCGCCCCTGCCGGTTCAACGCCAGCATTCGCTCGTTCAGGCGTCGAGCGAGGAGGATGTAGTAGTACATCTCCTCCAGTTGGTGCTCGCTGAGAAGGTACTCGTCGATAGGCCGACGCGAACGCTCGCGTCGCGTCCGGACAGAGGTCATTCACCGCCTCCACGCCCGGCTCCCCGTCATGACCGGGAAGCGCGGGGAACGTGCGAGGCCGGACGCCGCCCGCTCGAGGCGTCTCCTGGAGCCGGGCCTCGCCTTTCGCGATCCTAGCACGGCGTCAGACGTGGCCTAGCCTTCGATAGCCCCGCTCGATGCATGGAGGCAATCCTGAAACGGATCGACCGCGGCGCTCAGGCTGACGCTCCCCGCCGGCCGCACCGGCACAGCTGGCAGGTCCTGACCGACGGTCGTGACAACGACGGCACGCGTTGGGCCCTGGCCGCCGCCGTTGAACGCAATGCTCGCCAGCGGGAGGGCAGCGAAGAGGAGCGGCAGGACGAACACGCTCAAAAGCCATGCGCGCGACATAAACCCCTCCGCGAGAGAGTCACTCCCATGCTACTGTCAAGGGACCGCCTTGTATAGGCGTCGCCATGTTGCAGCTGCATCGCGAGACATAGCTAACAACGAATCCTTGCTGCCGTGCTCTCGACGCGAACTATATAGGCTGCTTGAGATTCGTCCGGGTCGCATCTAGAATGCCCGCTTACCCGTTTGTGGGGTCACGGCATGACGGTTGCTCCGGCGCCCGCACTTCTCCAGGTTCGTGACGTCACCATTACCTTCGGCGGGCTGGTCGCCCTCGATTCCGTCTCGTTCGACGTCGGCAGCGGCGAGATCGTCGGCCTCATCGGCCCGAACGGTGCCGGCAAGACAACGATGTTCAACTGCGTCACTCGTCTGTATCGTCCCGACCGAGGGTCGATCACTTTCGACGGGCGAGACCTCCTGCGTGTGCCCGCCCATCGTGTCGCCGCCTGCGGGATCACCCGTACCTTCCAGAACCTCGCCCTCTTCCCCTCGCTGACCGTGCTCGACAACGTCCTCGTGGGCCAGCACCACCTCCTCCACGCCGACGCCGTGTCGTCGTCGCTGCGCCTGCCCACCGTCGTCAGCGAAGAGCGCGCGGCCCGCGCGGAGGCCTGCGAGATCATCAACTACCTTGACCTCGACGCCTATCGCAACACCTACGTCCGCTCCCTGCCCTACGGCGTCCAGAAGCGGGTCGAAACCGCCCGTGCCCTTGTCGGCCGGCCGCGGCTCCTCCTCCTCGACGAACCGGCCGGCGGCCTGAACCACGAGGAAGTCACCCGCCTGGGCGAACAGATCCGCGCCATCCGCGACCGCTTCGCGCTCACCGTCCTCCTCGTCGAGCACCACATGAGCCTCGTCATGGCCATCTCCGACCACGTCGCCGTCCTCGATTTCGGGCGCCGCATCGCCGTCGGCACCCCCGCCGAAGTCCAGCGCAACCCCGCCGTCGTCGAAGCCTATCTCGGCGGCCAGGACGAAGATGGCACCCATGCTTGAAGTGCGCTCCGTCCGCGCAGCCTATGGGCCGGTGGTCGCCCTGCGCGAGATCTCCATCCGCGTGCCGGAGCGGTCTATCGTGACGCTCCTCGGGGCCAACGGTGCCGGCAAGAGCACCACTCTGCGCGTCATCTCCGGCCTCATGCGGCCCGCCGCCGGCGCCGTCATCTTCGATGGCCTGCCGATCGGCGGCCGGCCCGCCGACTGGGTCGTGCGCCAGCGCATCGCCCACGTTCCGGAAGGACGCCAGATCTTCGCCACCCTCACCGTCGAGGAGAATCTGCGCCTCGGCGCCTACACCCGCGACGACCGCGCCGGTATCCAGGACGACATGACCAGGGTCTTCGCGTACTTCCCGCGCCTGAAGGAGCGCCGCCGCCAGGTGGCGGGCACTCTCTCGGGCGGCGAGCAGCAGATGCTCGCCATGGGCCGCGCCCTCATGACGCGGCCGCGCCTCCTCCTCCTCGACGAACCCAGCCTTGGTCTCGCCCCGCTCATCGTCAAGGACATCTTCCGCATCATCCAGGCCGTCAACGAGGAGGATGGCGTCACCATCCTCCTCGTCGAGCAGGACGCCCGCGTCGCACTCTCCGTTGCCAGTTACGGCTACGTCCTCGAGACGGGACGGGTCGCCGTTCACGCCACCGCTGCCGAGCTGAAGGCGAACGAAACCGTCCGTCGATCCTACCTGGGGTACTGACGTGGAGACTTTCTTCGCTCAGCTCGCTAACGGCGCCAGTACAGGCGCCCTCTACGGCCTGCTCGCCCTCGCCCTCGTCTTCATCTTCCGCGCGACCGACGTCGTCAACTTCGCCCAGGGCGAAATGGCCATGTTCAGCACCTACCTCGGCTGGTCCATCTCTCGGCCGCTCTCCCTCAGCTGGATCCCATTCCTCGGCGTCGATCGCCACCTGAACCTCCTCACCTGGCGGCCGGAGGTCTTCGGCCTGCCACTCTACCTTGGCTCCGAAAACGACGGCCTGACGCGTCTCGGCTACCTTGTCGTCCTCGTCGTCACCGTCGCCATCGCCTTTGTCATGGGCGCCCTCATCGAACGGCTGCTCATCCGCCCCAGCGAAGGGAAGAACCTGCTCAACGCCGTCATCGTCACTCTCGGCATCTTCGCCTTCCTCAACTCGCTCGCCAACTTCCGCTACGGCCCCGTTCCCCAGACCTACCCCGCACCCTTTCGCGGCGACGCTGTGGACTTCGGCCTCTTCAAGATGAGCCAGCACAGCCTCTTCGCACTCGTCGTCGCGGCGGTGCTGATGATCGCCGTCTACGTCTTCTTCCAGCGCACGAAGCTCGGCCTCGGCGTGCGCGCCGCGGCTCTGAATCCCTCGGCGAGCCAGCTCATGGGGATCAACACGGGGCGCATGCTCACCCTCGGCTGGGCGCTGGCCGCTGCCATCGGCTGCGTCGCCGGTATGCTCATCGCCCCCGCCCTCTCCGGCATCTCCCCCAACCTCATGTTCGGCATCCTCCTCTACGGCTTTGCCGCCGCCGTCCTCGGCGGTCTCGACAGCGCCCTCGGCGCCGTCGTCGGCGGCATCGCCGTCGGCGTCGGCCAGAGCATGGTCGTTCAGTATGTCGGCTCGCAGTGGAGCGACATCATCGCCTTCGGCCTTATCATCGCCATCCTCATGGTCCGGCCCACGGGTCTCTTCGGCGCGCCCGCCGTCAAGAAGGTATAGAGCCATGCACCAGACCGCGCACTACCGCGATGGTGTCGAACGGTTCGTTCCCTCTCCCTCCGAGGCGGTGCTCCTTGCCGCCCTCGTGCTCTTCTGCTGGAAGCTGTATGGCGGCACCGAAAACGACGCCGTCGCCGGCCTCTCGAGCGTCGTCGTCGTCGTCGTCGCCTGGGTCGTCGGCGTTTCCCTGCGCGCCGCCCTCAACGACATGCGCTGGTGGCTGCTCCTCGGCTTCCTGGTCGCCCTGATCGTGCCCTGGCTCGGTGCCAACACCTTCCAGGTGGGCGTCATGTCCCAGGTCTGCGTCTTCGCACTCCTCATCTTTGGCCTGAACGTCGTCACCGGGTACACCGGCCAGATCTCGCTCGGCCACGGCGCCCTCGTCGGCATCAGCGCCTATATCATCGCCATCCTCAGCAGCAACTACGGCTGGAACGTCTTCGCGGCAATGACCGTCGGCATCAGCGTGACGACGGCCTTCGGTTTCGTCCTCGGCATTCCCGCCCTGCGCCTGGCCGGGCCCTACCTCGCCATCGCAACCCTCGCCGCCGCCCTCATCTTCCCGCCGCTCCTCAAGCTCGACACCTTCGAAGACTACACCGGTGGCATCCAGGGCCTCCACGAAACGCGCCTCTCGCCGCCCGGCCCGATCGAATCCTTTCTGAAAGAGCACGCCCCGAGCGACGCCTACCAGAACGACTTCCAGCGGCGCAAGTTCGCCGAGGAGTCCTACCTCTATTACATCAGCCTTGCCGCCGGTGTCGTCGGCCTGGTCACCCTTTGGAACCTGGGCCGCAGCCGCTTCGGCCGCGCCTTCGTCGCCGTCCGCGACTCCGAGGTCGCCGCCACCTCCATGGGCATCAACGTTCCCCTCTACAAGGTCACGGCCTTTGGCATCAGCGCCCTCTACGCCGGCTTCGCCGGAGCGGCCTTCTTCCTCGTCATCGCTTTTGTCGCGCCCGAATCCTTCGACCTCGTCAACCTCTCGATCAACCCCCTCGCCTACCTCGTCATCGGCGGCCTTGCCACGACCGGCGGGCCAGTCGTCGGCGCCTTCGGCTACATGTGGGTGCCCCGCGTCATCAACAAGATCGCCACCGTCAGCGGCGACTTCGACAAGCTCCAGGGCGCCATGACGGGCCTCCTCCTCATCGTCGTCATGACCCGCCTCCCCCAGGGCGTCTGGGGAGGGGTGCGTCGCGTCAACGCCCTCTCCTGGCAGCGCCTGGCCGGCGACAGCTGGGCCTGGGCGTTCCAGCGCTCGCCCCTCTTCTGGGCTGGTCTTGCCCTCGCCGCCGTCGTCGTCGTCCTCATCGCGCAATTCATCGGGACCGTCTGGGCCGTCTTCGCCCTTGCCCTCCTCATCGTCGCCCCGCACGACGTCTGGTCTGGCGCGGGCGACGTCCTGCGCCGGCTGAACCCTGGATGGAAACGTAATGCATCGATCCAGGCGGATGTGACGTAAAGAGAGCAGGTCCTGTCTCGAAACCCATCCAGGAGGGACCTCATCGTACTCTGAGCCGAACGCCCTTCTCCTTCGAGCGAAACCTCGGACGAGCACCACACAGGAGGGAACTTCCGAGCCGATGAGCCGGGATCGCAAGCCGTGGTACAGAACTCCCTGGATGGCCGCCCTGTTCCTGGCGGCGTTCGCCCTGCCTGTCCTCGCCGTCGCCTGCGGCGACGACGACGACAACACCACAACTCCCACCAAAGCCGCAACAACCAGCGCCGCCACGACCGCGACCGGGTCGGCGACAGGCTCCGCCAGCGCCAGCGCCAGCGCCACTACTGACGCCAAAGCCCAGATCGACACCATCAAGGGCGACACCACCGGCGTCACCGACAAGGAAGTTAAGATCGGCTCCTACGTCGCCAAGACCGGCCCTGCCTCCATCTATGACGACATCGAGAAGGGCTGGAACATCTACTTCGACGAGGTGAACAAGAAGGGCGGCATCGCCGGTCGCCAGATAAAGTTCATCGTCGATGACGACGGCTACAATCCCGTGAATACCGTCAACGTCGTGAAGAAGCTGGTCGAGCAGGACCAGGTCTTCACGCTCTTCAACGGCCTCGGCACCCCCGGCGGCAACGCCGTCCTGCCCTACCTCAAAGACGCCAAGGTCCCGAGCCTCTTCATCGCCAGCGGCGACGCCAAGTGGGGCGACCAGGGGTCGACGATTATCGGCCTCCAGCCCGACTACGTGACCGAGGGCACGACCCTCGGCAAATACATGGCCCAGAACTACAAGGGCAAGAAGTACGGCATCCTTTTCCAGAACGACGATTTTGGCAAGGAGGGCCGCGACGGCCTGAAGAAGGGCGTGGGCGGCGCCCTCACGCTCGTCGACGAGGAGACCTACGAAGCCAACGCGCCGGACATCAATGCCCAGGCGACGAAGCTCATCAACGCCGGCGCGGAGGTGCTTGGCGTCTTCGCGACACCCACCCAGTTCGCCGGCGCGCTCAAGTACGTCAAGGCTCAGGGCAAGTCCGTCGTCTGGTTCTCGTCGGCAGTGACCGCCTCGAGCTCCACCGCGAAACTGGCCGAAGGCGCCATGGACGGCGTCTTTAGCGCCGGCTACCTGCCCGACCCCTCCGACCCCGACCCGATCGTCCAGAAGGTCGTCCAGTTCTTCAAGGACCACGGCGTCGCCAATCCCAACTCCTTCCACCTTTATTCCTACATGGCCGCCGAACACCTCGAGCGCCTGCTCACCGTCGTCGGCAAGAACTTGAACCGCGAGTCGCTCATCTACGCGCTCGACAACGTCGCTTTCCAGGGCGACTGGAAGAGCACCCTGCTCCGCCAACCAAGCATCGTCACCAAGTCGGACCACAAGGTCATTGAGTACGAGTGGATCCAGAAGTGGGACGAGAAGGCTGGCAAGTTCCAGTACCCGATCGGCGACATCATCAATTCGGAGACTACCAAGAGGTAGCACCTCGCTCTGCCATGCTGGAAGGGCCGCGGTACCGACGCCGCGGCCCTCCTGCTTTGCCGCTCGGCCTCAGTGGCCTTCGCGTAGCGCCCGATGGCCGATCGCCCGCAAGGCGGCCGGTGGCAAGAACCAGGCGAGCGTCGCCCGCCCCGCGACCGGCAACCCCTGGCAATCCATCATCGCCGCCGCTCCCTTCTTGAAGTCGATCCCCACCGCCGCCGCGTCGCCCGTCAACAGCACCGACAGCGTCTCCGACAGGTACGGCTCATGGCCGATGGCAAGCACCCTGTCCGCGTCGAGCCCCGCGAGCTCGGAGAAGAGCCCCTCATAGTCGTCGCCTGCGAGCGCGCCCGACGTCTGCACGGCCCGCGTCCCGTAGGCGTCGGCCAGGATCTCCGCCGTCTCCCGCGCCCGCCGGTAGGGACTGGTGACGATCACGTCGGGGGCGAAAAGCAGCGCCAGCCCGGGGGCCGCCTCGCGCAGACGCTCCTTGCCCTTGCCCGTGAGCGGCCGGAGGGCGTCGTCCGGGTAGGCGGGGCCGCGCTCGGCAGCGACACCGTGGCGCACCAGGCAGAGTTCCATCAGCCCGGCTCGGCAGGCGGTGCCGGCTCCACGCCGACCAAAGCGACCGCGCCGATCTTCCACTGGCCCAGCACCTGCTTCCAGGTCGCCGCCACCGTCGCCTTGCCCGCTGCCGAAGTGAAGGTCACATGGACGATCTGACCCTCGCCTTCCGGTCCCCGCTCTTCGATCGCATAGCCGGTGATCGTCGGCAGCGCGGCCAGGGTCATCGGCGTCCCGGCCGGCGCCGCCCGGATCACCTGTGCCAGCGCCTCGGGCGTGACGTCGGCCATGAGCTGCGCCAGATTGCCCGCCATCACCGCTTCCGCATTCCGCTCGACCGCCGTCCGCAGGCTCTCTCCGCTCGGGTTCGTCATGCGCTCGCGCGCTCCGCCACGTCGCAGATCTGCCAGCGGTCGCCAACCTGCTCCCACTTGCTCCAGATCGTCCGCCGTTTCTCGCCGATGTACGTAGTCTCGGCCTCGTTGTTTCCCAGGTCCCTGAGCTCGAACGAAGTGGCCGTGATCGGGCCGCCCGCAGCGAGGGCCATCACCTTCGTCATCCCGGTCGGCGTGAGGTCCGCCATCACACCGGCCATGTTGCCGTTCACCACGTCCTGAGCGTGCCGTTCCTGCGTTTCCCGCAACGTTGCCAAAGCATGTCCCTCCCGGGTCAGGTGCCACGAGAATAGCGGCGCCGCCTTCACCCCTGCAATCGTCCTCACACGGGACCGCTCCGCCTCGACGAACGCCAGTATGTGGCTGTCCTGTGGGCCTCCACGAGTGGCTTCTCCCGCGCCTCGGCCCGCTCGTCCCCCCCGTCGTCACCCGGCTGCCACTCGCAGCTCTGTCTGCCGCGCCCCGACGGTCGAACTGGAACCGAGGGGGGATGTGATGGACTGGAGCGTCGAGCCGGGCATCCGTGCCCTTGCCCTCCGCGCGAAGCCGCAGCGTGGCGCGAGCGGCGGGGTCCGCATCCGGCCCGGCGCGCCCGCACCTCCACCAGCATTCTCGGCGCACTCTTCACCCAGCCACGGCGTGGGCCGCGTCCCTGGCGCTCGTGCCGTCACGCGGGGCTTCCTCTACGGTCTTTTCTTCTGGGCTCTCATCCTGTTCACCGTCGCCGTCCTTCCGGGTCTTGCCTCACGCAGTCTGGGGCCGCGCTGGGAGCAGCCCGTGGTTGCCTTCTCCGCAGAGCCCGACCTTCAGCCCTATGTCGAGGCAGGTGCCACTCTCTGGCGGGGAGCCAGCGCCCTCCAGCTCGTCGGCGGTGGAGCAGACGTCTTCGTCCGCAGCGGCCCGCTGGCCCCTCCCGTCCACTACGCCGGCCAGCCCGCGCAGGCCAACCTCTCCTTCGTCGGCAGCGCGATCGCCCATTGCGAGGTGCGCGTCGAACCGGTCGCCTTCGCGCAGCTGTCCGAAGCCGGGCGCCAGAACGTCGTCGCCCACGAACTCGGCCACTGCCTCGGGCTCGACCACTCGGACCAGCCGTCGATCATGAAGAACCCGCTCCTCTATGGTTTCTCGGCCGACGACGTGGCCGGCCTTGCCGCCCTCTACGGTCCGCCCATCGTCGCCGCGTCCCCGCCGCTCCCGTCGCCCACACCAGTCCCTCTGGTGGCGGGGGTAGAGGCGATGGCCCCCGGCGAGGCAGCGTCGGCAAACGCGCGAACAGGCGCGGTCCAGCTCGCGCCCGTCGCGGCGCCCTCGTCGGAAGCCGCGGCGCCCGCTCCCGCCCTGGCCGAGCCACAGTCCGCGGCCCCCTACGCCGGACCGCTGGCGCCCGGCTGGAACCGGGTCGTCTGGGCCGGGCCGTCCGCCCCAGCGGAGCGCTGCGGCTGTGCCGCCGTCTACCGGGACGCCACTGAGAGCTGGAGCGCCGGAGACGTCGGCTTTGGCGGCCCGAACACGGCCGGGCAACTCGAACCCGGCGTCGTCTACTGGATGTGGACGCCTTAGGCTAGCGCCCGTGCTGCGGAAGCAGCTCCATCCACGCGCGCCGGCTGGCTTCGACAAAGGACCGAACACGGACAGGGTCCATTGTGCCGTCGGGGCGCTCCACGCCCGTGTGGACGTCGACGCCCCAGGGCCGTACCTCGCCAATCGCCCGGCCTACGTTTTCCGGGGTCAGCCCGCCCGCCAGGATCACCGGCACGCGGCTTTCGGCGACCACGCGGCGGCTCACGGCCCAGTCGTGCACAATCCCGGTCGCCCCGCGCCGGCCGGACGCCGCGTCCACGCTGTCGAGGATGATGGCGTCGGCCACCGCGGCTGCCTCGCGGGCAGCCGCCAGCGCCTCCTCACCTGTGACGTGAACAGCAAGAATGACCTTCAGCCCGGGAAGCACGGCGCGCATGGTCGCTATCTCGCCCATTTCCGCTCCCCCATGGAGCTGGACAGTGCTCACCCCCGTCTGCCGGCAGAGCGGCACGAGCCGTGCGGCAGTCGTGTGGTAGGTGATAACCACGGGCACGACGAACGGCGGCAGGGCCTCCACGATCGACCGTGTCTTCGACTCGTCGAGCCCGTTGTGCGGGCCGTCGGGCAGGCCCAGCGTGAAGCCGATCGCGTCCGCCCCTGCCCGCTCGGCTGTCAGCGCGTCCTCCAGCGTCGAGATGCCGGCGATCTGCACACGCACTGCCGCAGTCTACGGCCTGTCGGGCCTGCCTCTTAGGGCAGAGCGAAGACAGCCGCCCGGTCGTTCCAGTGGTAGAGGACTTGCCAGTCCGGACCCGGCCGGAAGAGCCCTACCTTGACTGTGTAGCTCCCCGCCGGCACTTCTGCTGGCGGCCGCCACTCGACCGTGAAGCTGCGGGTCTGGCCAGCCGCAAACGGCTCGTTGTCGAACCACTGCTGGTCCACCCGTGCACCGCTTGGCCCATAGGTCTCGACGTCGACGACGAACGCGCCGCTCGCGGCTGCAACGACCGCGACGCTGATGCGCGTCAAATCCCGCGAGGCGCTCACGAGGGCGCTCGTCGTGAAGCCCTGCTGGCCGACGGGCACCAAGCTGACACCGTCCTTGCTCAGCCCGGCAAGCGTGAGCGTATACGGTCTGGCCGCGCTGATCGATTCAGTCCGACTATCTGGCGCAGTCGCCCAGGCGACGCCGGCCGCGGTCCCGGCAAGCAGCAGGAGTGCCAGGGAGGCCCCGCCAGTCGCCAGCCACCGCCTCCTGCAGAATCTGCGGCTCATACCAGAGAGATCGGCCGTACGCCCCGGCGGCGTAGGGGCCGCCGCGCCTTGAGCCGGCCTGGCACCCGGCCTTCGTGGGCGAAACCCGCAGATCGCGTCCTTCGATCCCTATCCTTTCGGGAACTGCCACCTGTCTGAACCGTCCGAAAGGGCCGCGGCTGGTAGGCTGGAATGTGGAATGGCAGTTGGAATGGGATTGTTGGCGGCGCTCTTTCTCGCGCTCGCTGCTGTCATGCAGCATCGCGCCGCCGCCGAGTCACCCCCCCAGATGGCGCTCGACCCCCGGCTTCTGACACAGCTCCTGCGACGCAAGAAGTGGCTCGTCGGCATCCTCGCCATGGCCGCCGGCTATGCCTTCCAGGCGCTTGCCCTCGGCTCCGGCAGCATCGTCGTCGTCGAGCCCATCCTCGTCGTCAGCCTCCTCATCGGTCTCGGCCTCAGCGCCCTCTGGTCCCGGGAAGCGCTCACGCGGCGCGACTGGGTCGCCGCCTGCAGCGCCGCCGCGGGAATCGCCGCCTTCCTCCTCCTCGCGGACCCCTCGGGCGGCGACGATCGCCCCGGTCTGGGCAGCTGGGGCCTGCCGCTCTCCGTCATCGGTGGCTGCATCCTCGTGGCGGTCGTCATCGGCCTCGTCCGCGGCCATGTCCTCCGCGCCATCGGGCTGGCCACGGCCGGCGGCCTCGCCTTCGGCCTCACCGACGCGCTTACCAAGTCCACCGTCACCGTGCTCACCTCGTCGCCCGCCGAAGCCGTCACCCGCTGGGAGCTTTACACCGTCCTCGGCGTCGGGTTCGCCGGGTTCTGGCTCGTCCAACACGCCTACCACGCTGGCCATATCGCCAGCTCGCTGCCGGCCGTGACAGTCCTCGAACCGCTCGCCGGTTCCCTGCTCGGGATCTTCATCTTCCGCGAGCGCATCCGCCTCGACGGCCCCTACCCCTACCTGGAGGCGCTCGCAGCCCTGGTGGCCATCGTCAGCGTGGTTGTCCTCGCTCGCTCGCCGCTCGTCACGGGCAGCGCAAACGCCGGCACCCGCCCTGCGCCCGCCACCTGACGCGCGCAGGCAGCAGACCGCAAAGGCCGAACCTCAGGCGACGATCACCACCACCGCCCAGATAACCAGCGCCATGAGCACCAGCCAGAGCAGTACGCCCCAGGCGCCCCAACCTGCGCGGTCGGCAGCGACGTCGGCCCGCCGCTGGTAGTACGGTCGGGGCACTCCGTAGCGTGGGTAGCCCCAGCCGAACGGCAGCACGAAGAGGATGATGAGGAGCACGAACCAGACGAACCAGAACATCGGCCGCCCCTGGTGATGTATATGTTCACCCTCTCGCATCGGGCGCGACTGGCGGACCGTTCCCCCGAGCGGCGCCGTTGCGAAAGGCTCACTGTCGACGCGTCGAACATGCGGCCGGGCGCTATGGCTCCGGCACTGCCTGAGCCGTCTCTCACAGCCGGGACAGGATCGCCTTCTTGGTCGCCTCGAACTCTTCCTCGGTGATCAGCCCTTCTGTCCGCAGCTGACGCAGCCGTCGCAGCGCGTCGACCGGGTCGTCCGTTCGCGCTCGCGTCCCCGCCTGCCAGCGGTTGCGCGCCTCGGCCGCGTTCTCCTCGAAGATGTGCGCCAGACGCAGGAAGCTCTCCCGCATCTGCCGCTCGAAGTCGACTGCCCAGGCGTGCAGCGTGTCGTCTGTCATTCGCTTCTCTCCGGCGCTACGAGCGCCAGGCCCGCTCGATCGTCCCGCCGCCCAGCACGACCTCTCCCTGGTAGAGAGCGATCGCCTGGCCCGGGGTGAGGGCGCGCTGGCGGCGTTCGAAGCGCACCACCCCGCGATAATGGTCTGCTTCGATGAGGACCGCCGCAGCCGGTTCCGCCCGGTAGCGCGCCTTGGCCTCGAGGCGCACCCCGGTCGACGGCGGTGCACCGCCAACCCAGCTCGCTTCCGTGAAAGCAACCATGTCGCTGAACAGCTCTTCCTCCGGGCCTATCGTCACCACGTTCCGGGCGGCGTCCAGCGCTGTCACATAGCGCGGCTCGCCCAGAGCGACGCCAAGGCCCTTGCGCTGCCCGACCGTGTAACCCGCCACACCACCGTGCGCGCCAACAACCTCGCCGCTCGCCGTCTGGATCTCCCCCGCCGCCCGCGGAAGCTGCGTCTCCAGGAAACGGCGGTAGTCATTCCCAGGGACGAAGCAGATCTCGACGCTGTCGGGCTTCTCCGCGACGTCGAGGCCGCGCCGCCGCGCCTGCGCTCGAACCTCCGCCTTCGTCAGCTCGCCGATGGGAAGCAGCAGCCGGCGAAGCTGGGCCTGCCCGAGCATGTAGAGCACGTACGACTGATCTTTCCCTGAGTCCCGCGCCTGCAGCAGGTGGAACCCCCCGCCGCTCGCCGCCACGCGCGCGTAGTGGCCGGTCGCGACGTAGTCGGCATGGAACGCCGGCAGTCGCTCGAGCAACGACCGATACTTGATGTGCTGGTTGCACCGCACACAGGGGTTCGGTGTGCGGCCGCCACCGTAATCGGCCACAAAACGATCCACGACTTCCCGCCGAAACGCCTCCTCGAAATTGAGCACATAGTGGCGGATGCCAAGCTGACCGGCCGCCCGCCGCGCGTCGTCGACGTCCTCTACGCTGCAGCACTGCTGGTGGCCACTCGGCGCGGCCGGGCGCGTCTCCGTCCAGAGGCGCATGGTCACGCCAACCACCTCATAGCCCTGCTCGATGAGCAGAGCCGCCGCGACGGAGCTGTCGACTCCGCCGCTCATGCCAACGAGAACGCGGGGACCGGTCATGGCTGTGGTACTATCCTGCCACATCGCGCGCCACCGACGTGGCCGCCCGCGAGGAGTGGAATAGCGCTGAATTCGGAGAGCCTCGCCCATCGCGCGGTCGACATCCTCGCCGAGCGCCAGGCGCTGGACATCGCCCTGATAGACGTCTCCCGGCTGGTCACCTTCACCGACTACTTCGTCATCGCCACCGCCCAGTCGCCGTTGCAGTTCGCCGCCCTTGCCGACCAGCTCGAAGAGGCGCTCAAGCCGGAGGGGCACGACCTCCGCCGCCGCGAAGGCTCTGCCCAGAGCGGCTGGATGGTGCTCGACTTCGGCGGCCTCTTCGTCCACGTTTTCTCGCCCGACCAGCGTGCCTACTACCGCCTCGAGGACCTCTGGGGCCAACGCGCCCAGGTTGTCCGCTTCACCGTCTAGCGGCGGACGCGCCGCCGATCGCGCCGGGCCGGCGGGTGTGCGCGTACCTCCGGCTGCGGCGCCGGCACCGGCAGCACCTGCAGAACAGGCACGAGCAACAGCAGCGCCCGCGCAAGCTCCGCACCCACCTCGCTGGCCAGCCGCCGGGTCAGCGTTTCGAACGCGTACACCCGGTGCAGGCGTCGCCATGAGGCGGTCCATTCCTCCAGCTCCCAGCCTTCCCCCAGCGCCGGGATGAGGTCGCTCGCCCGCTCGGCCAGGCGTTCGGCGAGGAGGGCGTTCAATTCCGCCGGGCCCTCGAGATGCAATCCCAGCTCCACCTGACGCCGGGCCACCTGCGGGTGCAGCTCGAAGTGCACGTCCGGGCGCCCGAAAGAGAGTTGCAGGATGGTCCACATCACGCGTCGCTCCGGGCGGGGAAAGTCGCCCGGCAGCGCCGCCATCGCCAGATCCTCGCTGGCGAATAGGAACTCCCGCGCTTTCAACGAGCCGGTCGCCGCGTCCATAGGCGGATGCTAGCGAAAACGCCCCACACCGTCGCCATGCCCCTCGCCTGGGCCTCCCTATACTGGAAGGCGTGCTCCTGGGCCTCGTCTCCGACACGCACGGCTACCTGGGCGACGACGCCTGTCGCGCCCTCGCCGCCTGCGATCGCCTTCTCCACGCCGGGGACGTCGGCGCCAATGTGCTCGAACAGCTGCGCGCCCTCGCGCCGCTCACCGCCGTCCGCGGCAACACCGACACCCATGGTGACGCGGCCGCACTCCCCGAGGTCGCCTATTGCGAGGCTGCGGGCTACCACCTGGCCCTGGTCCATCGCTTGGCCGACGCGCCTTCTGCCGGATGGGACGTCCTCGTCTACGGACACTGCCACCGCCGCCACGCGGACTGCGAAGCGGGCCGGCTGCTCATCAACCCCGGCGCTGCCGGCCGCCGGGGCTTCCACCGCGAGCGCTCCGTCGCACTCCTCTCCCTCGAGCCCCAGGCGCCGCCGCGTTGCCGCTTCGTCATCCTTGGTCCCCGGAGCGCTGCCCGTTGATGCGCCGCACGAAGATCGTCTGCACCCTCGGTCCCGCCTCCGTCCAGCCAGAGACGATCGCCGCCATGCTCCACGCCGGCATGGACGTCGCCCGCCTCAACACCAGCCATGGCCACGTCGAAGACCACGTACGCGCGCTCCACCTCGTTCGCCGCGTAGCCCGGGACGAGGCCCGGCCCGTCGCCGTTCTCATGGACCTCGGCGGCCCCAAGCTCCGCACCGGCGTCACCGAAGGGGGGCGTCCCGTCATCCTCGCGGCCGGGTCGAATGTGCGCCTGACAGCCGGCGCTGGCGTCTGCACGTCCAGCTGCGTCAGCGTCGACTACCCCCGCCTGCTGACCGACGTCGCCGCCGGCGACCGCGTGCTCCTCGACGACGGGAACCTCGAGCTCGAGGTGCTCGGCGCCCGTGCGGACGGCCTCGACTGTCGCGTGGTCCACGGCGGCCTCCTCCGCTCCAACAAGGGCGTCAGCTTTCCCCATTCGAACCTCGCCCTGCCTATCCTGACCGACCGCGACCGCGAGGCGATCGCGGCGGGAGTCAAGGCCGGCGTCGACTTCTTCGCCCTCAGCTTCGTGCGCGAAGCGGCTGACATAGCCCTCGCGCGCGCGGAGATCGCCCGCCATGGCGGCGACGTCCCCATCATCGCCAAGATCGAGCGTCGCCAGGCAGTCGACAACCTCGACGCTATCCTCGCCGAGGCCGACGGCGCGATGGTCGCCCGCGGCGATCTCGGCGTCGAGCTCCCGCCCGAAGACGTCCCACCCCAGCAACGGCGCATCATCGCCTCGGCCGCCCGCAACATGATCCCCGTGATCACCGCCACCCAGATGCTCGAGTCGATGGTCGAATCCCCACGCCCCACACGCGCGGAAAGCTCCGACGTGGCCAACGCCGTCTGGGGCCTCTCCGACGCCCTCATGCTCAGCGAGGAAACCGCCGTCGGAAGCTACCCCGTCGAAGCCGTGGCCATGATGGACCGTATCATCCGCCGGGCCGAGGAGTCGGCCGGCGCCGAGGCCGACCCCGCCCTCCTCCCCCAGCTGGACGACCACTCCTACGTCGTCGCCCTTGCCGCCCGCCGCATCGTCGAATCGGACGCGAACATGCGTGCCGTCGCCTGTTTCACGCGCAGCGGTTACACCGCCTTCCTCATGAGCAAGGTGCGCCCCAACGCCCCCATCTACGCAATCACCCACAACGAGGCCGTGTGGCGGCGGCTCGCCCTCGCCCGCTCCGTCGTCCCGCTCCTCACCACCCTCCTCAACACTTCGGAGGAGATGCTCGAGACGGTCGACAGGCTGCTCCTCGCCAACGGCCACGTGGCGGAGGGAGAGGAGGTAGTGGTCGTCGCCAGTCTCCCCGTCCATAGCGCGGGCACGACGAACTTCCTCAAGCTCCACCGTCTCGGTGAATCGCGCGCCTACCGCGCGCGCTAGGGCTTCGGCTCCGCGTCCTAACGCCTTGCCGCGCGGGCTCCCTGCCATCTGCTACCATGGAAGAAGACCTGCACCGGTGTGCAGACACAGGAGTCCGTTTCCCTTGGCCTTTGCCGACAAGCAAATCACCTGCCGCGATTGTGGCAACCACTTCGTTTTCACAGCAGGCGAGCAGGAGTTCTACGCGAACAAGGGGCTCATGAACGAGCCCACCCGCTGCTCCTCCTGCCGCTCGGCCCGCCGCGCGACCCAGAGCACGCTCCAGGAAAACGACGGCTACGTCCGCTACGGTAACTTCGCCAGTTTCGGCGGCAAGACCCCTCGTCAGATGCACCCGGCCGCCTGCGCCGAATGCGGCCAGATGACCGAAGTGCCGTTCGTACCGCGCGGCGAGCGCCCCGTCTACTGCAGCGCCTGCTACAGCAAGATCAAGCCGCCGACGCCGCGCGAGGCGCCGCTCCGTTAGCGTGACCGCCGCTTCGGCCCTCACCCAGGCCGCCCGCCTTCTCGGGCTGGCCGTCCACCCGGCCGCCGAAGCCGCGATCCGGGACGCCATCAGCCGCGACCCCGAACGCTTCGCCGACGCGCTCTTCGCCGAGGCCGCAGACAGTGACGACGTCACCGGGATCGAAAGCGGTGCCGTCTACCTCGAAGATCGCCTCGTCTTCTTCGGCGACCTGATCGCCCCCCCGGCTCGCCAGGCGATCCACGAACGTTTCCGCCAGCGGTCAGCCGCCTGGGCCTGATGCCTGCCGCCGGCGCTCATCCTTTACCTTCCCGCCCGCCCGCTGCCTTCGGCAATGGCGGAGGGCCCGCCGGTCCCTCATACGACGGCCGGCCGGCCGCAGTCGTCTGCACGCTCGCGCCGGACACTTTGCGCATCAGCCTCGCGGAGAAGTATGTGCCCGGCGCCATTGCAGCGAAGCTCGACACTGTCCCTCCTGCCTACTACCGCGCGACCGCCCGCCCCCGCCTGGCCGCCTTTGGGCCGGTGCATTACCTGGCTGTCGAGGGCGAAGGCGAGCCCGGCGGCGACCGCTTCCAGGAGGCCGTCCGCGCTCTCTATAGCGTCGCCTACACCCTGAAGTTCACCGGCAAAGCCTCCGGTCGGGACTTCAAGGTCGGCGCCCTCGAAGGGCTCTGGTGGGCTGCCGACGAGGCCCCCCTCCGTGCCGGGCAGGCCCCGCCCGGCGGCTGGCGCTGGCAGTTGCTCATCCCGGGTCCGCCCGCGACGACGAACGCCCACGTACAGGCTGCAAAGACGACCGCCCTGGCCAAAGGGAGCGCCGCCGCTGCCGTCGTCCTGACGACGTTCGACGAGGGCGAAGTCCTCCAGGCGCTCCACACCGGCCCCTATGCGGCCGAAGAAGCGACGTTCGCGGCCATGCTCGCCTTCGCCCTTGGCCAGGGCCGTCGTCCCTGCGGCCGCCACCACGAGATCTACCTTTCCGACCCTCGTCGCGTCCCTCCCGAACGGATGCGCACGATCCTCCGCCAGCCCGTCGAAGCG
>JADLBJ010000166.1 GCA_020847765.1 Dehalococcoidia bacterium
CCGCCGATCGCCCGCCTCGTCGGCCGCTACATGCGCGACGCCGTCGAGGTCTCCGTGAACCCCGGCCAGCAGCCAGCGAGCGGCGTCCAGCAGTACTTCTGCGAGGTTGCCGAGCGGGACAAGATCCTGGCCCTCCGCTATCTCTACGAGCAGATGGACCTCGGCAGGTCGCTCATCTTCCGCAGGACCCGCATCGGCGTCGACCGGCTCACCGCCCAGCTCCAGGATGCAGGCGTCGCGGCGCGCGCCATCCACGGCGACCTCCGCCAGTCCGAACGCGACCGCGTAATGGCCGACTTCCGCAGCGGCCGGCTCGACTTCCTCGTGGCCACCAACGTCGCCGCTCGCGGCCTCGACATCCCGGACATCGAGCACGTCATCAACTACGACATCCCCCAGAATCCCGAGGAGTACATCCACCGCGTCGGCCGCACGGCCCGCGCCGGGAAGACGGGAGCGTCCGTCAGTTTCGTTTCCGAATGGGAGCTCACCGAGTGGGACCGCATCGTCGCCTCGCTCGAAGGCCCGCGACCTGAGCAGCTCGAGCTTCCTTCGCGCTGGTAGCCGTCGCTCATAGCATCGTTTCACGGGGAGGCCAACCGCCTCCCCTTTCCGATCGCGCTGCACGCCGTAGTCGCCGGCGAGGGGAGGGTAATTCGACCCCGCCCCTCTTATGCTGTCCGCCATGGTGCGACGCGGCCGCCCTTCACACCCCGACGTGCTGACTCCCGCCGAGTGGCAGGTCGTCAACGGCGTGCGGCACGGTATGTCGAACCGCACCATCGCCCGGCTGCGCGGGACCAGCCTCGACGCGACGCGATTCCACGTCGCCAACATCCTTGACAAGCTCGGTCTGCGCCGCCGTGAAGCGCTGCGCCACTGGCCGGGCATTCCCGCCGACAGCGCGCTCGCAAGGAGGCAACAGGCCGTGACCACCCCCGTACAACTGAGTTCGATTGGGCAGATCTCGATGGTCGTCGACGACTTCGACCGCGCGGTTGCCGTCTACAGGGACACGCTCCGCCTGCCCCATCTCTTCACCTTCGGCGAGCTCGCCTTCTTCGATTGCGGCGGGACGCGGCTCTTCGTAACCCGCCCCGAGAACGGTCGGCCCGTGGGTAATTCCGTCCTCTACTTCTCCGTGCCGGACATCCAGGTGGCGACCGCCGGCCTGCGGGAGCGGGGTGTCGCCTTCGAAGGCGAGCCGCACCTGATACACCGCCATGAGGACGGCACGGAGGAGTGGATGGCCTTCTTCAAGGATCCCGAGGGGAACTCCCTCGCCCTCATGTCGCAGATCGCGCCGTCCTGACGGTCCCCGGGGATCGCCCCCTGCGTGCAGTGAGCGGCTTTACCGACACTCAGGCTGGGAGATGTACGGTAATTGGGTGCCACTGCAATGGGCCGCTCCCGCGCGGCTGGTCCTGCCCGTCCTGGTCCTCACGCTCGTCCTCCTCGCCACTTCTGGCGCCGGCTCCGCACGGGCGCAGAGCGACGGGGGTATCGACTTCGAGGACTGCGGCAACGGCTGGGAGTGCGGCACGCTCGCCGTACCGCTCGATTACGACAACCCCGGTGGTGAGACGATCGCAATCGCGATCTCCCGCCTGCCGGCGGACGACGACGACCAGCGCATCGGTATCCTGCTGGCGAACCCTGGCGGCCCTGGCGCCGGCGGCATCAGCTTCGCGCGCGGCTGGGCCAGGCTGCTCGATGACGAGGTGCGCGACCGCTTCGACGTAGTCGCGTTCGACCCGCGCGGTACGGGCGGCAGCGCACCGGTGGACTGCGATGAGCACCTGGTCGACCTGTTTGGCGTCGACCAGTCGCCGGATAACTCCGGCG
This sequence comes from Dehalococcoidia bacterium, assembly GCA_020847765.1. GTDB lineage: Bacteria > Chloroflexota > Dehalococcoidia > Tepidiformales > Tepidiformaceae > JADLBJ01. The sequence goes on from JADLBJ010000166.1 coordinate 1,846, forward strand.
AGTTCGACACGCTCCTCCACCTCCACGAGGACTACGCCACCGCCTGCCGTGCAGAGTATGGCGAGGTGCTCGACCACCTTGGGACCCGCAACGTGGCACAGGATATCGACGCCATCCGGGCCGCGCTCGGTGAAGAGCAGGTTAACTACGTCGGCTATTCGTACGGGACACGCATCGGCAGCGTCTACGCCGACCTCTTCCCCGATCGTGTCAGGGCTTTCGTCCTCGATGGCGCTGTGGACAACGCCCTCACGAATTCTGAGGCCGGCCTGGAGCAGGCGGCCGGGTTTGAACTGGCCTTCCGCAACTTCCTCGAATCCTGCGAGCGGCGCAGCTGCTCCCTTGCCGAGGACGGCGAACCCGCGGATGCCGTGGCCGCGCTCCTCGCGAGGGCCGAGGAGGAGCCCATCCCGGCGCCCGACGCCAGCCGGCCCGCCCGTCCCGGCGAAGTTATGCTCGGCATCGCGCTCGGCCTCTACGATGAGCTGACCTGGCCACTCCTCGAATCTGCACTCGAGGCCGCTATCGACGGCGATGCGTCGCGACTCGTCTTGCTCGCCGACACGTACCTCGCCGTCGCGTCCACAGCGGTGCTCAATGCCGTGAACTGCGCCGACTCGCCGCCATCGCCGGACCCCGTCGATAGCTACGCCGAGTACCTCGAAGCGCTCCCGGCGTACAGCGCGGCCGCGCCGCTCTTCGGGCCCACCGTCGTCATCGACTCCTGCCAGTTCTGGGCGGCCGGCGCTGATCCCGTCGGTGTCCCCGACGCCGCCGGCGCG
>JADLBJ010000167.1 GCA_020847765.1 Dehalococcoidia bacterium
TGGACGCAGTGGATCTTCCTGCAGATCTAAGACGCCTGGTACGACCCCGTCGCGGACCGGGCTCGACCCGTCGCCGACCTTGTCCGCGCCCTCGAGTCCGGTGAACTCGCCGTCGGCGCCGACGGCCGCCCCGTCCCGACGCGTACTCCCGTCACGCCCGCGCTCCAGCGCGAGCGCGACGCCGCGCGCCCCTGGACCAGCCTCGACGCGCGCCAGCAGCGACGCTTCATCGACGCCCAGCGCCTCGCCTACGTCGGCGAGCAGGTCGTCAACTGGTGCCCAAAGCTCGGCACCGCGCTCGCCAACGAAGAGGTCATCGACGGCCGCAGCGAGCGCGGCGGCTTCCCCGTCTTCCGCAAGCCGCTCAAGCAGTGGCTCTTCCGCATCACCGCCTACGCCGACCGCCTCCTCCGCGACCTCGACGGCCTCGACTGGCCGAGTTCGACCCGCACCATGCAGCAGGAGTGGATCGGACGCAGCGAGGGCGCCGAGATCCGCTTCGACATCGCGGGCGCAACGCCGCCCGCGCTCGCGCCGTTCCTCGAGGTCTACACCACCCGCCCCGACACCGTCTTCGGCGCCACCTACATGGTCGTCGCCCCCGAGCACCCCCTCTGCGACGCCGTCATGAACGGCGCCGCGCCGGTGGACCAGGCTATCCGGCGCGCCGTCGCGGAATACTGCACCGCCGCCCGCAACCGCTCGGACGTCGAGCGCCAGGAAAGCAAGGAAAAGACCGGCGTCTTTACGGGCCTGCACGCCGTCAACCCGGCCACCGGCGAGAAGATCCCCGTGTGGACGGCCGACTACGTCCTTATGGGCTACGGGCACGGGGCCATCATGGCCGTCCCCGCGCACGACGAGCGCGACTTCGAATTCGCAAAGAAGTTCAATCTCCCGATCCGCGACGTCGTCTACCCGCGCACCCAGGCCGCCATGGCCTTCTTCGCCGCCAACGCCACCGTCGACGACCGCTCCGAGGTCCGCTGGCAGAGCATCCTCTCCGACTTCCTCGGCTACACCACCACGCACAGCACCCAGCCCGTCGGCTACGCCGCGGCACTCCACATGGTCCGCACCCGCCGCACCCGCGCCGGCGACGGCACCGCCGTCCCCGTCGATTACTCCGGCCCGCGCACCACCGTCCCCGGCGCCGTCGGCTCCAAGCGCGGCTCGGTCTCCACCATGGGGCTCGACGCCATCGTCGGCGAGGGATTCGATTCGTTCGAAGACATGCGCGCGACGTACCAGAGTCGCACGTACTACGCCCGCCGCGCCGAGGCCTTCACAGGCCCCGGCGTCGCCGTGAATTCGTCCAACGCCGGTGTTAACCTCGACGGCATGGGCCGCGCCCAGGCCACCGACGCCGTCATCGCCTGGCTCGAGCGCGAGGGCCGCGGCCGCCGCAAGATCAACTTCAAGCTCCGCGACTGGCTCTTCAGCCGTCAGCGCTACTGGGGCGAGCCTTTTCCCATCGTCTTCGACAAGGACGGCAATCACCACGCCGTCGCCGAGGACGCGCTCCCCGTTGTCCTCCCCGACCTCAAGGAATATCAGCCCGAAGAGTCCGAGGAACCCCGCCCGCTTTTGGCCAAGGCCCGCGACTGGGTCAACACCACCGCCGGCGCGGCGAAGGTCCCGAGCCTCGACCCTTCCGCGCCCGTCCAGCGCGAGACCAACACCATGCCCGGCTGGGCCGGCTCGTGCTGGTACTTCCTCCGCTACTGCGACGCACGCAACGACCGCGCCTTCTGCGGACGCGACGCCGAGCGCTACTGGATGGGCGCAGGCCGCGAGCCCGGCAACGACGGCTGGCGCGGCGTAGACCTCTACGTCGGCGGTTCGGAGCACGCCGTGCTCCACCTTCTCTACGCCCGCTTCTGGCACAAGGTCCTCTTCGACCTCGGGCACGTCTCGACCAGCGAGCCGTTCCGTAAGCTCTTCCACCAGGGGCTGATCACCAGCTACGCATACCAACGCCCCGACAAGAGCCTTGTTCCGATTGATCATGTATTTGAAATCAAATGCGAGAATCCTGAGGACCTGCCAGAGCCGGACTGGACACAGCAGCCTCAGCAGCTCAAAACGCCTCTGCGAATTCGCATCTTTCCAGTTGCGCCGGAACTTTGGAAGGCTCAGGGAGGCTATGTTCCGGATATCCTCGAGGCGCGGTCAGCACATCCGTCGTATATCGACAGTCTCAGACGGAATGGCGGATCGTATTTCTTCGAAGAGGCGAGAGCGACAATTCCTCTCACCTTGGATCGTGCAGGTGATCGCGTAATCGTAAGTCCCGTTGTCGCCAAGATGAGCAAGAGCCTGAAGAACGTCGTCAACCCCGACGACGTGATCGCCGAGTACGGCGCCGACACCTTCCGGCTCTACGAGATGGCGATGGGCCCGCTCGACGCCAGCAAGCCCTGGAACCCGCGCGACATTGTCGGCTGCTACCGCTTCCTGCAGAAGGCCTGGCGCCTGTGCGTGGACGAGCAGACCGGCTCACCCCGCGTCGCGCCGGCCGCCGACGCGTCGATCGAGCGTCTGCTCCATCGCACCGTCGCCAAGGTCGAGGGCGACATCGAGCGTCTGGCGTTCAACACCGCCATCGCCGCGATGATCGAGTTCGTGAACGCCGCGGCCGGGACCGGTCTGACCCGCGATCAGGCCGGGCGCTTCGCCCTCACGCTCTGCCCCTTCGCGCCGCACCTGGCCGAGGAACTGTGGTCGAAGCTCGGCAACACCTCGCTCGCCTCCCTGGCCCCCTGGCCCGGCTACGACGAGGCGATGCTCCGCGAAGACTCCATCGAGTACCCGGTGCAGGTCCAGGGAAAGGTCCGAGCCCGGATCAACGTTTCCGCCGCGGCGGACGCCAAGTCCGTCGAAGCCGCCGCGCTGGCCGACGGCGAGGTCCAGAAGTACATCGCGGGTAAGCCGGTGAAGAAGGTGATCGTGGTGCCTGGGAAGCTCGTGAGCGTGGTGACGGGGTGAGCGGTGGATGGTGACTCGTGACTCGTGACTCGTGACTCGTGATTCGTGATACGAATCCCCGCTGAATTCCGGGCGCGTTCGGCGCATGTGAGGTAGCGCGGCGCGGGTCGATGTGCGAAGATGCGTGCGGCACGGAGGCCGACCATGCGCATCGCCGAGCACACGCCGGGTGACA
>JADLBJ010000168.1 GCA_020847765.1 Dehalococcoidia bacterium
CGTCTCGGCGCAGTTCATCAGCACCAGCAGGTCGATCTGCCGCTCGACCTGCGCGGCGGCGTCGGCTCCGAACGCCAGGCGGGCGGCCGCGGGAAGCTCGACCTCGAACTCGAGGTCGTACAGCGGCTCGCCGCCGATGGAGTTGCGGCGCGACATCGCCAGGCCCCCGGTCGCCGCCGGCACGGCGAACGCCGCGGGCTCGCCCTCGCATCGCGCCAGGACCACGAGGACATCCGCGGCGCCAGCATAGGGGACGACGGCCTTCCGTCCGCTCAGGCGAAAGCCCTCGCCCGCGCGTGTTGCCGCGAGCGTTTCGCCGTAACGCCGGTAGTCGCGCGCCGGCTCCTGCAGCGCGACCGTGGCGACCAGGGCACCGGAAGCGAGCGCGGCGAGCGCCTTGTCGCGCTCGGGCGATGGCTCCGCGGCCGCGAACAGGGCGGCAGCGCCCGTCGAGTGGCGGAATGGCGTGTTGACAGCGGCTCGCCCGAACTCCTCGAGCAGCACGCCAAGGTCGAGCGCGCTAGCGGCGGCGCCTCCCACCGCCTCGGGCAGCAGCAGGCCCTGCCAGCCATTCGCGGCGAACTGTTCCCAGAGGCCCGCGTGGTGCCGGTGCTCGGCCGCGTCGATCGCCTTCAACGTCTCGAGGGTGACCTCGCGCTGGAAGAACGAACGGGCCGACGACTGAAGCAGTGATTGGACTTCCGAGAGCGCTAGATCCATCGCGCGCCCCCGTGGTGCCCGCGTGCCACGCGGCTCATCGTGGCAGCCCCATGCCGCGCGTGGCGATGACGGTGCGCAACGCGTCGTTGGTGCCGCCGCCGAACCGCTGCAGGTGCCCCGTCGCGAAGGCATCCCACGTCCGTCCGCCGCCGGGCTCGGCGTCGGTGGGTCCCGAGGCGAGCCCGTCCTCGCCCGTGAGGTCGAGGATCGTATCGAGCAGCTCCATGTGCAGGTCGCTCACCCAGATCTTCTCCATCGCCGCCGGCGCCGGCGTCACGTCGCCGCCCTCCACGAGCCAGGCGTTCCGTAGCGACATCAGCCGCGCCATGTGGTACTTCGCGACCAGGCGCGCCACCCGGCGGCGGACGACGGGGTCTTCGGCGAGAGGGCGGCCGTTCTTCTGGTGCGTGCGGACGGCCTCGAGCAGCTCTTCGACGCGGCGCCGCAGCCAGCCCTCGAAGCTGATGATCCGTTCGTAGTCGAGGCTGACCATCATGCAATACCAGCCCTCGTTCTCGTTGCCGACCCGCAGCGTCGCCGGCACGCGCACGTCGTCGAGGAACACGTCGTTCGTCCGCACCGTGCCCGGCGTCCAGATCGGCCGGATGGTGACACCCGGGGCGTCGGCGGGCACCAGGAACATCGAGATGCCCTTGTGCCGGGGCTGCTCGGGGTCGGTCCGCGCGGCGACGAAGAGGTGCGTGGCCCGGTGCGCAGCGGTCGACCACATCTTGTGGCCGTTGAGCACGTAGTCGTCGCCCTGCCGCGCCGCGCGCGTCTGCAACGAAGCGAGGTCGGTGCCCGCGTTCGGCTCCGAGTACGACTGCGCGAAGTTGACCTCGCCGCGCGCCATCCGCGGCAGCAGCTCGCGCTTCGTCTCGTCGGCCCCGAATTGCATCAGCACCGGTCCGATGGTGTTGAAGGTGGGGTCGTCGCCGTAGACCCCGTAGTAGCCGAGCTCCTGGGAGAGGATGAACGGGTAGATCGACGACTTCCCCTGCCCGCCCCACTCCACGGGCCAGTGCATGAAGGGCCAGCCGCGCTCGATGAGCTTCTGCCGGAACGCCATGACGACCGGGACGTTGACCGGCTCCATGAACAGCCCCGGCTCGAACGCCAACCGCACCTCGTCGGTCACGTGCTCCTGGCAGAACGCGCGGACCTCAGCCCGAAACGCCTCTTCCTCGGGTGAAAACGTGAAGTCCATCAGCGCCCCCGGTACACGGGCCGGCGCTTCTCGGCGAAGGCCCGGATGCCTTCCTGGACGTCCTCCGACTTCGTCGCGCGCTCGGACAGCACGTATTCGAGGTGGAACCCGGCCGCCAGTTGCTGCGACTGGACCGCCACCTCCTTGACGGTGCGCACGGCGAGCGGGCCGTTCTCGCAGATGCGCTCGGCCCACGTCCGCGCCGCCGCCCGCTCCTGGCCCGAAGGCACCACCTCGTTGACCAGGCCGACGTCGTAGGCCCGCTTCGCGTCGATGCGCTTGCCGGTGATCAGGATCTCCATCGCCACGGCCCACGGGATCTGGCGCGGCAGCCGCACCTGACCGCCGCCGCTCGGCACGAGGCCCCAGCGCACCTCGCCGAGGCCGAACGTCGCGTGCTCGGCGGCGACACGGATATCCGTGCCCAGCACGAACTCGAGCCCGCCCGCGGTGCAGTAGCCGTTGATCGCCGCGACGATCGGCTTCGTCACGCGCGAGAAGTAGCGCTCGTTCGGGCCATAGCGTGGCTCCCAGTCGACCACCGGGCTCTTCAGATCCCAGCCGGCGCAAAAGGCGACGTCGCCCGCCCCGGTGAGGATGGTCACCCACGTGTCGTCGTCGCCGTCGAGCCACAGGAGGGTCTCCTCGATCGCCTCCTCCATCGCGAGGTCGACCGCGTTCCGGGCCTCGGCACGGTTGATCGTGAGCGTCGCGATGGGTCCGTCGCGCTCCAGCAGCACGCGGCCGCCGGCCATCTCCTCGACGCCGCTCACGAGTTCGTCTCCGTGCGCTTGCGGAACTGCCGGAAGTTCGGCTGCCGCTTCTCGACGAAGGCATACTCGCCCTCGCGGTTCTCGGGGCCGTGGACGAAGTCGGGCGCGAACATCTTCTGCACCAGGGTGTAGCTGTAGCCGCGCTGGAAATCCGACGCCATGTCGAACGAATACTTGAGGAGCTTCAACACGGTAGGGCTCTTGTCGAGGATCTCCTCGGCAAGCCTGTCGACCTCCTCGTCGAAGCGGTCGAGCGGCACGACGAAGTTGACCAGCCCCATCTCCTTCGCCTCCTGGGCGGTGTAACGCCGGCAGAGGTACCACATCTCCCGCGCGCGCTTCTCACCCATCAGCCGGGTGGCATAGTTCACCCAATACCCGCCCGCCGGCGAGGCCACCCGCGCGCCGTTCTGGCCGAAGATGGCGTTATCCGCCGCGATCGTGAGGTCGCAGAAGTACGCCAGCCAGTTCCCCCCACCGACGGCATACCCCTTGACCGCCGCGATGATCGGCTTCGTGCACTTCCGCATCGCGCCGACCATGTCGGGATAGTCGAGGTGGGTGTAGTCCTTCAGGTTCTCGATGTCCCACTTCACATCGCCGCCGGACGAAAAAGCGCGGTCGCCGGCGCCCGTGAGCACGATGACGCCGACCTCGGGGTCCTCGTCGGCGGTGAGGATGGCATCGATGATCTCGACGCAGGTGTGGGAGCTGAACGCGTTGAGGGTCTCGGGCCGGTTGATGGTGATCTTCGCCTTGCCAGCTGAGGTTTCGTAGAGGATGTCGGTGTATTCCACGGCTGTCTCCGTCGGGCGTACGTTCGTACGTATGCGCCTACTACACACCCGCGTGGCGGTGCGATCAAGGGCGACCGGCAGCCGGACGGGCGGCGCCGACCCGCTGCCCCCCGCGGTCGCAATCGACGTGCGCGGGCGGACCTCCCCTCGGCCTACGGCAAGGGAGAGGGGTCAGGGAGGCGATACGGCACGCCGGGCTACTCCAGCCCCGGCACCGGAAACCCGCTCGCGAGCTCCCGCACCTCGCCCGCGAGCTTCGCCGTCAGC
>JADLBJ010000279.1 GCA_020847765.1 Dehalococcoidia bacterium
GCCCTGGAGCTGCTCGGGCGCCATGTATCGCGGAGTGCCGACCATGGTGCCATGGCGGGTCACGGTCTCCGCCGCGGCCGATCGGGCGAGGCCGAAGTCGCACAGGATCGGCCGGAACTGTGGATCGACCAGGATGTTCCCCGGCTTGACGTCCCGGTGCACCACCCCCCGGCCATGGGCGTAGCGGAGCGCCCGGGCCACGTCCACCACGACCCGCAGGACCTCGTCCTGGCTGAAGCGTCCGCGATCGACCTGGGTCCGCTGGTGGATCAGGTCGGCGAGCGACATCACCCGGACGAAGGGCATGGTGTAGTAGGGACGGCCCTCGAATTCCCCTACCGAGACGATCTCGATGATCCCTGGGTGCCTAAGTCCGCGGAGGGCCTCGGCCTCGCGGGCGAAGCGGGCCCTGGCCTGGGCGTCCGGGGCCTGGGCGAGGATCTTGAGTGCGACGTCCCGGCTGGTCTCCTGGTGGTAGGCGCGGTAGACTTCGCCCACGCCTCCCTTCCCGAGGAGCTCCACGATCCGGTAGGGGCCGACCAGGGTGCCGATCATCGTGGCGCAAAGTAGCACGCGTGTTACGCTCGTCCGCGAGCGGCATGCAGCAGAACTCCCTCGCGGTCGGGACCCATCCCAGGCCCAAGAAGATCGTCAATTTGAGCCGGCACATCTATGAGGCGCAGCGGCGTTACCAGGATGCGTCCGGCAAGCTCTCGGACCTGTTGATGGACCTCGCCTTGGCGTTGAAGCAGATCCAGGCCCAGGCAAGGTCCGCCGGACTCCTCGGGGTCCTGGGGATCGCCGGAAAGCAGAACGTCCACGGCGAAGAGGTGAAGAAGCTCGACGCCATCGCCGACGACATCATCTTCAAGGCGATGGACCACGGAGGGCATCTCTGCGCCATGGCCAGCGAAGAGAACGAGGACATGCTCACGATCCCGCGCCACTACGAGCGGGGGAAGTACGTCCTCCTGTACGACCCGCTGGACGGGAGTTCGAACATCGATGCCA
>JADLBJ010000169.1 GCA_020847765.1 Dehalococcoidia bacterium
CCTCGAAGTCGTTCTGCGCTTCGAAGCGGCTCTTGGCGTAGTACGACGTCCACGGCACGCCGTACTCCTTCATCGGCAGGAGGAAGATGCAGCAGTCGTCGCAACAGCTGCACAGCGTGTTCGTCGTCATCAGGTTGGCGTTTGGCCACTGGTGGACCAGCCCGTGGTCCTCCGCCTCCTCAATCAGCCGAAAAGCCTCCTCCCTGTCGATCATGCGGCCGTGGCCACGGCTCTCAGCGTACTCGGCCGCACGGTTGAACTGGATGCAGTTCAGGTCGTGGGAATGCGTGCAGGGGTTGCCTACCGCCTCCTGCCGCTTCCGGCAGGAGCAGGAGACGACTGAGATCAGGCTCGCCGCCTCCACCATCGAGCGCATGTTCTCGTACGGGAGAAGCCCGGGCAGGTCCTTCACCGCCTTGTACGCCGGTACGATGCGAATCGGCGCGTGGGGCGACTGCGCCAGCTGTGGCATCCGACGTGGGTCCCATTCCTGCGTGACGAAGTCCCACCAGAGGAGCCAGAGCTCCTTCCGCTGGGCGTCTGTGTACAGCGAGTCCAGCCCCCAGAGCGACTCCGACGCGTCGTGGAGCTGCATCGTGTCCCGGGCGAAGCGGTAGGTCTCCCGCGTCTGAAAGTTCCGCGGGAACACCACCCCCTTCAGGTAAAGCTCGTCCAGATCTGCCTGCACCGTCTCGGCCGGAAGATCCTCCGCAGCCGCGAGCTCTTCCGTCGGCATCGGGAGATGCCGGGCGAGACGCGCCTGACGGGGCGTCAACAGGAACTCGAGAATGGCCCTGTAGCGCTGCGAACTGCCAAATCCGTGCCGCTCGGCCAGGACTTCGTACGCGCCTTCTCCAGACATGGGCCCACCAGCGCGATAAGTGATGTCGCCGGACACACCCTGTCCTGCGCAGAGGGACAGTACGCCGCGTCTTCTCGCCTGAACCTGATCGCCGTCATTGACAGAGGGCGTCATCTCGCTGCGAGTCCTCCTCACCGGCTGCCCAGACGCCCTTTCCACAGGGCGTCAACACCTGACGCCTCAATCGTTATAGTCGGCTGCCGTAGGGCGAACGCGCGGACGGCGCGAGCGCGGCAATTGGACACCGGCTGGTCGATCGGGGCGCGCTGCCCGCTGCGGGGGGCTATGAAACACCTCGGCTTGATGCCGTTTGTGATGGCGCTTGTCCCTGCTGTCACGCTCCTCCTCGTCAGCCACGAACAACCGGTGGGCGCCACAGTCGACGCGGAGCTCGAGGGAGCGTTCTTCGAGCTCCGCGAAGGCCCCTCGCCGCAGGCCACCTTCGTGGACGCTGTCGCAGCAGCCCTGTCCAGGCCCGGCGCGGCCTCCGTCTTCGGCGCCGACGACAGGGTCCAGGTAGCGGACACCACGCTCCCGCTCATGCGGACCATCGCACAACTGGTGCTCTTCGATTCCTCCGATAAGATCCGGGGACTCTGCACGGGGACGCTGCTCAACCACAACGTAGTCCTCACCGCCGCTCATTGCCTCTACGACTCGGAGTGGGGCGGGCCCATCCCGTCCGTGCTCGTCGTTCCCGCCGAGAACGGACGTGTCTTCCCCTTCGGAACGGCAGTGGGGCGCCGCTTCACCGTACCCCAGGGCTGGGTGGATTCAGCCGGCGCCCTTCCTTCACTCTATGACTTCGGGCTCCTGTTCCTCGAAGGAAACCCGTTCAACTCCCGGCTCGCACCATACTTCACGGTCGGCGCGCCGACCAACGCCTACCTGACCCCTCCGCGCGGACTGGCGACCGCCGGATATCCCGGCGACAAACCCCCCGGGACCATGTGGGCGACCAAGAGCACGGTCTACGCCCTCGACGCCGGGTACGTCTTTTCCCATCTCGACGAGCGCGAAGGCCAGAGCGGCTCGCCCATCTACACCGTCACCGACCCACCCACCGAGTCGTTCATCGTCAGCGTGGTGTCGAGCGGCCCCAAGGATGAGACCCTCCCCGATTCGTCACCGGCCGTCGACGTGTCGGTGCGCTTTACGCCGCAAATCCTGACCGCCCTGCAGAGCTACTGTGCCAAAGCGAGCTGCTCCATCCAGACACGGACCGTGGACGTGCCCGGTTCGGCGTCTCCCACAGCCACGTCCACAGCCACACCGACGTCGACGACACGTGCCGGCCGAGCGCCACTGCAAGCCGGGTTCAATCTCACCGGGGGGCCGCTTCTCGCCGACGTTGCACCAGCCGAGTGGATGGCATGCCTGCCGCCCGATTCCTGGGTCGCGCTCTACATGTGGGACGGCGCCCGACAATCCTGGACGCACTTCTTCAACGCCTCGCAGGGGATCCCGGCCTACGTGAACGGATCGCAGCACGGAGGCCTGGCAACGATCCCCAGATACGCGGGCGTCCTGTTGCTCATGCAGCGGGACGTTGCCAGCCCCACCTTCCGCGACGAGCCAGGCCGAGCCTGCGGCTGACGCCACAGGGGCAATCCGCCTGGCCCTCGAAATCAGACAGTGGTCGGGGCGCCGCGATTCGAACGCGGGACCTCTTGAACCCCATTCAAGTGCGCTACCAGGCTGCGCTACGCCCCGACGCCGACATCGTACCATCCCAGTCGCACACCCGCCCTCCCGTTGACAGCCCGCCGGGTTCGCTTACGATCAGCCCTCCCGGCGCGCCTCGACCGCCCGGTAAATCGAAGGAGACTCGCACAGATGGCAGACCTCCAGGAAACCGCCGAGCAGTTCGCCCGGGACCTTGTCGGTCAGAATCTCGCCGGGCTCATGATGTCCTTCACCGCCGAGGGCATGTACAGGGCCATGGAACTTCAGGCGCAACGCCAGGCCGCCGGCCCACAGCCCCCCAGCACCGGTTTCGAAGTCAACTTCAAAGGCGCCGATGGCGAGGACCAGGTCGTCGACATCGTCGTGAAATCCGCCGAGGCCGAAGGGACGATCGTGACGCGTTGGCGCGACGTCGCCGGCAGCTGGAAAGTGAACGACATGGCGATGAAGGATTAGAGGCGCCTTTCCTCGAGCGGACAGCCAGCCGGCTTTCCGTCCTCCTTCCCTCGCCCCCGGCCCTCCCCGTACGATCGAACGCGATGCCCGTCTCCTACACCGGCGCGAAGCCTCTGCCTCTCCATCGCCGTCTGGGGCGCTTCTCCCTGGTCGCCTGGAACTTCCTGGTCGTCTACCTGCGCTACAAGCGCGTCCAGCGCAACCGAAAGCTGAGCGCCGACCAACGCGAACGCCGCTACGCCTTCGAGCACCAGCGGAACGCCGAGCGGATCTACCGCCTCGCCGCGCGCATGGAAGGCCTGCTCATCAAGACCTGCCAGTTCATCAGCTCGCGCGCCGACGTCGCCCCGCCAGAATACGTGGCCGTCCTCGGCCGCCTCCAGGACCGTGTCCCCGCACGACCTTTCCGCGAAGTCGAGGCGCAGGTTCGGCGCGAGCTCGGCGCGCCACCCGGCGCGCTCTTTGCCTCGTTCTCGCGCACCCCCGTGGCCTCCGCGTCCCTCGCGCAGGTGCACCGCGCCCGCACACACGACGGCCACGACGTCGCCGTCAAGGTCCAGTACCCAGGGATCGAGCGGGTGGTCGAGACCGACCTGCACAACCTTTCGGCATTGGTCCGCATCCTCGCCTGGTTAGAGAAGAACTTTGACTTCCGCATACTCATGGAGGAGGTATGCAAATACACCCCGCGAGAGCTCGACTTCGTGCTCGAAGGGCGCAGCAGCGAGCGCGTCGCCCGTGACCTCGCCCACCGTCCGGACGTCCGTGTGCCGAAAGTGTACTGGAAGCATACCGGCCGACGCGTGCTCACAACTGAGTTCGTCGACGGCACCAAGATCTCTGACATCCCGGCCCTTCTGAAGCGCGGGATCGATCCCAACCAGGTCGCCCTGATCATGACGGAGGCCTACTGCGAGCAGATCCTCGTCCACGGCTTCTTCCACGCCGACCCGCATCCGGGGAATCTGCTGGTGCTCCCCGGCCCCGTCGTCGTCTTCATCGACTTCGGCCTCTGCAAAGACCTGCCGGACGAGTTCCGCGTGAACTACGCCCGCCTGACAGTCGCCATCATGGCAAAGGACGAGCTCGGCATGGTCGAAGCCTTCCGCAGTCTCGGCTTCCGCACACGACGCGACGACCCAGAGTCGCTGGTCGCGCTCGGGCGGTCATTCTTCGAATCCACTGGTCCGGAGGCCAAACCCTACGTCGACGCCGACGTCATGCCGGAAGTGAACGAGCGCCTGGCGCGCGTCCTGCAGGCGAATCCGGTGACGCAGATCCCGCCCGACATCCTCATGATCTTCCGCGTTCTCGGCCTGATGAGCGGCCTGCAGAAGCGGCTCGACAGCCGCGTCAACATGTTCGAAACGATCGGGCCCTACGCCGAAGCCCAGGCTGCCGCCGGTTAGCCGACCCCACCCGGCACGAGCGGCCCGAGCACCGGCGCCAGAAAGTCGCCGATCTGGTCGTGCCCCAGGTAGACCAGCGCCGCCGCCTGCGCCACCACGACCAACAGCAGCGCGCCAACGATGGTCCACTGCATGAGCACGCGGCGCCGATGGAACGCGCGGATCTGCCGGTTGAGATCAGCCCGCTGTCGGGCGAAGAGCACCGCGTCGTACTCGCGCCGCAACTCCGGCCGCGAGAGAACGCTGTACGCCTCGTTCAGCCGCTGTAGCGCCTCCGTGCACGTCTCGTCCACGTCTGTCATCGTCGCGAACTCGTCCGAGAGCCGCGCGTAGGCGTTCTCCACCCCCGCCAGGTCGGCGTCGAAGGGCACATGCAGGACCGCGTAGTAGTCGATGACCGAAGCGTCAGCCACTGTCCACCCTCACCGCTAACAACGGCAGGCGGCGGCGAGTTCCGTAGAGTGCTCCTGCGCGCCCCGGTTACGGTTGGGCGACCAGCCCGGCGAGATAACGGTGCACCTGGATGAGTGGCGCCGTGCGGTCGATCGCCGCTCCTCCGAAGACGTGCGCGAGGATGAATATGTTCAGGATGCCCGTGATTGCCGTCGAGCAGGGGAAGACGTGATCCCGGACGAGCTCGCCGCTCTCCATGCCGTGACGCAGCACCGCGTCGAGCGGCTGGCGCACCCGTTCGCCAAGCGTCTGGGCAAACGCGGCCATGGGGGCTCCGCCCAGACCAAATACCTCGCGAAGGACCAGCGCGATGACGTCCTCGTTCGCCAGAAAGTAGTCGACATACCGCTGGCAATACGAAAGCACGCGATTGCAGGCCGTCGCCTCTGCCGGCAGATCCTCGAGCGCCACCGCCATCTCCCCCAGGATCTGCCGGACGATGCTCTCGTACAGCCCCTCTTTGGAGCCAAAATAGTAGTAGATCATTGGCTTGGTCGTCTGGGCGTCCGCCGAGATCTCGCGCAGCGAGCTGGCGGCAAACCCCTTCAGGGAGAAATGATGAAGGGCCGAGGCGAAGATCCGGTCCTTCACCTCGACTTCTCGGGTCCCTGCGGCCTCCAGAGACACAGCCACTCCTCCCCAACCGAGCCCCGTTCCAGCGCACTTACCGGCCGGTCAGACCGAGTATACCGCTGCCCTTCGAACGACATAGCCGGACCATGGTCACCCCTTCCGCGATATGCCGCTGTGCGGTGCAAAGCCGGAGCGCGCCCCCAACCCCAGGGCTGGCTCGGCCCCGGACCCGTCCGCCATACTGGGATGATGGTCGAAACGAACCTGTTCACGATGCTGTCCGCCTACCGGCCCGGCTCCGCGGCGACACCGTTCGAGAACTATTGCACCAGCGGCCTGGCCTACTTCCTCCGCCGTGGCCAGCGCATGCTTACCGCCCTCTTCAGCGATGCCGCCGCCGCCCAGAACGAGCCGCTCGCCCTTGTCGAAGTCCAGCCTCGCGTGGGCGAAGCCGGCCTCGCCGACCTCGTGCTCACCTTCGAAGGCGGGCGCCGCGCTATCGTGGAGGTTCAGGTTGAAGCCGGCGCCGACGAGCGCCTCCTGCCCGCGCTCGAGGCCGCAACCACGGAGTGGGACGAAGCGCCGGCACACGTCCTCCTCGGGCTCAGTGCCGCCACCGTGAATCCTCCCTGGGTGCCCGTTACGTGGCTGCAGGTGGCCGAGGGCCTCGAGGACGACCCCGACCCCCTCGCGCTGCAGTTCGCCGAATTCGTCTTTCGCGACATCCTTGGCCTGGGAGACGTCCCCCTCGACCAGGCGCTCGCCACCAACCGACTCTACGCTCTCGGCGGGGCCGCCGTGCGCCGCCGCTTCGGCGAACGCGCGCGCTACGTCAACAGCGCTTCCCGGCCTCTGGGAGGTAAGTACCGCTACCTCGGCACTACCTTCGCGTCGGGCGAGGGCGACCTCACCGGCTGGATCGGCCTTGTCAACGAAGGCGTTCCCCTCAGCGACCACTACTACCTCATGCTCGCAAGCAAGGGAGCGCCCATCGCCCAGCCCGTCGAGCAGCCGCGCGCGACCGGCGACTGGAAGTGGCCATACTGGACTGCCCTCGGCCGCGTCGTGCGTCCCATCACGGCCGACGCGTACGACGAACTCCTCTCCCGCCTGGAGTAGACCACGGTCGCCGCCCGACGCGGTCGACAGCAGGTCGGCTCCGGCTAGCCCAGAGCGTCCTCATGTACGCCTGACAACCCTTCGCAATTCCGGTACCGTAGCGGGCAGGCGGCCCCTCCCCAGCCGGGTCGCTGCTGGAGGCTCCCATGGTCTTGCGCTACCGCTACTCGATATGGGACGGCACGCAGGAAGTCCCACCGCTCGAGGCCGACGACATCCTCGACAACCTCACCGACGACCTGATGAACTTCGGCGACCTCCAGCACGCCCTCCGCAACCTCCTCCAACGCGGCATGCGCAACCCCTCCGGCCAGCGGATGCAGGGGCTGCGTGACCTCCTGCAGCAGCTCCGCCAGCAGCGCCGCCAGCAGCTGGACCGATTCAACCTCAGCTCCGTCTTCGATGACCTCAAGCGCCAGCTCGACGAGATCCTCCAGATGGAGCGCGACACCCTCGACCGGCGCCTCGACGAAGTCGCCGGTACGCCGCAGGCAGGCGACGGCCACGCCGACGACCGGCCCCAGGCCGGCCACCAGCAACAGAGCACCGCCGAGGACCGACCACGGTCGGGATCCCGCTCCGACCCCCAGGGCAGCCAGCCGCCCAGCGGACAGCCGGGTCCACAAGGCCAAACGCCAGGATCCGAATTCGCCGACATGCTCCGAAATATCGCCAACCGAAAAAAGGACTTCCTCCAGAACCTTCCGCACGACGTCTCCGGACAGGTCAAAGAGCTCCAGAACTACGAGTTCATGGACCCCGACGCGCAGGCGAAGTTCAACGAGCTCCTGGAAAGCCTGAAGAAGGCCATGATGGAGACCTTCTTCAAGGATCTCTATAACCAGATCGCGAACATGTCACCAGAAGAGCTGGAGCGCATGAAGAACATGGTCGCCGACCTCAACCAGATGCTCCAGGACAAGATGGCCGGCCGAGAACCCGACTTTGATCGTTTCATGCAGCAATATGGCGACCTCTTCGGAGATAACCCGCCGCAGTCACTCGATGAGCTCATCTCCCAGATGCAGCATCAGATGGGCCAGATGCAGAGCCTGCTCGATAGCCTGCCGGGTGACATGCGTCAGCAGCTCCACGACCTCCTCTCCGACAAGATCGGTGATCCTCAGTTGCAGCAGTCTCTAAATGAGCTCGCCCAGAATATGGAATACCTGTTCCCCATGCGTGAGCTTCGCAACCAATACCCTTTCCGTGGCGATGAGGAGATCGACATCCAGTCGGCGATGCAACTCATGAACCAGATGCAGTCGATTGACGAGATCGAACGCCAGCTCGAACGCACGCAATATGGTGGCGAGATCGACGATGTGGATGCCGATAAGCTCGAGGAGCTACTCGGACCGGAAGCACGCGAAACACTTGACCAGCTCAAGCAGTTCCTCGAGATCCTCGAAGACGCAGGCTACATCCGCAAAAAAGGCAGCGGCTACGAGCTGACTCCGCGGGGGACCAGAAAAATCGGCCAACGAGCGCTTGGCGAAATCTACGCTCAGCTAAAGAAGGATAGCTTTGGCAAGCACGAGATCCGTGAAAGCGGCTCTGGTGGCGACCGTATAGACGATACGAAAAAGTACGAATTCGGTGATCCCTTCTACCTGGACATTCAGAAGACGATCATGAATTCCATGTACCGGGAGGGACCAGGTCTGCCCGCCCACCTGCACCCCAATGACTTCGAAGTCGCCCGGACAGAGATCCTCACCCAGACAGCCACCGTGATCATGCTCGACCTCAGCTGGTCGATGGCCCTTCGCGGGAGCTTCCAGGCGGCGAAGAAGGTCGCGCTCGCCCTCAATAACCTCATCTCCTCTCAGTTCCAGCGCGACAGCCTGTACATCATCGGCTTCAGCGCCTACGCCCGCGAGCTCAAAGCTGACCAGCTCCCTTATGTTCGCTGGGACGAGTCAGTCCTCGGCACCAATATGCACCACGCGCTCATGATCGCCCAGTCTCTCCTCGCCAAGCACACCGCTGGCACCCGGCAGATCATCATGATCTCCGACGGCGAGCCCACCGCTCATCTCGAACGCGGCCGCAGCTACTTCGCCTACCCGCCGAGTCCCATCACCATCCGCGAAACGCTGAAGGAGGTGAAGCGCTGCACCCAGAAACGCATCACCATCAACACCTTCATGCTCGATCGCAACTACTACCTCAAGGAATTCGTCAACCAGGTCGCACGGATCAACAAGGGCCGCGTCTTCTACACCACACCCGACAAGCTCGGCGAGTACATTCTCGTCGATTATGTCGCCCAAAAGAAGAAGAAGCTCGCGGGCGTCGGCTGAAAATAGCGCCGCCCGTCTGCGTCGCATTCCAAGAGCGGCGTCGCTCCATCCTGATCTCGCGGCTGCGGGGCGATGAATCGACGAAGATCCGTGTGATCGTCGCCGCCCCAACGACCGCGGCCGTCGTGGAGCGAATTGTCGCCGCCGACGCGGCCCGCATACGGGCGCGAACGCGCCATCTCCGCGATGGCCGAAGGCGCCGCTCGAGCTGGCCGGCCCCGGCCGCCGCTCGTCGCCCAACCTGCCGATTGCCTTCTCGGCGAACAGCAACGCGGTCCACGAGGCCTTCCGCCAGCAATTCTGCTTCTTCGCTCGCGTGGCCGCCTACCAGCAGATGTTCGCCGACGCCGGGTTCCCCGAGCCGAACGAGAAGCAGCACTTCCCCGATACGCTCATCGACGCCCTCGTCATCTCGCGAAGCCAGACCGGCATCGCGGAGCGCTTGCACGAGCTCGCCGATGCCCGATTCGAGGAGACGATGGTCAGCCTCGTCCAGACGCCGGGCAGTGTCAGTGCCAACGACGCCTACCGCCAGCTCGCCGGCGTGCAGTGCGCTTAGCTCGGCCCGCCTGGCTGCGGCGCGCCCCATGCGCCGGCGGCCAGGCGGGCCGACCCGGGCCGGGAGAGACCAACGGCTGCACTCGCCACCACCACACCGTCCCTCCCAGCCGCGGCTCAGGCGAAGAGCAGCTCCTGCTCGCTGTCGCGGCGAGAAAGAGCCGCCCGGGCACCAATCGCAGCGCGCAGATCGCGTTCGGCGGCGATCAGGTTGTTGTGCGTGGGCACCGTCTCCTCCAGCTCGTCGGCGAGCAAGAACAACGGCTGCATCGGCACGCGACCGTGGCTGGGGTCGCCCTCCTTGCGCACGATGAGCTGCCGCACCCGCGCCCACAGCTCGATCGCCTCCGGCGTAACGTCCCATTCGTTAAGCGTCACGACGCGATGAGGTCGCGTGAAGTAGCTCTGACGGTGAAGGTGGCAGATGAGCTCTGAGAGCTTCCGCTTGTGGTTGTGGTTGCGAAAGCGCCTCGGCTGTCGGCAGCGATCGAAGTCTCGCCAGACGGTGATCAACGCAAGCCTCCCTGGCTCAGATGGTTCACAACGCGGCACCGCCGCTCACGGGTCCAGCGGCAGCAGGTGGTAGACGCCCGCTTCGGCGCGCGGTCGCCCGTTGGCCCCGGCCGGGATCTCCTGCCAGACGAACCAGCCGCCGAAAACACCCGCCAGGTTTGTCACCGATCCCGCGGCACTGGGCTCCAAGAATCGCACCTCGCCAGTGGCGAGATCATAGAACCCCCCGGTCCCGCTGAAGGCCCCCGCCGGCGCCCAGCTCAGCCGATGGCCGGCTGCGAGCACCCCCCACCCCTCCGCTCCCGCGTAACGAACGAGCGACCCGTCGTCGAGGTCCAGGGCGTACTTGGCCGCCAGACCGTCATCCCAGGCGAGGTGCCGGCCCGACCCGTCCAGCCGCAGAAAGGACGGCGATCCGGGGGCGGCATAGCGCGTCACCTGCCCAGTTCCCAGTTCCGCGACCGCGAAAACGGAGCCGCCGGGCGCGGTCTCGATCCAGGCCGCAAGGCCGCCGCCAAGCGAGGGCGACTCCAGTCCATGGCCCGTTCGCGGGTCCGCCTCGGCGAGCACGCGGGTGCTGCCCGTCTCCAGGTCGTGGAGGAGCACCTGTCGGCGGAGACGCCCCGCGGGGTCCAGCGAATAGGCTGCCCAGCACACGACGTTGCCGTCGATCGCCGCGTAGGGGGCAAGGCCCAGCGGCGGTGCAGCTGTGGCGCCCGTCACCGCAGCGACCCCGGCCTGGCTCATCGCGACCGGGATCATCCGGCTCGTAGCGAGATCGCGGACTGTCAGCAGCCAGTCGGCGAAGGGGAGCGCCAGGCCCGTGCGCACGACCACCACACGGCTGCCGCTGACGGCCGTCACGATGTCCTGGCGACCGGCAGGTGCCTCCCAGAGGGCTTCGCGCTCGCCGGTCAGCGGGTCCCACGCGAAGAATCGCCGGCCGCCGCCCCCTTCGGCCGTCGGCGTTTCGGAAAGCAGGAGTCGCGGACCAACCGCGGCGACCGGCTGCACGATCCCGCCGTCGCCGTACATCGGGAGGGAGACGGCGCCGGCACCAGTGGCGATGGGAGCCCCGACCCTCGCAGGCTCGGCCGCCTGAAGGTCGACTCGCAGCGTCGGCGCCGCTGTGGGCGTAGGCGAGGGCCGGTCGGCGGTCACCGGTCCGCCGCCGGCACAGCCAGAAACGATAAGCGTCACGCCAGCGACCATGCCCCCCACCACCTTCCTACCAGACAATGCCGTGCCATTGCTCGATCGCCGTCCAGTGAATGTCCCAGTCGATGTCCTGATAAGGGGCGGCGGGCAGCGTGCTGTCGTGATACACCTGACCGACCTGGACAACCTCACGACCGTCATGCTGGTAATGGCCGTATACGGTGTCCCAGTGCTGGTAGGTCACCCCTGGCAGGAAGCCCGCCGGGTAATACGTCGACGCGTCGTACAGCACGTTTTCGGCGACCGGGTAGCCGCGATCCGTGTCGTACTTGATCGCCGCCAGCGCCTGCTCCCTGGTCAGCGTCCCCTCCACGTTGGGAGTGCCCGCCGCCACGTACCAGCGCGTGCCGCGCCAGCTGTTGAGCGTGAAGGGCATGTAGCCGGCGCCCCAGTTTGTCCCACCGTTCGCATCGGTCGCCAGCCAGAAGTCAGCGGCAAGCAGTTGCTGGTCATGGACCGAATCGCCGGTGAGCTTTTCCCGCACGCCGGTGTCCGGATTCACCGTGTGACTCGTCCGGGGTCCGAGAAACGCCAGACTGCTCATGGCCGTGGCGGGCCCGCAGTAGAACGGCGTCACCTGCGCGAAGGGGATGTACTTCTCTTGCAGAACAGAACGGCGCGGCTGGGCGGCCGCGCCCTGACCGCTCCGCCCGGCGACCAGCACGCCGGGCGTCGAAGGGACGACCTCACGGGCCGGCTCGCCCGTGAGCGCCCGAACCCACTGCTCGATGCCCTCGACGCGGTCGCGCGTGCCCCGACCGGCGAGCTCGTCGGCATAGGCGAGTGCGGCCGCCATCTTCGTGTTGGCGATCACCTGGTCGAGCACCGGCCGCTCGCAGCCTGGCTCGCTGCACCTCGGTCGTTCGCTCGGAGCGGCTGGCGAAACGGGCGCGCTGGGCTCAGGCGCCTTGCCCGTGTGGGGCCGCGTCGGGAGGGGAGGCGCCGCAGCGCCTCCGGGATCGGCGGGCAGGGCGTGCGCCGGAGCCCCGGAGAGCAGCACCAGTGCCGCCGCGACCAATGCGGCCAGGCTGGCGACCACGCGCGTGGCGGCACGGGCCGGTCGCTGGCGGGGAGAAGTCGTCAGGACGCTCAGCGCTGGCTCCTCGTGAACGAGACGACCCCAATGTCCGGTTTACGAAACCGCAATGGCAAAAGGCTCGTCGTAGATGAACCAGAAAGGTAGTACAGCGGATAGTCCAGTCAAGTAACGGCGCTTTACAGATCGCCCTGTCTTTCCCATTTATCCGATTGGAATACGGGCTCATTTTCTGATTACGACACGCCTGTATGTTGACTGCTCGCACGCGAACGACCCTCCGAATTCGAGCTGCGTTGGCAGCCGGGGCATGGCGGCCTCGTCGTCACAAGGAGCAACTCGGCCGTCGGAATCGCACATGAACAGGGCACGAGCACGGCACGGGGGCACGGGTCGCGCGCGGGCCGCATCGTTGGAAGCTAGCTCGCGAGGGCCGGGATCGTCGCTTCTGAGGCCGTAAAGGGGCCGCCAGGCTGCACTTCTCTTGTCGGCGACGGCCGTAGCGGTGGCGAAGCGACCTCGCGTCGGCGGGGGTAGATCTCCTCGTCCTTGACCACGCCGCCGGCGCGAACTCCGGTGCTGGATCGAAATGCGAGCCGGCTGGTAGCCACCCTGAGGAGACCGCAGTCGTCTGCCGATGATCCCGAGGTGAGGAAGAACTTTCCCCCACCGGACCTTCAGCTCCTGGGCGAGCGTATCCGGCTCCTGGGCGACGCGCTCACCGCTGCCCGCCGGGACATCGAGCAGGCGAAGGCTCCCTTCCAGCCGCTCGGCCTCTGGGCCACGGGAGACGGTCGTACCTGGTCCTTCCATCGGCGCCAGCGCCATGAGCTACCCCGCGCAAGCTAACACCGACCCGCGTCGCCCCGGCCTTGACTCCAGGCGTGCCCTTCTCCTTCAGCGCGCGAGAACCCAGTACGGCTCGCCGCTGCGCAGAGCTTGGAGCGTGTTGGCGTAGGCTGGTCCTCCGGCGCTCCAGTGCTGCCAGCCAGAATCCACCAGCGCGTACACCGCCAGGCAGCCGCAGGCGCCCGGCGCACTTGCCCGCCCGTCCCACGTGATCAGGTTCCAGCCTGCCCGCAACGGCACCGGGGCGACCATCGGCCGGCTGTCGGCTGCCACCACGCTCGGCGGCGTCGGCATTGGAGCCACGACGTGCGCTTCCCTGGGTCCGTAGACGGCCGCGACAGCGGCTGCGTCGTCGGCACTGAAGTTGTAGAGCAGCGGGTTCATCATGATGCCCGGCTGGTCGGAATGGTTCAGGCCCAGGCAGTGACCGATTTCGTGAGTGACGGTGTTCTGGCGGCCCGCTTCGCTCAGCTGGAAGAAGGCGACCGGGTCAAGGCGCACCTCGCAGTGCGTGATTCGCGTTCCGTCCTGGCTGAGGTTCGCCTGTGCCGGCTGGCCCGCGTAGAAGACGGGCGGCAGCAGCGGCTTCACCGTGATCTCGACGTCATGGCCGCCCGCCGACCCCTGCAGCGGCGACGCCTCCGCCCATTGCGCGAAGGCCGCGTCCGCATATGCACCAACGGCGCTGTCCGCCCGGTAACCTAGCGCGAGGTGGTCCCAGCGCGTGCCGAGCAACCGGTATGCACTGCCGGAGAAGATGGCCACGCTGAAGAGGACCACCGCCCAGAAGCCAAGCCCGAGCACGAACCCCGACAAGGTGAGCCGAGGCACGGACCATGTGGGCTGGGGAGGAGCGAGGCGCGGATCCGAGCGCCCCTTCGCCTGCGCCACCATCCCGGCCACCCTGGCCGGGCCCATCTTCGTTGCGCTCCGGTTTTCGTCCACCCGTCCACCCCGCCGCCGCGCCTTCGCAGCCTCCCGGCATGGGTGTCGGGCCGGTAACTAGATCGATGAACCCCGGTGCGGTGAACGCCTGGTTGCACACGCGGGGCGATGCGAGGCGCGTCACGTCCTGGCCGCGCGACGGCCACCGCCACGCCACCAGGTCAGGAGGGGCGGACGACTTCCGTTCGCGCTGCCCGCAGCACCAGCCGGTGTGAGTACTGGCCTCCGCCAAAGGTCCCGCCACAGGTGATGAGCGTCACCGACTCTGTGGACGTCGGTGCCAGTACGTCCTCCATCGGCACCTCGTCCACCGGATAGAGGCGCGCCGCTGTCACCGCATATTCGATGCGCGTGCCGTCGGCCAGACGCACCTCTATCCCGTCTCCCGGTTGCAGCTTGCGCAGGTCCCAGAAGACAGCTGGGCCATGACGGACGTAATCAACGTGCCCGGAGAAGACCGCGTTCCCGCCCTGCCCCGGCTTCGCCGTAAAGCCATACCAGGCCACCACGTCCGGCCCGTCGGGCGATTCCATGGTGCCCGTGCTGTCCACGCCAAGCACCTCCACCGGCGCGTCGACCCCGATGCGGTCTATGACGAGGCGTGCCACCGGTGCGTCGAAGGTCTCCGGTGTGGGCAGCGCCGTCGCCACAGCATGCGCGAGCACTGAGGGCGGTTGCGGCTCGCCGTGAACGTCAGCGCGAATGGCGCGATGGGCAAACAGCTCCGCATATTGCGCGCTCGTTGGCACCTCGGGCGCCTCGCGCGGCGTCACCAGCACGATGAGGACGACGAGCGCCACGAGATTCGCCGCCAGCGCTGCTCCGAGCAGCGCCCCGCGACGGCGGCGTACCCAGCGGCGGAGGCGTCGTCTGCTCATATCGCGCTTGCATTCTATCCACTATTCTGACCGTGAGGCAGGCGAGGCGGATGCGCAGGGCGATCCTTCGACACCCAAGGCTGTTCGTGGCGTCCGCCGTCGTCGTCCCCGTCCTCCTCGTTCTCGCCGGCTGGCACTACTGGACACTCTATTCGAGCCTTGCTCATGCCCGCGAAGAATTGCTGAGCGCCCAGGCCCGCCTCAGCGACGTGGGCCTCAACCTCAGCCAGGGAGACATCGCCGTCGCCCGTGAGCAGCTTCGTTCCGCCAGCGAAGACCTCGCCAGGGCCCGTGACCATCTGCGCTGGGACCCGATTGCCCGCGGCACCCGTGCGCTGCCAGGCACCGGCGGCCAGGTCAAGGCCCTCGACCAGTTCCTCGACATGGCCGACCTGCTCGTGCAGATAGGAGAAGGCGCAACAAGCGCCGGCGCCAGGGCCGTCGCCCTTCGCGACACTCCGCCCGCCGGCCAGCCGCTCACACGTTCCCTCGTCGATCTGCTGGATGACACCGGCCCCGACCTCGACCGCGTGGACGAGCTCACCCGTCAGCTGGTCGCCATTCGCCTCGAGATGGGCGACGCGCGCCTCCTCCCACCCCTCGACGCCGTCCGCCGCCGCCTCGACCGCGAGCTCCCGCGCCTCGCAAACGCGATCGAGCAGGCCCGCCAGTCGAAGAGCCTGCTGCCCGCCTTCCTCGGCTTCCACGGCGACCGCAAGTACCTCGTCCTCGCCCTCAACAGCGGTGAGCTCCTCCCGGGCGGCGGCCTCGTCACCACCGCCGGCGTCCTGCCCGTCAGCCAGGGCGTCAACGGCCGCCTCGAGTTCACCGACTCGACGGCGTGGAAGACCCAGTGGGAAGCGAAGGGTGGCGCCTACATCCAACCCCCGGGACCTCTCCAGCGCTACCTCCTCCGGGACTTCACCTGGAACCTGCTCGTCAGCAATTGGACGCCGGACTTCCCCACCTGGTCACAACAGGCGCTGGAGTTCTACGAGCTGGTCCACGGTCCCCAGGACGTCAACGGCGTCGTGGCCGTCGACCTCGTCGTCCTCCAGCGCCTCCTCACGGTCACCGGGCCGAAGACCCTCGACGTCGCAGGAGCCGGCCCCATCACCTTCGACGCCGACAACGCCATCATCCTCCTCGAGCAGCTAACCCGGCAGCCGTTCGAACCCACAGACGATCGCAAGTCCGTCGTCGGCGAGCTGGCGAACGTGATCATCGCCGACCTCCTCCGCCTGCCGTCGAACAAGTGGGCTGACGCCGTCGACGTCATGCGCCGCCTCGGGCAGGAGCGGCACATCCAGATCCTCTCCTTCGACGCGGGCGAGCAAACGATCATCCGCGACGTGCGCTGGGACGGCCGCCTGGAGGCGCCGCGCGGCGATTTCGTCCAGCTGAACGAGGCGAGCGTCCTCTCCACCAAGCTCAACCTGCTCATCAAGCCAGACGCCGAGTACCGGATCGACGTCAACGCGCTCGGCGACGCCCGCCACCACTTGGAGCTGCGCTACCACAACGGGCTCCCCGACTGGGCGGCCGGGAAGGATCCCAAGCTCGTCCAGCAGCTCTTCCTGAGCGGGCTCTACGGCGGCTATCTGCGCCTTTTCGGCCCCCGGGGGCTTGCCAACGAAGAGGTGACGATGGACGGCCAGCCCTGGGGCGTTGAGGACCAGGGCGACGACAGCGGTAAGCACTGGTTCGGCGCCTTCATGGCCCTCCCGCCCGGCGCCAGCCACGTCGTCGCCTTCCGCTGGACCGTCGCCCTCGCGACCACCAGCCCCGACGGGTACGACCTGTACATTCAGAAACAGCCCGGCACCGATGGCATGTGCGTCGCTCTCTCCCTCACACGGGAGGGCACCCCGGCCCGCACGCTGATCGTCACGGGCGGCACGCGCGACGGCAAGGGCCGCGTCTGCCTCACGACCGACATCCGCGTCCACGCGCGCTTCTCCTGAGCGCGCCGCCGTGACAGGTCCCGGGGAGCGTTTCGACGTCGCCGTCGTCGGTGCGGGCCCGGCTGGCTCGGCCGCTGCCATCGGACTGGCCCGCCGGGGACGCCGCGTCGTGCTTCTCGACCGCGCCCGCTTCCCCCGTCGCAAGGCGTGCGGCGAAGGGCTCTTCCCGGGCGGCACCCGCGCCCTTCGCGCCCTCGGCCTCAGCGACGCCGACCTCGAGCCAGCCGTTCCGCTCGAATCCCTCCGCTTCACGGCGGGGCCTGCCACCGTCGAGGCGCCCCTCCCGGCCGGCGGCCTCGGCGTAAGGCGCGACTGGCTGGACGCAGCACTGGTGGACCGGGCACATGCGGCCGGCGCGGACGTCCGCACCGGCGTTGTCGTCCGCGGCCTGCTCCGCGACCGAGGACGCCTGACCGGCGTCGCTACCGACGCGGGCCCGCTCTTCGCGCGCGCGGTGGTCGCCGCCGACGGGCTGCACTCGCCGCTCCGGCGCAAGGCCGGCCTCGACGGCCGGCGGCCGGGCGACCGGTACGGCGTTAGCGCGCACGTGCGCCTCCCCGGTCGTCTAGCGCCGAGGATCGACGTGTTCTTCGATGCCGGATTCGAGCTCTACCTGACGCCGGTGGGCGAAGACGTGGCGAACGTGGCACTCCTCATGCGCCGGCCCATGATGGCGGGCTTCGCCGGCGACCTGAGCGGCCATTTCGCCGCCACCCTGCGGGCACATCCCCGCCTCGCCAGCGGATGCGAAGTGCTGGACCAGCCGCGCGCCGCAGGTCCATTCCCGCGCGGCTGCACGCGCGCCTGGCGCCAAAACCTCATGCTGGTCGGTGACGCCGCCGGCTTCTTCGACGGCATCAGCGGCGAGGGCATGTCCGCGGCCCTGCTCGGCGCCGCCACCGGCGCCCACGCGCTCGACCGCTGGCTCGACGACGGAGATCACGCCCATCTCCGACGCTACGACGCCGAGCGGCGCACCCTGGTGGGCAACGCCAACCTGCTGGCGCGGCTCTCCCTCGCGCTCGCCCGCCGGCCCGGGCTCGCAAGGCGAACGGTCGCGAACCTCGCGAGCCGGCCCGAGACGTTCGCCCGGCTCGTGGCGATCAGCGCCGGCGAGGCACCCCTGCACGCGTTCGGCCCCCGCGACGTCGTTGCCCTGGTAGCCGGCCGCTGAGGGCCCCTACCCCAGGAGCAAGCCAAGGCGAGCGAGCTCCGCCAGCTTTTCTTCGACGCGCTCCGGCGAGCTTTCCTCCACGCCGGCGGCGGTCAGCGCTTCGACGATCTCCGCGCGCGTCCGCGTGCCGTCCAGGAGGCGAAGCATGCGCCGTCCGGCCTCGTCTTCGACGGCCACCGGCTCATGGCGCAACGTCGTCAGGATCGTCCCGCGCGCTGCCTGCAGCCGGGCCAGCGGGCTGGCCAGCGGCCGCTCGCCCGGGCGTTCGAGCGTGTGAACCGGCCCGGTTGTGAGGTCCACGACGCCCGCCGAGTAGCTGTGGTAGAGGAACAGCGCGAGCGAACGACCGGTCTTGAACCGGCTGACGCCAGCCTCCCCGGTGGCGGCGAGGCATGCCTCAAGCAGGGGGCCGAACGCGACGGCCGCCGGCCACGCCTCATGGAGGGTGCGCATGGCAGCGATCATCAGCGGGTTCGACGCGCTGACCGCGCCATGGCGGGCGCTCGTGAAAGGCACCACGCCCTCGGCGTCGGGCTCGCCGGGGACGGCGTCCGACCGCGCCCAGAATCTAGCTATGGTGTTGGGCTGGAACGAGCGGTCGAGCTGAAGCTCCTGCCGGCAGAGAAGCGTCTTTCGGAACTGCCGGCAGCGCAGGAAGTCCATGTACTGCTCTTTCAGCAGCTCGTCCTCGTCCGCCACCTGCCCCAGCCAGTCAGCAACCTCATCGCTGAACACCGCTTCTTGCATCGTGAAGAAGTCGGCGTCGGCCAGGAACTGCAGGCCGTGGCCTCGCGCCTGTTCGGCCAGCTGTACGACGTAGACCGGCTCGTTGATCGCCGCCAGCTCGTCGTGAAAGACGTCGTTCTCGCTGCGCGCCTCCATCATCCGCAGCTGCTCGTGTGCGACGTCCCGGTAGGCAGCCTCATGCGCCGAGCGGGCGGGCACCGAGGCGAGCATGGCAAAGAACGCCTTCGCTTCCCGCACGCGTTCGGTCGGGTCAGTCAGAGACTTGAGATGGAAGAACATCATCTCGCGGAGCATGCGCCGAATGTGACCACCCGGGAGGACAGTGTGGCTCACGTAGGCGACGCCCTGGGGGGCCAGCAGCTCGCCACAGACTGCCAGCAGGCGCGCCCGCACCTCCTTCGGCACCCACGAGTAGACCCCGTGCGCGATGACGTAGTCGAACGACCCAGGAGCCTCATGCACCTCGCGAATGTCCGCCTGGCGGAGGCTGACATTCGTCAGGCCAAGTGCCTCGATGTCCTTCCGTCCGCGGGCTACCGGTACGCCTGCGAGGTCCACGCCGACGAACTCGCTCTCAGCCAGCGTGAGCGCCAACGGGATGAGATGGCCGCCGTCGCCGCAGCCAAGCTCCAGAACGCGGCAGCGACCAGGCGGCCGCGGCGTCATGCCCATGAGCGTCGCCATCACCGCGAGCTGGTCCACGCGGGCGGACTCCTGGGGGTGCGTGGGATAGGCGACGCGGTTGTAGCGTTCCTCCAGGTCGTTCGTAGAGCGTGAGGGACTTGTCACGCCAGCATCTCGGCAGCCCACGCACCCGCCGCACACCGCGCCGGGGGACGCCGTAGAATGCCGGCACCATCATGTGGAGGCGGGCGATGCTGCGGCAGGAAGACTACGAGGCGATCCAGGTCGAGAAGAGGGAGGGAATAGCGATCCTCACCCTGAACCGGCCGGAACGTCTCAACGCTGTGAACGGCGCGATGCACTCCGAGCTGACCACCGTCTGGCCCGCCGTCCAGGCCGACCCCGAGGTGCGCGCCGCCGTGCTGACCGGGGCGGGCCGCGCCTTCTGCGCCGGTGGCGACTTTTCTGGCGGCGCGCGCATGGCCTCGAAGACCGGGCTGACGATGATGCAGGAGGCCCGCCGCATCGTCGACAACATGCTCGACCTCGAAAAGCCGGTGATCGCGGCGGTCAACGGCCCGGCTGCCGGCTTGGGCGCAACCGTCGCACTCTGCTGCGACGTCGTCATCGCCGCCCGCGGCGCGCGCATCGGCGACCCCCACGTGAAGATGGGCATTACGGCGGGCGACGGCGGCGCTGTCATCTGGCCGCTGCTCGTCGGCGTCAACCGCGCCAAGTACATGCTCATGACGGGCGACCTGATCCCCGCGGACGAAGCCTTCGCCATCGGCCTGGTCAACCGCGTGGTAGACGACGGTCAGGCGTTGCCCGAAGCGCTCGCGCTCGCCGCCCGTCTCGCCGCCGGGGCGCCCTACGCCGTCCAGTCCTCGAAGATCGCCGTCAACAAGCTCGTGAAGGCCGTGTCGAACCTGGTCCTCCCCCTCTCTCTCGCACTCGAGGAGATCTCGATGGGGACAGAGGACCATCGCGAGGCCGTGCGCGCCTTTCAGGAGAAGCGCGACCCTCGCTTCAGCGGACGCTGACAACACTGGCCGTCGCCGCCAACCCTGCCCGGAAACGACCGTCAATCGGCCGGGAAGGGGAACGTCGTGCCGCTCAGGTCAGCCGGCCCGGAGTAGAGCAGGTTGTAGCGGCGCCGCGCAAACTGCCAGCGGCCGTCGACGCGAACGCAGTCGTCGCGATACACGCCCACGCCCATGCGCTTGGCCCCGTCGGGTAGGTGCATATACTCCGTCAGGTACCAGCGTGCCGTCGCCGTGTCGCCGGCGGAATCGACGACGCCCGAATGCACAATCTGGACGACGAAAGGAAGTCCGCCCATCAGCTGCTTCCACAGCCCGACGATCGCGTCGCGGCCGGTCACCTGGCGGCCGGCGCCGAGGTCCCAGGTGCCGTCCTGGGCCCAGCAGGCGCCCCAGGCGTCCGCGTCGCGCCGGTTGACCGCGTCGGCATAGCGGTCGACGAGCTGGTGCAGGGCCACGTAGTCATCAGCCATGGGAAGAACCTCCGGTATCAGATCTTGCGGGCGGCGGGCAGGCACTGACCGACCGCGAGCCGCTGCTTGCCCGCAATCACCGCAGAGCACGCCGCCGGACTGTAGCAGAGCCCGGCTGGCCCGGCCACCTCGGACACATGGGACGGCCGGTTAGTGCGCTTCGGCTCCCGTCTTGCCCGCAGTCGCTTCCAGGAAACGGAGGATCGCGTCTAGCTGCGAGGCGGAGATGATCGTCTGGTAGGCCGGCATCTCTGGTCGTCCGCGCAGGATGTAGGCACGGATGTCGGCCTCCGTCAGGCGGTTGACCACGTTCGTGAGGTCGGGACCGCGAATGCCGCCCTGGCCCTTGACGGTGTGGCAGTACTGGCAGCCGAGCGCGTAGAACGCCTGTGACCCGTCGTAGACCTGGCCACTGGAGGTGCCCACGACGGCGGCGGAGAGCGGTTGCGTGCCGAAGCGGGGAGCCCAGGGCTCGCGCACGCCGGTATAGAGCAGGGCACCCACAACGACCGCAGAAGCCGCGACGAAGGCCGGGGCCCATGGTCGGCGGCGCAGTGCACGCTCCCCGCCGCCGGCGACGAAGGGCAGGGCGATCAGCAGAATGGCAACAACCAGCGGCCCGAGGACGATGACGTAGTCCTCGAGTGCCGTCGGAATGACGGCCAGCAGGGCGAAGATCCAGAGCAGGTACCAGTCCGGGCGCGGGCTCGCCTGAGTGTTGGTCGGGTCGGGCGGACCGGTTAGCTCCTTGGGCCCCAGGGTGAGCGCCAGGGCCGCGACGATCGCGACAATCGTGGCGGCCACGAGGAATTCTCGCCACGCGGCGTTCGGGAAGTAGGCCTTGCCCGAGCGATCGAGGAGGCTGTGATACCAGGTGCGGTAGGCGCGGCGGTCGACGCGACGCCCGCTGGCTGGCAGCTCCGAAACGCCGTTGTGCAGCACCAGGTAGAGATGGAAGCCAATGACCAGGAAGATGAGGCCGGGAAGGATGAAGACGTGGAGCGCGAAGAAGCGGCTCAGGGTGGCAGCGCCCACGTTCTGACCGGCGAGGATGAAGTGGGCAACGGCCGAGCCGATCAGGGGTAGCCGCCCCGCCTGCTCCGCCGCCACGAACACGGAGCCCACCGCGTCCGAATCCCAGCGCAGGAGCTGGCCGGTGAAGGCCATGCCGAAGGTGAGAGCGAGCAGGACGACCCCACTTAGCCAGTTCAGCTCGCGCGGGACCTTGTAGGAGCCGGTGAGGAAGACGCGCACCATGTGGATGGCCAGCAGCACCACCATGGCCGAGGCACCGAAATAGTGCATGCCCCGCAGCATCGTGCCGAGGGTCGCGTCCTGGGTGATGAACTGCAGGCTGTCGTAGGCGTGCGCCGTCGACGGCACATAAGCCGTCGCCAGGATGACGCCGGTCACCACCTGCAGCAGAAAGGCCGCGAGCGTCGCGACACCCCAGACGTACAGCCAGGCAGAGCGGCCCTGCGCGCTCTCTGGCGGCACCCGGTGACGAATGACCGGTCCAAACGCCTTGGCAAAGCCGCCCCGCTCGTCGAGCCAATGCCAGGCGCCGCGCAGTACCTTCATGGCGCGTTCTTCTCCGGCGGTGGGTTGAGCACGCCCCCGGTGATTGCTACTCCTCGCGTCCGTACCTCCACCTGGCCGTCTCGCACGCGTACCATCAACTCGGCGAGCGGTACGGGCGGCGGGCCGGCGGCGGGCCGGCCGTCCTCGTAGAACACACCCCCGTGACAGGGGCACATGAACAGATGGGCGCTCGCCAGCCAGCGGATCGGGCAACCAAGATGCGTGCAATGGATCGAGAACGCACGGAACTCCGACTCGCTGACGCGGCGCAGCCAGGCGGCAGAATCGGCGGTCACACCCGCCCAGGGCAGCGGCGACGGATCCTGGAACGTCACCTTCACCGTGTCGCCCACCTTGAACTGGCCGAGCGGGCCAACGGGTCGCCAGACGTCGGGCTGGCTGCGAAGCAGCGGCCCGACGATGAAGCCAACGATGGGCACGCTCACAATCGCGGTGCCAACGGCGCCCAGACCGATGCTGAGACCCGTGAGGAAGTGGCGCCGCGAGATCTCCTCAGCCGACGGCAGCCCCGGCGAGGCGGGCGGTGGCAATGGGCCGGCCGGCGCAGATGACGCGTCAGCGCGCGCACGCCGGCCGCGGGCCCAGCTGGGAAGCGAAGAAAACCAGGCCGCCGCCGCGGCGAACAGCGCAATCGCGGATACTAGGGCCTTGCGGCCGCGCCCGGTCATGCGTCGCCTCCGCTTTCCACGGCGAGCGCCTCGGCTCGGGTTGCTTCGCGCTCGGTGGCGCGCAGCCAGAGGGCGAACAGGGCGGCGGCGGCCGAGAGGTACAAGACCTCGCCCGGAATCCACATGATCAGGCCCGCCAGCTGCTGGTCCTCGAGCGGCGTCAGCCCCCAGCGTGGCGGCGGCAGGTCATACCAGGGCGAGTGCGAGAACGTGAGCAGCGCGCTCAGGATGTTCATCTGGGTGGCTGTCGCGAAGACGACGAGCACAGAGACGCCGTAGGCGCTGGGTCGTCGTCCGGCCAGAATGGCATGCCACAGGAGCGCCGCACTCCCCAGCAGCGTCAGGTGCTCCAGGAAGTGCGCAGCTTCATGCTCGGTCCCCGCCTCGTAGAGCAACGGCAGATGCCAGGCCCAGAGCGCCACAAGGTGAAGCGCCCAGGCAGTCACCGGGCGGCTGAGAGCGCGCCAGCCGCGAATCAGGGAGAAGCGCCTGGCGACGCCCACGAGCCAGCGCCGCGTCCCTCGGGGCGTAGCTCGCACCATGGCGGCTCCAGGCCGGCCGAGCACGAGCAGCGGTGCGGCGACGACAATCAGCAGCATGTGCTGGACCATGTGGATCGAGAACTGGCCCTCCGCCATGGGCTCGAGGGGAGGCAGCAGGCCGGTGGCGATCGTCGCCAGTCCGCCCGCAAACGCCGCCGCTCGCCAGATGGGGATGCCATGTCCCACCCCGAAACGCCGCCACGGACGCGAGAGGCCGACCGCGTAGACAGTGCCGACCAACAGGACGAGGCCCGGAGCGCCCAGGCCCGGCTCGGCGGCCGCAACGAGGCCCACGGCGGCCGCCAGCACGACCAGCAACAGCGTCTTCCATTGCCTCACTCTAGCCATGTCCCGCCGCACAGCCATGCTCCAGAAAGAAGGGTGGGATGTCGGTGAAGACGATCAGAATCAGAAAGAGTGTGCTGAGCAGGATCCCGCAGAGCGCCATGAAGCGTGCCCGGTCCAGCCGAACGCCTTCGGCCGGATGGGGTATCTGCGCCCACTCGTACAGGGCGGCCGCCAACGCCGCCATGGTTGCGACGAGGGCGGCAGCCGTGATCCCGTGGAGGATCGGATCTATGGGGCTGACACGACCCTCGCAGGCTTGGGCAGCGACGCCGTAGCCCACGAGGAGCTGGAACGCCCAGGCAATTGGCGGCGCAAGCATCCCGTACCACAGCAGGAGAAGCCTGGGCCGGTGAGGGGCGGGCCTGGACGCGTACATGGCTACCCCCTCAGATCACCCTCGGCGAGATGTAGAGCGAGGCGAACACAAAGATCCAGACAGCGTCGACGAAATGCCAGTAGAGCGAGACGTTCTGGACTGCCAGGTTTCGCTCGGCGTCGAAATGGCGGAGCCAGGCGCGCAATTGAACGACCGCCAGCATGCAGAGGCCCACAGCCACGTGCAGGCCGTGGATGCCGGTGATGATGAAGAAGAGGGACCCGTAGGCGTTTGTGCGAGGAGTGAACTCGGACGTGGCGTATTCGATGCTCTGAATGGCAAGGAAGACGAGCCCGAGGACCGAGGTGACGGCCATTCCCGCCCGAAGCCTGCCCTGGCGCCCGCGGCGGATGCTCAGCTCGGCCCAGACCATCGTCGCCGAGCTCGAGAGGAGGATGGCGGTGCCGGGGCCGGCCAGCGAGAACTCGGGCTTCGGGACGCCAGCTGGCGGCCAGACGTCGGCGCCTGAGCGCAGGGAGAAGTAGCTCGACAGCAGCGCCGCAAACAGGGTGGCTTCGGTGGCGATGAGGACGACCATGCCCCACCAGCCGGTGGCGCGCAGCCCCGACCCGGTCGTCGGCAGGCCCGCCGCGTCGCTGGTCATCTCGGGCGTCATCCGGAAGCCTCCGCGCGTGCCGGCCGGTCGGGCCAGGTCCAGGAGATAAGGGCGCCAATCGCGATCAGAAGCCCGGCCGAGACCATGATGATCTTCACGCCAAGCAAGTCCGGCAGGACGCCGTAGAAAGCGAGAGCGAGCCCGAACGCCAAGACCAGCGGCTCGAGCGATTCCGCGGGCATGTGCAGGCGGCGCTCCGGCTCGGCGTCCATGAACGAGGTCTCGATTGCCTCCCGCTCCGCGCCGCGTGGTTCCAGCGGGATTCCGCCGGCCGGAGGTGCCGCTCGCCCCAGCTTGCTGCGCCCATCCCACAGCGGGTCGCGGCTGGCGACCACCGGGATGGCACGAAAGTTATACGCGGGCGGCGGCGAGCTCGTCGCCCATTCGAGACTATTGCTGGCCCATGGATCGTCGCCCGCCGGTGCGCCACGCTTGCGGCTGACGAAGAAGTTCACGACGAAGAGGGCGAAGCTCGCAGCGAGGACGAAAGAGCCGATGGTGGAGGCCAGGTTCCATGCATCCCAGCCGAGCCCCGGCTGGTAGGTGTAGATCCGTCGCGGCATACCGAGCAGGCCCGCGATGTGCATGGGGAAGAACGTCAGGTTGAATCCGACAAACATCAAAATGAACGTCCAGATCCCGAGGCGTTCGTCGAGCATGCGGCCCGTCATCTTCGGCACCCAGTAGTGGAACGCCCCGAAGATGGGGAACACGGCACCGCCGATGAGCACATAATGAAAATGTGCGACGACGAAGTACGTGTCCGTGACTTGCCAGTCGAACGGCACCGCGGCAAACATGACACCGCTCAATCCGCCGATGACGAAAATCACAATAAAGCCCAGCATGAAAAGGAACGGCGTCCGCCAGACAACTCGCTGCCCTGCCCAGATAGTCCCGATCCAGGCAAAGATCTGAACCCCGCTCGGTATCGTGATCATCATGCTGGCAGCACTGAAAAAGCTCAAAGAAAGCGCTGGTAGACCGACGGCGAACATATGATGCACCCAGACACCGAAACCGATGAAGCCCGTCGTCATTGTCGCCAGTGCAACCATCGTATAGGCGATCAGCGGGCGCCGAACGAACACCGGGATAACAGTGGAAACCATCCCCACGGCAGGCAAGAAGATAATATAGACATCCGGATGGCCGAAGAACCAGAAGAGGTGTTGCCAGAGCAGTGGGTTACCACCAGCAGCTTCCTTATAGAACGCTGTGCCTGCCTGGCGGTCTAGCTCCAGGAATAAATTGGCGGCCGTCAATGCGGGCAGGGCGAAGATAAGGGCGAACGACGTCGCCAGCACTGCCCACACGAATAGCGGCATACGTGCGATGGACATCCCCGGCGCGCGCATCTTGAATATCGTGACGATGAAGTTCAGAGCCCCTGCCGTCGACGATATGGTGAGGAAGATTATACCTCCTGCCCAGAAATCAAGATTTGCATGGGGTGAATAGGCCGCGCTCGTGAGCGGGACATAGGCGAACCAGCCACCGTCCGGGGCGTCGCCCACCAGAAAGCTGGAGTACATCAGCACACCAGAGAAGAGGAAGACCCAGTATCCGAAGGCATTGAGGCGGGGGAAAGCCATGTCGCGGGCACCGATCTGCAACGGGATGAAATAGTTACCGAAGCCGGACAGCATCGGCGTTGCGAAGAGAAAGATCATTGTGGTGCCGTGCATGGTGAAAAGCTGGTTGTAGGTCTCGGGGCCGAGCACCGATTCGCCCGATTGTGCGAGCTGGACGCGCAGGAGGAGGGCGGCGATGCCGCCGAGAACGAAGAACACGTAGGCGGTCACGATGTACCGCTCACCGATCTTCTTGTGGTCGACGGTGGCAAGCTGGAGGGCGAGCTCCCGAGGGGTCTCCCAGGCGCGTTCGAGCCGGCTCGCGGCGGCGGTCATGCGTCCCCTCGGTTCACTTCAGGCTCACCAGAAATGCGACCAGGGCATCGAGGGCCGTCGGGTCGAGGTCGGTCGAGGGCATGTTCACGCCGGGCTTGACGGACTGCGTCTCGGTCACCCAGCGGGCGAAGTTGCCGGGGGTGGTTTCGAGGGTGCCGGCGCCGATGCGCGAGCGGGAGGCGACGTGGGTGAGATCCGGCCCGGACGTCGCCGTCGCTGCGGTCCCTCGCACGGTGTGGCAGGCAGCGCAGGATGAGCCCAGAAAGACCTGCAGCCCCCGCTGTACCGCGGGATCCGCCGAGGCGACAAGAGGCTGGGCCTGACGGGAGAGCCAGGCGGCGAAGTCGGCGTCGCTTTCGGCAACGATGACAAAGGCCATGTTTGCGTGCTGCAGCCCGCAATACTCGGCACACTGGCCGCGATACACGCCGGGGCGGTCGGCTTCGACGGTGAAGGTGTGTGTCTGCCCGGGGATAAGGTCGTACTTTCCAATCAGTTGGGGCACCCAGAAGCTGTGGATGACGTCGGCGGCGTCGCCGCTGATCTGGACGCGGCGCCCGGCAGGGACATGGATCTCGTTGGCAGTGACAACGCCGGATTGCGGATATCGCACCTCCCACCACCAATCATGTGCAATGACCTGGACGGCGAGGTCTGCGGGATGACTGGCGGTCTCGTCCTTGAGGCTCTTGATGGTGAGTGTCATGAGAACGGAGAGCACGACGACGGGGAGCACAACCCCTCCCGCGAGGATGAACACGTGACCAGAGGCCGGCCCGGGGAAGTGGGTCTCGTCGGGCTGGCGGCGATGGAGCAGGGCGTAAGTCAGGAGGGCGACGACGAGCAGGAAGATCACGCCGGCGATCCCGGCCATGATCCACCAGAGGTCGGCGATGCGGCTGGCGCTCGGGCCTTTGGGGTCGAGCGAAGAGGGGGAGTTGCTGCAGGCGGCCGCAACGAGCGCCGTCGCGCTGGTGAGGAGCCAGAGGAGCCTACGCTGCAGGCGGCGCCCGCACCGAACCCGGCCACGTACAGAACGGGCCCGGACGCGCTTCCGGAAGGCAAGACCCATCTCACCCACTCCCCCGGGCAGCACCCGCAACTCCTGGGCGAGCCGCCCGCCGGCCTCCGACCGTAGCGGCCGGCGGTTAGCAGCGGGTTGGAAAGCCGTTGCAGAAGCGCAACAGCTGGCCCGAGAGGAGGGCACCCGGGCGACGCGGTCGATGGTTTCGCGACAGGCAAGGCGGGCCCGGCGGCGACGTTGCAAGCGAGCCGCAAGCGGGTTTGCCGGCTGCATAGCCGGGCGAGATGGCACCGGGTCTAGCGTGGGGCTGCACTCCGGTGCGGAGGGGCGTGACAGTGGACACGGTAAGCGACTTTCTCATCAGGCGGCTGCGTGCCTGGGGCGTGCAGCGCATCTACGGGTACCCCGGCGACGGCATCAACGGGATTATGGGCGCGCTGCAACGGTCCGAGGACGAGATGGACTTCGTGCAGGTACGGCACGAGGAGATGGCGGCCTTCATGGCCTGCGCGCACGCCAAATTCACGGGCAGGCCGGGGGTCTGCCTGGCGACCTCGGGCCCAGGCGCCATCCATCTGCTGAACGGGCTCTACGACGCGAAGATGGACCACCAGCCGGTGGTGGCGATCGTCGGCCAGTCCGCGCGCAGCGCCCTGGGCGGCGACTTTCAGCAGGAAGTGGATCTGCTTTCCCTCTTCAAAGACGTCGCGCGCGAGTACGTGCACATGGCGGTTGAGCCCGGGCAGGTGCGCCACCTGGTGGACCGAGCGCTGCGCATCGCGATGGTCGAGCGCACCGTGACGTGCATCATCTTCCCCAACGACCTGCAGGAAGAGGAGTACGAAGAGCCGGCACACGCGCACAACACCATCCACACGGGCATCGGGCAATGCTGGCCGCTGGTGGTGCCGGCGCGGGCCGACCTGCAGCGCGCCGCCGACGTGCTGAACGAAGGCGAGAAGGTGGCAATGCTGGTCGGCGCGGGCGCGCTCGGTGCGACCAACGAGGTGACACAGGTCGCGGACATCCTGGGGGCAGGGGTGGCCAAAGCGCTGCTGGGCAAAGCCGTCCTCCCGGACGACCTTCCTTATGTCACCGGGGCGATCGGCCTGCTGGGCACGCGCCCGAGCTGGGACATGATGCGGGACTGCGACACGCTCCTGATGGTTGGGTCGAGCTTTCCCTACGCGGAGTTCCTGCCCTCCGAGGGCCAGGCGCGAGGCGTCCAGATCGACATCGACGGGCGGATGTTGAGCCTCAGATACCCCATGGAAGTCCCGCTCATCGGCGACGCCGCGGAGACCCTCCGTGCCCTCATGCCGTTGCTCGAGCGAAAGGCGGAGCGCGGCTGGCGGCGGGACATCGAAGGGAAAGTGGCCGATTGGTGGCGCCTGATGGAGGCGCGGGCGATGAACGGGGCGAACCCGATCAACCCGCAGCGTGTCTTCTGGGAGCTCTCGCCGCGATTACCGGACGGGGCGATTCTCAGCTCGGATTCGGGCTCGTCGGCGAACTGGTTCGCACGCGACATTCGCATCCGTCGAGGCATGATGGCCTCTCTCTCGGGAAACCTGGCCACGATGGGCCCGGGCGTGCCCTACGCGATCGCGGCCAAGTTCGCCTTCCCTGGTCGGCCAGTGATCGCGATGGTCGGCGACGGCGCGATGCAGATGAACGGCAACGGCGGCCTGGTCACCATCAAGAAGTACTGGGAACAGTGGCAGGACCCGCGGCTTATCGTGCTGGTGCTGCACAATAACGACCTCAACCAGGTGACCTGGGAGATGCGCGCGCTCGCAGGCAACCCGCGCTTCGAAGCGTCGCAGCAACTGCCCGACTTCCCGTTCGCGTCCTATGCCGAGTCGCTGGGGCTGAAGGGAATCCGTGTGGACACGCCGGACGCCATCGGGCCCGCCTGGGACGAGGCGTTCCGATCGGACCGTCCGGTGGTTTACGAGGCGGTCACCGATCCCGACGTCCCACCGCTCCCGCCGCACATCAGCCTCGATCAGGCGAAGGCATTCCTCTCCTCGATGCTGAAGGGTGATCCGGACCGAGTCGGCTACATGAAGCAGGCGGTCAAGGCGATGGCCGACGGCATTCTGCCCCACCGCGGACGCGATTGATGGCGGGCGCGCGTGTGGCGGAGGCACCGGTGCGGCAGGTGACGGCCACCGCCTACACGATACCGACCGACGCACCCGAGGCCGACGGCACCTACGCCTGGGAGTCGACCACCATCGTGGTGGTCTAACTCGAGGCAGGACCAGCGCGGGGCCTGGGGTACACGTACGCCAGCGCGTCGACGGCGTTGCTCATAAACGAGGCACTCGGGCCCGTGGTTGAAGGCACGGACGGCTTTGACATCCCGGCGGCGTGGCTGGCGATGATCCGCCGCATCCGAAACCTGGGGCGCCCTGGCATCGCGGCGATGGCGATTTCGGGCGTGGACGCGGCGATGTGGGACCTGAAGGCGAGGCTGCTGGGGGTGCCCCTCGCGATGCTGCTCGGGCGCGTGCGGGATCGGGTGCCGGTGTACGGCAGCGGCGGGTTCACCTCGTATACCGACGAGCAACTCGCCCGCCAGCTGTCCGGCTGGGCCAAGCAGGGCATCCGCGCGGTGAAGATGAAGGTCGGGCAGGAGCCGGGAAGGGACCCGGCACGGGTGGCTGTGGCACGGCAGGCGATCGGTCGGTCCGTCGACTTGTTCGTGGACGCCAACGGGGCGTATAGCCGGAAGCAGGCGCTCGCGCTGGCGGGTGAGTTCGCGGCAGAGGACGTGCGCTGGTTCGAAGAGCCCGTCTCCTCGGACGACCTGGACGGCCTGCGCCTGCTGCGGGACCGAGCGCCGGCAGTCATGGAGATCGCGGCGGGAGAGTACGGGTACAGTCCCGAGTACTTCAGGCGGATGCTGCAGGCAGAAGCGGTAGACGTGCTGCAGGCGGACGCGACGCGGTGCCTTGGGTTGACGGGGTTCTTGCAGGCGGGGGCGCTCTGCCAGGCGGAGGCGCGCCCGCTCAGTGCACATTGTGCCCCGGCGCTCCACGTCGCTGCCTGCTGTGCGGTGCCGGCCGTGCGGCACATGGAGTACTTCCACGACCACGTGCGGATTGAGCGGATGCTCTTCGAGGGCGGGCCGCAGCTGGTGAACGGCTGCCTCGAGCCCGATCTGCGCCGGCCCGGGCTGGGATTGGAGCTGAAGCGCCCAGACGCGGCCCGATACGCTGCCTGAACGGACGAGGAAAGGAAACGACGATGCGGGGTGCGGTCAAGACACAACGTCCGGGAGAAGCGGGCACGGCCGGGGTGGACGTGCGGCGGCTGGCGGCGCACCTGCGGGCTGCCGGGCTCCAGGGAGAGGTGCGCTTCGACGAGGGCAGCCGGGCGCTCTACGCGACAGACGGATCGAACTACCGTCAGGTGCCGCTCGGGGTGGTTGTGCCGAAGAGCACACAGGACGTGATGACCACGATGGCGATCTGTCGGGAATACGGCGCGCCATTCCTGTCGCGGGGCGGCGGCACGAGTCTGGCGGGGCAGTGCTGCAACGTGGCGGTCGTGCTGGACATGTCGAAGTACTACAACCGCATCCTGGAGCTGGATGCGGAGGGACAACGGGCGCGGGTGCAGCCGGGCCTCGTTCTGGACGAGCTGCGGAACGCGGCCGAGGAGCATCACCTCACGTTCGCGCCTGACCCGTCGACCCACAACCACTGCACGCTGGGCGGGATGATCGGGAACAACTCGTGCGGCGTGCATTCGGTGATGGGCGGGAAGACCGACGACAACATCGAAGCGTTGGACGTGCTGACGTATGACGGGCTGCGCCTGAATGTGGGCCCGACGAGCGAGGAGGAGCTGCAGGCGATCGTCTCGGCAGGCGGCCGCCGCGGCGAGATCTATGCCCGCCTGCGCGCCATCCGGGACACGTACGGCGACGAGATCCGGGAGCGCTTTCCTAACATTCCGCGACGGGTGTCGGGCTTCGCGCTGAACCAGCTGCTGCCGGAAAACGGCTTCAATGTCGCCCGGGCGCTGGTGGGAACGGAAGGTACCTGCGTGTGCGTGCTGGAGGCGACGTGCCGGCTGGTGCCGAGTCCACCGAAACGTTCGCTGCTCGTGCTGGGCTATCCGGACGTTGGGACCGCCGGCGACCATGTGCCGGCGTGCCTCGAGTACGGGCCAATCGGCCTCGAGGGGATCGACGACTACCTCGTCGAGGACATGAAGAAGAAGAACCTCCA
Source organism: Dehalococcoidia bacterium (assembly GCA_020847765.1). GTDB lineage: Bacteria > Chloroflexota > Dehalococcoidia > Tepidiformales > Tepidiformaceae > JADLBJ01. The sequence goes on from JADLBJ010000169.1 coordinate 32,217, forward strand.
CCCGCAGAACGTGCAGATCCTGCCGCCGGGCAAGGGCTGGTTGCTGGTGGAGTTCGGCGGGGAGACCAAGCAGGAGGCGGACGACCGGGCCCGCGCCCTGATGGAGGCGGTTCAGCGGAGCGAGCGGCCCCCTTCGACGAAGCTTTTCTCCGACCCGCGCGAGGAAGCCATCATCTGGAAGGTGCGGGAGTCGGGGTTGGGGGCGACGGCGCGCGTCCCCGGGGAAGAGGACACCTGGGAGGGCTGGGAGGACGCCGCGGTGGACCCCTCGCGGCTGGGGAAGTACTTGCGTGAGTTCCGGGGATTGCTCGACCGCTATGGCTATGCGTGTGCACTCTACGGCCACTTCGGGCAGGGCTGCGTCCACACGCGCATCGACTTCGACTTGAAGACCAAGGGGGGAATCGACCGCTTCCGAAGCTTCCTCGACGACGCCGCTGACCTGGTCGTGGCGAACGGTGGATCGATCTCCGGGGAGCACGGGGATGGCCAGTCGAAGGCGGCGCTCTTGCCAAAGATGTATGGGGAGCGGCTGGTGCGAGCATTCGGGGAGTTCAAAGCGGCCTGGTACCCGCAGGGGAGGATGAACCCCGGGAAAGTGGTCGATCCCTACCAGCCGACGCAGAACCTCCGTTACGGCGCGGACTACGAGCCGATCCGTGTGCGAACCGAGTTCGCTTATCCGGACGACCGCTTCTCGTTTGGCTACGCGATGGAGCGGTGCGTGGGTGTGGGGGAATGCCGCCGTCATGGCGGAGGAACGATGTGCCCGAGCTACATGGTCACCCGGGAGGAGCAGCACTCGACGCGGGGCCGGGCGCGGCTGCTGTGGGAGATGATGCAGGGGAAGGCGCTGTCGGGGCTGTGGCGCAACAAAGCGGTGCGGGAGGCGCTGGACCTGTGCCTGGCCTGCAAGGGCTGCAAGGGCGACTGCCCGATGAACGTCGACATGGCGACATACAAGGCGGAGTTCCTGGCGCACTACTACCACATGCGCCCGCGCCCGCTGGCGGCATACAGCATGGGGCTGATCTACTGGTGGGCGCGCCTCGCGAGCAAGGCGCCAGGCGCAGCGAATGCGCTGGCACATACCCCGCTGCTCGCGTCCCTGGTGAAGCGGGCCGGCGGAATTGCACCGGAGCGGGAGGTGCCGCGCTTCGCCCCCCGGACCTTCCGGGAATGGTTCAGGCGGCACCCGCCTAGTGCGGGCAGCCGCGGGAAGGTCATCCTCTGGCCGGATACGTTCACGAACCACTTCCTCCCGGCCCGGGCGCGCGACGCCGTGGCGGTGCTGGAGGCTGCCGGGTTCGCGGTGGCCATCCCGCAGAAGTCGCTGTGCTGCGGGCGGCCGCTTTACGACTGGGGGATGGTGGGAACAGCGCGTCGGCTCTGGCGGCAAACGCTGGAGACGTTGCGGGAGGATATCCGCGCAGGCGTGCCCGTGGTGGGGCTGGAGCCGAGCTGTGTTTCGGCTTTCCGGGATGAGCTGCAGGCGCTGTTCCCAAACGACGAGGACGCCTGCCGCCTGAGCAGCCAGACGTTCATGTTGAGCGAGTTCCTGGAGCAGCAGTCGTGGTATGAGGCGCCGAAGCTGGAGGGAAAGGCGATCGTCCAAGGGCATTGCCATCACCGGGCGATCATGAAGCTGGACGCCGAAGAGAAGCTGATGGCGGACATGGGGCTGGAGGCCGAGGTGCTGGATTCGGGTTGCTGCGGGATGGCGGGGGCCTTCGGGTTCGAGCGGGGGAAGAAGTACGAGGTGGCGATGGCGTGCGGGGAGCGGGTGTTGCTGCCGGCCGTGCGGGGGGCGCCGGACGACACGCTGATCATCGCCGACGGGTTCAGCTGCACGGAGCAGATCGCGCAGGGCGCGGGGCGGAAGGCTATCCATCTGGCGCAAGCCCTGAAGCTGGCTCTGGACCGGGCGGGGGGCACGCGCCCGGCCGCCGCGTTGAGCGCGGAAGAAAGCGCCTCGCCAGGGGCGGGGTCGTACGCGGCGGCCGCGACGCTGGGAGGTGCTGCGGTGCTGCTGGCCGTTCTTTCGAGGAGGAAGCATGAAGACGAGACTGCTGAGCGAAGCTGAGGGCCGGCGGACTTTTGTGGCGGTGCTCGAACGGGACGACGAGGTGGTGCCGCTGCTGACGGGCTTCGCCCGGGAGGAGGGGCTGGCGGCGAGCACGGTGAGCGCGATCGGCGCGTTCAGCGAGGCGACGCTCGGGTACTTCGACACGGAGGCGAAACGCTACCGGAACATTCCGGTGCGGGACCAGGCAGAGGTGCTCTCGCTGCTGGGGGACATCACGCTGGAGAAGGACGAGCCCAAGCTGCACCTGCACGTGGTGCTGGGCCGGCGCGACGGATCGACGGTCGGCGGGCACCTGCTGTCGGCGACGGTGCGGCCGACGCTCGAAGTGGTCCGGGAGGAGGCGCCGGCGCACCTGCGGCGACGGCACGATCCGGAGACTGGGCTGGCGCTGATAGACCTGGCGGAGGACGCCGTCCGTTCCTGAGCGCCATGGACAATGACGACGACGGCAACAATCACGGGCGAGAGAAGGGGCCTTCGCGCGAGGGAAAGAAGAGCCGCACGGACAGGCCGGGCCACGGCGCAGGCAAGGGGCCCGGGTCGGCAAAGGAGCGGCGGGTTCTCCAGCACGGCGCCTCGACCCTGGCGGGAGCGCCGGGCCCGTCGCTGACAGCGAAGCAGGGAGCGGTCTTCGCATATTCGGCGAGCGACGGTGACATCGACTGCGGCCGGCACGCGGGCTACGGGCTGTACTTCCACGACATGCGCTACCTGGACCACGCAACGCTGCGCCTGAACAGGAGCCGCCTGGCGGTGCTGCTGTCGAACGACGAGGCGGGCGACCGGGCGGTCTGCGAACTGACGAACGGGGACCTGCGGGTCGACGACGTGCTCCTGCCGAAGGAGACGCTGAGCGTACGGCGGGAGCGCCGCGTAGCCCGGAAGGTGACGGAGACGATCACCGTGCGGAACTTCCACTCGCAGGCGGTGAGCGTGGAGGTGGAGCTGGCATACGGCTCGCACTTCGACGACATGTTCGTGGTGCGGGGCGCGGACGTGGGGGAGCGGGGCACGGTTCACGAGCCGACGTGGAGGAACGGGAAGCTGGTCCTGCGGTACGACGGGGCGGACGGACGGACGCGGACGACGACGATCGGCTTCGAGCCGGGGCCGTCGGAGCGAGACCGGGGCTGTGGGCGTTTCCAATTGGACCTGGAGAGCGGGAAGGAGGCGGAGATCAGGGCGACGATTGCGCTGCGGGACGAGGGGCCGGCACCGCTGGAGGACGTTCCCGCGGGCGGCCAGCGAGACGCGGCGCAGTTCCGGCAGGTGAGGGTGGAGGCGGACAACCCGCTCTTCCAGGCGGTGCTCGACCGCAGCTTCACGGACCTGGGAATGCTGGTGACGGAGGAGTTGGACGTGCAGTTCTTCGCTGCAGGGGTGCCATGGTATGTGGCACTCTTCGGGCGGGACACGCTGATCACGGCGCTGCAGACGCTCCCATTCGACCCGGGGATCGCGGCGAACAGCCTGCGGGTGCTGGCGAAGTACCAGGGGACGCAGGAAGACGAGTGGCGGGATGAGGAGCCGGGGAAGATCCTGAACGAGCTGCGCGTGGGGGAGAAAGCGCAGCTGCACGAGGTGGCGCAGACGCCGTACTACGGGACGGTGGACGCGACGCCGCTGTTCGTGATCCTGGTGGCGGAGTATCTGCGGTGGACGGACGACGACGCCTTGCGGGAGGAGTTGCGCGAGAACGTGGAGCGGGCAGTGCGGTGGATCAACGAATACGGGGACCACGACGGGGACGGGTTCGTCGACTACATCGCTCGGTCGGCGAAGGGCTTGAGCAACCAGGGGTGGAAGGATTCGGGCAACAGCATCGTGCATCGCGACGGGAGCCTGGCGAAGCCGCCGATCGCGCTGGTGGAGGTGCAGGGGTATGTCTACCGGGCAAAGCTGGCGGCGGCGTGGCTGGCGGAGCGGGACGGGGACGAGGAGCGGGCGCGAGCGCTCAAGGAGCAGGCAATGGAGTTGCGGGAGCGGTTTGCGAAGGCGTTCTGGATGGAGGACCGGCAGTTCCTGGCGGCGGCGCTGGCGCAGGGGGGAAACCGGGTGGGGACGCTGATGTCGAACGCGGGGCAGGCGCTGTGGTCCGGGATCGTGGCGCCCGCGCATGCCGCAGCCGTGGCCGCGACGCTGGTCGATCGGGCGATGTTCAGCGGCTGGGGTGTGCGGACGCTGGCGGAGGGGGAGTGCGGCTACAACCCGATCGACTACCAGGTAGGTTCCGTCTGGCCGCACGACAATTCGTTGATCGCCAGCGGGCTGCGGCGGTATGGGCTGGACGAGGCGTTCCTCCGGGTGTTCAGCGGGATCTTCCAAGCGGCGGCGCATTTTCCTCATTACCGGCTACCGGAGGTGTTCTCCGGGTTCAGCCGCGAGCAGTACAGCCTGCCGGTGCGCTACCCGGTGGCGTGCAATCCGCAGGCCTGGGCGGCAGGGAGCATTCCGTTGCTGCTGCAGGCGGCGTTGGGGCTGGAGCCAGACGCGGCCGGGCGACGGCTGGCCGTGGTGCGACCGGTGTTGCCGGAATGGCTTCCGGGGTTGACGCTGCGGGACCTGCGGGTGGGCGAAGCGACGGTGACGCTGCGCTTCGAGCGCTCAAGCGGGGCGACGCTGGTCTCGGTAGGTGAACGGGCGGGTGACATCGCGGTAGAGGTGCGCTACTGAGGGGGCGCGGGGTCGGCGGAGCGGCGACGGTGGCCACGGGAGCAGGGTAGCGGACAGGACGGGCTACACGAAGGCGCGCATGACAACGACGGCAGCGGTGGCGACGCCTGCGACGAGGAGGTATTCGGCGGTGGTGGCCCATTCGAGGTCGTGGTCGAGGAGGTGGTGGACGAGGCCGGTGGCGAGGTAGAAGCCGATGATGAGGATAGCGCCGGCGAGGAGGTCGTCGAGGGGGAAGAAGTAGAGGGTCAGGCGGAATTCGGCGAGGGAGACGCCGATAGCGAGGCCAACGAGGAGGGAGGAGGGACCGAGGAGGCGGCTTTCGCGGAGGAGCTCGATGGCGAGGGCGGAGGAGACGAGGCCGACGAGGAGGGCACCGGGGGCGAGGTCGTAGTCGCCGGCGTGGATGACGGTGTAGAGGGCGAAGGCCGTGAGGTAGGTGGCGACGGCGAGGCCGAGGCGCATGGAGCCGTAGAGGCGGGAGCCGTAGTCGACGGTCTGGTATTCGCCATAGGCGATTGCGCCGACGGCGGCGGCGGCGAGAAGGGCGGCGACCGGTCGACCGTAGCCCTCGATGGCGTGGTCGATGAAGAGGCCGGCGCCGAGGACGGCGAGGGCGGGGAGGAAGGCGTAGACGGCGCCGGCGAGGGGGTTGCCGTCCTGCCAGCGGGGATGACTGCGGGCGACGCCGTCGACGGCGAGGGCGACGAGGGCGGCGGTGAGCCAGAGAAGCCAGGGTGCCGCGGGGCGGATGGTGACGGAGCCGGCGACGCCGGCGGCGACGACGAGGGTGAGGAGGACGACCCGCGCGGGCCCGGCGACGGTGACGGCCTGAGGGCGGGTGTCGGCGGCCAGGTTATTCTCCGGCGAAGGAGGGGGTTTCGAGGCCGTAGATCTCGGCGGCGTTGCGCCACCAGAGGCGTTCGCGCTGGTCGTCGCTGAGCTCGAGGAGGTCGTACATGGCTTCGAAGCGGTCGATGTGGGTGCGGATCTCGTCCATGGGGCAATCGCTGCCGAAGACGAGCTTTTCGAGGCCGATCTCGGTGCCGATGAGCTTTCGTTCGAGGGCGTGGCGTTCGATGGTTTCGCCGCCGGACATGTCGAACCAGACGTTGTGACGCCAGCGGGCGACGGAGGCGGCGTACTCGTAGTTGCCCTGGTTGCCGAGGTGGGCGCCGATGACGCGGAGGCGGGGGAAGCGGTTGGCGATGGTGTCGAGGTGGAGGGGACTCATGCGCGCGGCGGAGACGTTGCGGGGAGGAAGGCGGTCCGTCATGGCGAGCATGCGCTGGTACATCTGGGCGGCGGCGGCGTCGCGGCGGGGGTGGGTGATGGAGTAGTCGAGGCCGCCGCCGATGACGCCCATGTGGACGAGGATGGGGAGGCCGAGCTGTTC
>JADLBJ010000280.1 GCA_020847765.1 Dehalococcoidia bacterium
CGGCGCAGGAGACCAAGCTGCACGACGGCGGCAGCTGCACCCGCTGCGATACCGGCCAGCCGGTGGGCAAGCTGCCGTTTGACGACGCAGCGCTGATCGCGCGCCTCAGGCTCGGGCCCGGCAGGCCGCCGCTACCCGAGCGGCTCGACCTCGGGCCGGGCGGACCGATCAACAACAAGGCCCTGGTTGAGGCCTTGTACCGGTTTGCCGACAGCCTGGTCGCCGGCGATGGACGTTATGCGGCGCTCGAACGCGTGCTGCGCCGCGAGCCGCCGCAGCTGATGGGCCGGACAGCGGGTCAGCCCATCGTGGCCGCCGGGCAGGATCTGCTGCAAGGCAGTCTGGACGCCGCGCAGGCGATGGATCACACACACCTGTATGTGCAGGGCCCGCCGGGTTCGGGCAAGACGTTTACCGGTGCGCGCATGGTGGCGTGCTTGCTGGCGGCGGGCAAGAGCGTCGGCATCCTGTCCAACAGCCACAAGGCCATCAACCACCTGCTGGGCGAGGTGATGAAGGTCGTGCGCGAGCAGCGGCTGGATATTCTGGCCATCAAGAAATGCACCGCGCGCAACCCGGAAACCCACTACGAAGACAACGTGGGCGACGTCAGGAACATGGATGACAACGGCGATGTCTGGGCCAACGACGTGCAACTGGTCGCCGGTACCGCCTGGCTGTTTGCCGACGCGCGCGCCGACCAGCGGCTGGACGTGTTGTTCGTCGACGAAGCCGGGCAGGTGGCGCTGGCCAACCTGCTGGCCGCCGGCACGTCGGCGCGCAGCATCGTGCTGCTGGGCGACCAGATGCAGCTGAGCCAGCCGGTGCAGGGCGTGCACCCTGGGGGTTCCGGCGATTCGGCGCTGGACTACCTGCTCGACGGCGCAGCGACCATCGCGCCGGATCGCGGCATCTTTCTGGCCACGAGCTACCGCATGCATCCGTTCGTGTGCCGCTTCATCTCGGACGCGGTCTATGACAGCCGCCTGATGCCCGAGCCCGGCAATGCGCGCCGTACCCTGGTGCTGGGCGATCAGGCCCACCCG
>JADLBJ010000170.1 GCA_020847765.1 Dehalococcoidia bacterium
CTAAGGTGCCTGAGCATTTGCGGGAGGTTTAGGAGGTACGTTATGGCTCCCGCAGGTTCGAAAAAGTGGTAGCGCGTAGGGGATTCGAACCCCTGATCTCCGCCTTGAAAGGGCGGCGTCCTGGGCCTCTAGACGAACGCGCCGCGGTACGAGGGTACCATGCCGCCAGCCTCGGGGGACAGGCTCAGAGGCCGCTGTTGAAGTCCGCGAAGTCGAAGTAACCGTTCAGCCCGGTCAGGCGGCCGTGCCAGAGCAGCAGACCGAGCGCGATCAGCATGACCGCGCTCAGCGCCTCCACGTAGCCGGTATAGGGCGCTATCCGGCGCAGGAATCGCGTCACGTCGGACATCGCCAGGCCGGTGATGAGAAACGGCACGGCAAAGCCGAGAGAGTAGGCGACGAGCAGGTAGGTGCCCGTCCAGGCCTGGGAAGAGGTCGCTGCGAGGGTGAGGATGCTTCCCAGGATCGGGCCGATGCACGGCGTCCAGCCGAGGGCGAAGGCGCCGCCGACGAGCGCCGACCTCGTGTAGCCCACGCCCCGGTTCCGCGCGAGGTCGAGCTCGAAGGTGCGAGCGAGGAACGGGATCTGCAGGTAGCCGGCAAAGCGGAGCCAGGCGACAACCAGCACTGCGGCCAGCAGCAGGAGCGAGGTCCGATCGCCGCGAAGGTCGGCGACGTCGGCGAGGAAGTAGTAGGCCGCGGTGAGAAGGAGCAGCAAGAGGGCTGCGCGCAAGGGCGAGCTACGTCCGTAGGCGGGAATGAGGACGACGCCCATGACGAGGAGCATGACGCCCGACACCTGTTCGAGGGCGCGCTGGTTGTCCTTGAAGAAGTAGGAGCCGAGCAGGCCGGCGCTCGTTCCGAGGACGATGAAGACGAGCGAGAGCCCGGCGACGAAGGCAACAGCGTGGGTGAACGTCAGCCGTCGATCCGCCGTGACGCGGCCGTTTTCGATGCTGGCGCCGGAAAGATGCGTGATGTAGATCGGCACGAGCGGCAACACGCAGGGCGAGACGAACGACAGGACACCGGCCGAGAACGCCAGCAGGGGGCCGCCCGGGCCCTGCAGACCGAAGGCGTCCGAGGGCACCTTCGCGACGCCGAAGACGAGCAGCGGCAGGAGTGCGAGCACGGCGAACAGCAGGTAGAGGAGGGAGCGGTTCGAAAACTGACCGCCGAGCGTTCGTTGCGTGGCCATCGAAACCGATATGCCTCCCTGGCTGTCCGCTTCCCATGATAGGATGGCGCGCCGCTTTTCGCCGCAGATAGCCAGCCGACAGTCAGCGGAAGGGGTTCTCGTCGGCGCGTTCGGGGGCGGCGTCCCGCTGGTCGACCCCCAGCAGGCGGAGTCGGGCGGCGTCGTAATTCGCCTTGGCGCGCGCCTCCCGGTTCAACAGGCCCTTTATCTGGTCGGGACGGATGGCCTCGCCTTCCAGGAAGACGCGGTGGAGGTGCCCCACCTGCGCGAGCCAGGCTTCCCAGGCCTGGCGGTAGCTGCGGGCTGTTTCTTCGTCGACAAAGGGCATCCGATCCTCCCGCCGAGCGAGGGCGTCGTGCCGCATGGTAGCGTGGCGCGGCGTAACGCCGGGGCGGCGGCCCACACGTCTCAAGGGGAGCGGTCGTCAGCCGGCAGCGATATCCTTGCGGTAGGTCGCGTCCGTGAAGCGGATACGGCGGACGTTGTCGTAGGCGCGCAGGCGCGCTTCGGCCAGTGTGTCCGCGAGGGCGACGACCGTGAGCACGCGGCCGCCATTGGTCACGAGGCCGTGGGCCTCCTGCTTCGTCCCCGCGTGGAATACGAGGACGTCGCTGTCAAGATCTTCGACGCCTTCAATGAGATGGCCCAGCTTGTAGGTGGCCGGGTAGCCGCCGCTGGCGACGACGACAGCGACGGCGGCGCGGGGGGACCAGCCGAAGTGCGCCTCGGCCAGTCGACCTTCAGCGGCGGCGCGGCAGACGGCGAAGAGGTCGCCCGCGAGGCGGGGGATGATGACCTGGGTTTCGGGGTCGCCCCAGCGGGCGTTGTACTCGAGCACGCGGATGCCGGCGGGCGTCACCATGACGCCGGGGTAGAGCGTTCCGCCGTAGGGCGCGCCCTCGGCGGCCATGCCCAAGAGGGTGGGCGCGACGACGCGCGCTTCGACCTCGGCCGCCAGGCCGTCGTCGACGCGCGCGCTCGGGCTGTAGGCGCCCATGCCGCCGGTGTTCAGCCCCACGTCGCCATCCTGGGCGCGCTTGTAGTCTGTGGCGAACGGCATCATGCGGTAGGTGCGGCCGTCGCAGAAAGCGTGGACGCTCGTCTCCCAGCCACCGAGGCGCTCTTCGACGACGACCTCGTCGCCGGCGCTGCCAAAGTCGCGACGACGCATGATCAGGTCGAGCGCGTCGAGCGATTCGCGGCGGTTGTTGCAGACGATCGCGCCCTTGCCGGCGGCGAGACCACTCGCTTTGACGACGAGCGGCCCGTCGGGGAGAGAGTCGACGTACATGGCGGCGGCGGCGTGGTCGGCGAAGGTCCGGTAGTCCGCGGTCGGGATGCCATGGCGGGCCATGAAATCCTTGGCGAAGGCCTTCGAAGACTCGAGACGGGCTGCCGCGGCGGTCGGCCCGAAACAGAGGACGCCCGCGGCCGTGAGGCGATCGACGAGGCCGAGGGGTTGCGGGTCGTCCATGGTGGCCAGGTAGAAGTCGACCCGGTGCTCCGCGGCCACGCGGCAGAGCCCGTCGACGTCCTTCGCCTGGACGGGCAGGTTGACGGCGACCTGGGCCGTACCGCCGTTCCCGGGGGCGACGAAGAGGTCGTCGACGAGGGGACTCTGGCGCAGCTTCCAGGCGATCGCGTGCTCGCGGGCGCCACTGCCGACGAGGAGGACGCGGCTTCCCATCAGAGCGGGCGGGGCAGTTCGCGCAATCCGCGCTTGATCGGGTGGAAGGGGGGCCGGGGGCGACTCGTCATTCCCACTCGATGGTACCCGGCGGCTTTGATGTTATGTCATACACCACACGGTTTACGCCGTGGACCTCGTTGACAATGCGATTGGACATGCGGGCGAGCAGGTCGTGGGGCAGGCGCGCCCAGTCGGCGGTCATGGCGTCGTCGGCGACGACGGCGCGAATGGCCAGGGCGTGGCCGTAGGTACGAAAGTCGCCCATGACGCCGACGGTCATCGTGTCTGTCAGGACGGCGAAGCTCTGCCAGAGGGCGCGGTACAGTCCCGCCGCCCGCACCTCGTCCATGACGACGCGGTCGGCGCGGCGAAGCATGTCGAGCTTGTCGGCGGTGACCTCGCCGATGACGCGGATGGCCAGGCCGGGCCCGGGAAAGGGATGACGCCAGACCATCTCCTCGGGGAGGCCGAGCGCCTCGCCAAGGCGCCGCACTTCGTCCTTGAAGAGGTAGCGCAGGGGTTCGACGAGGTCGAGCTTCATGTCGGGCGGGAGGCCGCCAACGTTGTGGTGGGTCTTGATCTTCGCCGCCCCCGCCCCGTGCGAGGCGCTCTCGATCACGTCCGGGTAGAGTGTGCCCTGGCAGAGGAAGCGGGCGTCCTCGATGCGGCGGGCCTCGCGCTCGAAGACGCGCACGAAGGTGTTGCCGATGCGGATGCGCTTCGTCTCCGGGTTGGTGACCTCGGCGAGCGCGCTGAGGAATTGCGCGGCTGCGTCGACATGGACCAGTTCGACGTGCATGTGGCGGCGAAAGGTGTCGACCACCTCCTCCGCTTCGCCCGCCCGCAAGAGGCCATTGTCGACGAAGATGCAGGTGAGCTGGTCGCCCACTGCACGATGGACGAGAGCAGCGGCAACGGCGGAGTCGACTCCGCCGGAGAGGCCACAGACGACGCGCCCTGAGCCGACCTGCGCGCGAATAGCGGTGACGCTTTCCTCGATGAAATTGCCCGATGTCCAGCTGCCGCTGCAGCCACAGACCGCTTCTGCGAAGTTGCGAAGGATCTCCTTGCCGCGTGGCGTATGGACGACTTCCGGGTGGAACTGCAGCCCATAGTAGCCGCGAGCACTGTCGGCCATGACGGCGACGGGTGAGTTGGCAGAGCGGGCGAGCGGGACGAAGCCGGGCGGCAGGCGTTCGATCCGGTCGCCATGGCTCATCCAGACGTCAAGGGTCGCGGGCAGCCCGGTCAGCAGGGGCGAATCCTCTTCGCGCTCAACGATGGCCGGCCCATATTCGCGTTCGGCGCCCGGCGCCACGACGCCGCCAAGCTGGTGGGCGAGCAGCTGCATGCCGTAGCAGACGCCGAGGACGGGGACGCCGAGGTCGAACACCCAGTCGGGGGCGAGCGGCGCGCCCGCGTCGTAGACGCTGCTCGGGCCGCCAGAGAGGATGACGCCGCGCACGTCCAGGTCGCGGACTCGCTCCCGGGTCGCGTCGAAGGGGAGGAGCTCGCAGTAGGTGTTGAGCTCGCGAATGCGGCGGGCGATGAGCATCGAGTACTGCGAGCCGAAGTCGAGCACGACAATCGTCTCATGGGCCCGCCCGGGGTCGGGCGCGGCTCTCTTCTGGACGTCGGCTGCCTGGGAAGTGGAGGTCACCTGCGCGTTGCCCATGAGGGACGGTAACAGGAACTGTATAGGTTGGTCAACGAATTGGGCGGGCGGCCACGGGCCGGGAGCGGTGTGGTAGAGTGGGAGAAAGGTCGCCGACGGTGGTGGCGGCCCTATACTTGGCGTCGACCGGGACGAGTAGCCCGCCGTTTCCAGAGAGCCGCGCCCCCAGGCTGAAAGCGCGACGCTGGCAGGCAAAAACCCCCCGCGAGCCTGCGCCCGAAGCGCCCACGCGGCGATAGGCGCGCACGATTGGCCCCGTTACCGGCCGCCACGAGCCGCCCCATTGGGCGGGAAGTTGGGTGGAACCACGGCGCGCCCCGTCCCAGCGGACGAGGGCGCGATGTCGTTTTCGGAGGTTCCTTCCCATGGCGCAGATCCTGGACTCCCACGTCGAACTGGCGTCGTTAAGCAAGGAGGAGCGGCTGGCGCGCATGCGTCATTCCGCCGCGCACGTCCTGGCCGAAGCGATGCTCGAGCTCATGCCCGAGGCCGAGCTGGGCATCGGTCCGCCCATCGAGAACGGCTTCTACTACGACTTCCGGCTGCCGCGGCCGCTGACCCAGGAGGACCTCGCCTGGCTGGAGGAGCGTATGCGGCGTTCGCTGGCGGGCCGTCACCCGTTCGTGATGGCATCCCTCAGCCGCGCCGAAGCGCAGGAGCGCTGGAAGGACCAGCCGTTCAAGCTCGAACTGCTTGCCGACCTCGAGGAGGGTGGCGTCACGCAGTGCACGCACGCCGGATTTACCGACCTCTGCCGCGGCGGGCACGTCAATGACACCGGCGAGATCGGGCCTTTCAAGCTCCAGAGCATCGCCGGTGCCTACTGGCGCGGCAGCGAGAAAAACCCTCAGCTGCAGCGCGTCTATGGGCTCCTCTTCGAAACAGCAGAAGAGCTGGCGGCCTACGAGCAGCGCCTCGAGGAGGCCCGCCGGCGCGACCATCGGCGCATTGGTCGCGAGCTCGGCCTCTTCGCGCTCTACGACGAGGTCGGCCCCGGCCATGTCGTCTGGCTACCGGCAGGGGCGACCATCCGGCGCGAGCTGGACCGCTGGATCACGGACCTCGAGATAGAGCACGGCTACCAGCACGTCGTCACCCCGGCGGTCGCCAAGGTCGAACTGTACAAGCGCTCTGGCCACTGGGCGCACTACCAGGAAGCGATGTACCCGGTGATGGAGCGCGAAGGCGAGGCCTACGTGCTCCGTCCCATGAACTGCCCTCACCACATCATGATCTACGCCTCGGAGCTGCACTCCTACCGTGAGCTCCCGATCCGCATCGCCGAGCTGGGCAACATGCACCGCTGGGAGAAGTCGGGCGAGCTGTCGGGCATGAGCCGGGTGCGCGTCATGACCCTCAACGACGCGCACATCTTCTGTGCCGACAGCGAGCAGGTCGGCCAGGAGGTCGAGGGCGTCCTCCGCCTCATGGAAGACGTGTACGGGACGCTCGGACTGCGCAACTACTCGTACCGCCTTTCGCTTGGCGACCCGGAGGACAAGGAGAAGTACGTCGACAACCCGGCGATGTGGGCAACCGGTGAGGAGCTCCTGCGGACGGTGCTCCGCCGCGTGGGCCTCGCCTTCGAGGAGGCGAAGGGCGAAGCGGCCTTCTACGGGCCGAAGATCGACGTCCAGTTCGAACCGGCGGCGGGCAAA
>JADLBJ010000171.1 GCA_020847765.1 Dehalococcoidia bacterium
AGACCTGCCCGCCCCGCTGCAGCTCCCGGTCGATCGCCTCCCGGATGATCTCGTCGTCCCACTGCATGACGTACGTGCGGATCGGCTGGCGCTCTTCGGGTGGCGTCATGATCGTGCTCATGTCGCGAATGCCGGTTAGCGACATCTGCAGCGTCCGCGGGATGGGCGTGGCCGACAGCGTCAGCGTATCGACCTCGGCGCGCATCTGGCGGAGGCGCTCTTTGTGCGTGACGCCGAAGCGCTGCTCCTCGTCGATGACCACGAGGCCGAGGTCCTTGAACTCCACGTCGCGCTGCAAGAGGCGGTGTGTGCCGATCACGATGTCGACGTCGCCGGCCTTGAGCGCCGCCACGATCGCCCGTTGCTCGTGGTCGCTGCGGAAGCGCGAGAGCACTTCCACCCGCACCGGAAAGCCCGCCACGCGCTCCCGAAAGGTGTGGCCGTGCTGTTCGGCGAGCACCGTGGTGGGCACGAGCACGGCCACTTGCCTGCCGTCGGCCACGGCCTTGAAGGCCGCGCGCACCGCGACCTCGGTCTTCCCGTAGCCCACGTCTCCGCAAATCAGGCGGTCCATCGGCCGGGTGCGCTCCATGTCCGCCTTCACCTCGGCGATCGCCTCGAGCTGCTCCGGCGTCTCGACGAACGGAAAGGCCGCTTCCATCTCCATCTGCCAGGCTCCGTCTGGACCGAAAGCATGGCCCTCGGCCATCTCGCGGCGGGCGTACAGCTCCAGCAGCTCTTGGGCCATCTCCAGGATGGCCTGGCGAACGCGCCGCTTGGCGCGGGCCCAGTCCTGCGAGCCGAGACGGGTTAGTGCCGGAGGATGGTCGGTCGGACCGACGTAGCGCGTCACCGCGTCCAGCTGATCCGCCGGCGCGTACAGCCGGTCCCCCTCGGCGTACTGGAGCTCCAGGTACTCGCGCTCGATCCCGTCGACCGTCCGTCGGACGAGCCCCCCATAGCGTGCGATCCCGTGGTCGACATGAACCAGGTAGTCGCCCGGCTCGAGGCTGGAGACGAGGTCGGGGCGCACGCCCTGGCGTCCCCGTGTCGGCCGCCGTCGCTTGCGGAATCCGAAGACCTCGGCGTCGCTGACGACGACGAGCCGGTCGTCGAGGGTGAAACCCCCGCCCAGGGCGAGCGGCACGACCGTCACGCTCCCCGCCGCCGGCCGCTCGCCGAGCTGTCGTCGCAGGCGCACTGCCACGCCGTCCTCCTCCATCAGCTCCGCCAGGCGGAGAGCCTGTTGGGAGACGACGACCACGCTCTCGCCCTCGCGCGCCCACTGGGCGCACTGGAGGGAGAACGGCTTAAGCTTGCCGCCGAAGGCTGGGGTCGCCCTCATCGGCAGTCGACGTGCGCCCAGCTCCTCGGAACCGAAGCGCTCCAGGTGCAGCGCCCCCGGGCGGGCGTCCAGCTCGGCCTTCAGCTCCCGGGCTCCGGCATTCAGCGTCGGCAGGCCGGTCGGAATGACGCCGCGCTCTTCCAGCTCACCCTGCGTCCTCGCCTGTTGCTCGCAGAGGCGCCCAAGGGCCATCCCTCCGTCTTCGGCGTCGTCGAAGAGTAGCGCGCCGTTCGGGGCCAGGTGTGCCAGCGCCGTCGTCCGATAGAGCAGGGGCTCGAAAAAGCCCTCGTAGTCGCTGCGGCCGCCGCCGGCGATGAGCTCGAGCTGCTCCACTACAGTCTCGGCGTCCTCACCCTCCGCCGTGATTCGCTCCAGGAGGAGCGCGGCCGCTTCGCGCGCCTGCCGCGTGCCCGTGGAGGCGGGCGGCAGCTCGATCCGTTCGAGACGGCGCACGCTCCGCTGGCTCGCGACATCGACGAGCCGGATGCTCTCCACCTCGTTCCCGAAGAACTCGACTCTGTACGACTCGTCCCTGCCTGCGGGAAAGACGTCGATGATCCCGCCGCGCCGCGAGACCGTTCCCGGGCGCTCGGCGAGGCGGGTGACCTCGTAGCCTCCCTCTTCTAGCGCCCGCATCAGCTCCGCCGGTCCGAGGGCGCCGCCGACCGTGACGGCGACGCCCTCCGCGTCCACCTCGGGGCCGGCAGTGTACTCGGAGAGGGCTGCCCAGGATGCGACGCAGAGGCCGCGGTCGGGGCCACGCATGACCGCGAGCGCCCGCGCCCGTTCGACCGTGACAACGGGGTTGTCCCGGCTGAACTCGTACGGCAGCCGCTCGCGCTCGGGCAGGCGCGCCAGCGGGACGTCCTCCAGGTAGAGGGCGAGCTCCTCGGCGAGCGCCTGGGACCGGGCCGGCGTGGGCGCCAGGAGCAGCGTTGGGCCTGTCGAGCGCGCGGCCAGCGCCGCCGCCGTGACCGTCTTCGCTGCTTCCGGCACGCCGAGTCGGCCCCCCCGCTCTTTGGCGGGGAGGAACGCGGCTACAATGTCTGCCACCGCTCCGGTCAGCCCGACAAGCTCGCTAGGCAGCGATCACCTCGACGCCCGCGCGGATAGCTGCGGGTCGCACTCCCACTCTACCGGAGCCCCCGGGCAGGCGCGCACCGGCAGCCGCCTCCGAGTGTGCCTTTGGTACCATAATCGCGACGTGGCTGACGAAGAGCACCCACATGGCACCCATCCTGCGCCCACCCCATTCCACCGGGCGCTTCTTTTCGGCCTTGGCCTGACGGCTCTCTTCGTCGTGGTCGAAGCGGCGACCGGTCTGGCCGGTGGCTCCCTCGCGCTCCTCTCCGACGCCGGCCACAGTCTGGCGGATTCTGCCGGCCTCCTGCTCGCCCTGGCTGCCACGACCGCCGGCCGGCGTCCCGCCGACGAGCGCCGCACCTACGGCTACGCGCGCTTCGAAGTGCTGGCCGTCCCCGTCCACGTGGCCCTGCTCTTCGCCATCGCCGGCTACATCGTTTACGAATCGGTGTCGCGCCTAGGCGGCAGCCCGGAGATCCACACCGGTCCCGTCCTCGTCGTGGCCGCGGCGGGCCTGGTTGTCAACCTCGTCGTCATGCGCCTCCTCCAGGGACATGCCCAGCACAACCTGAACGCCCGCGCCGCCCTGCTCGAGGCGACCGCCGACGCGGCCGGCTCGGTCGCGGTCTTCGTTTCCACTGGGTTCATCGCCCTCGGCGGCTGGAAGGGTGCCGACGCGCTCGTAGGCCTGGCGATCGCCGGCCTCATCCTCCCGCGCGGCATCCACCTCCTCCGCCAGGCGGCAGACATCCTCCTGGAGAGCGTCCCGTCAGGCCTCGAGCCTGCGGAAATCGTCAAAGCGGCCCACGCTGTGCCAGGCGTCCTCGCCCTCCACGACGTGCACGTCTGGTCGATCGCCCCGCACTTCCCTGCCCTCAGCGCCCACGTGGAGATTCAGGACGTGGCCGCTACGGAGCGCATCCTCACCGGCCTCGCCGACGTCATGCGCGGCCGCTTTGGCATTGGCCACGTGACGCTCCAGCCCGAGACCCCCGCACTCCATGAGGCGATGAACTGCTGCCTGAGCCCCGACTCCGGCCGCATCGACACCGATCAGCACGCACACCGGGGCCCGGCGCCCGGTCCGGCCCACCGATGACGCCTCGGCTGTCCCGGCGCCGGCTCCTGGGCGTCGGCGTCGCTCTCGGTGCCACCACCGCCGCCTGCTCCGACGGAGGAGCACGTCCCTCCCCCGCGACCCCGTCGCCTCCGCAGGACGCCCAGCCGTCCACGACAACGACGGTCTTCGCCACGCCCACCGTCCTCAACGCACCGCCACGCGGCGGGACGGCCCGCGTCGTCGCAGCCCGCAGCTTCACCTTCGACACCTTCGACGCCCAGCGCGCCGGGGAGCCTTCCGTCCTCGAAGTGCTCGGCCGTACGCACTCGCGACTGGTACGCTGGACCGACTTCCAGGCAGGCCGCGTCGGGGCGGACCTGGCCGAGGCCTGGGAGTCACCCGACCCGCTCACCCTCGTGCTTCATCTCGACCGCGGCGCACGGTGGCAGGACCGCCCCCCGCTCGACGGGCGGCCAGTCACCGCTGACGACGTCGTCGCCCATCTCCGCCGGACACTTGACCTGACCGCCAGCGTCAGTCTGCCCTCGGCGCAGAGGGCCGGCGACTACGCCACCATAGCGCGAGCGAGTGCGCCCACCCCGGACCAGGTCGTGGTCGAGCTCAGGAGCCCGGACGCCCTGCTCCTCGTCACCCTCGCCGGACGCTTCGCGCTCATCCAGCCGGCAGCGGCCGTCGCCGCCTTCGAACGACGCTGGCCCGATCTCGACGCCGGCGCAGTTGTTGGTACCGGCCCCTTCGTGTTCGACGGTTGGGGTCAGCACGGCTCCCTTACGTTTCGGCGCCACTCCGGCGCCCACCTGCCTCCCCTCCTCGACGCGATCACGGTCGTACCGCCCGGAAACGTCCTGGAGCGTTTCCGCACAGGCGACCTCGACGAGGTGATCACCCGTGACCGGCGGGACGCGGCGGCAGTTCGCGCCCTCCCCGGCTCTCCTCACGAGGCGTTCCGCTACGAGGCCACGCCGATCGTCTCGACGCTTTTCACCGGCGCGCCGCCCTGGGACAACCCGGAGCTGCGCCGGGCGCTGAGCGGTGCCCTTCACCGAGCGACCCTCGCAGTTCGCCTCTTCGGTGGGCGGGCCGCGGCCTCGGCCCCCGTCGCGCCCGCCTACCCCGGCTTCGCCCTGAGCGAGAGCGCGCTTGCGTCCTACCAGGGATATGGCGACCCCGAACACGACGCGCGCGACGCCCGCGCCCGCTGGGCGGCCGCGGGCGGTCCGGCGCTCGGGCCCGTCACCATCGACTTCCCCTCCATCTTCGACCCGCTTTACAGCGCGAGCACCGTCGTCACCGGCATCTTGAACGAGGTGCTCGGGGCGGGACAGTTCCGTGCCGCCATCGAGACCTACACGGCGATCTCGGCGAAGGCCGTCGATCGGCGCTACGGCTCCGGCCAGGCCGCGTTCTGGTGGGGCTGGGGCCCGCCCTTCACTGAGCCCGACCCGTCCCGCGTCCTCGCCGAGACGTACGCCACTGGCAGCCCGGGCGCTGACACCCTCGGCCCCCCGCCGGTCGGCCTCGACGCGCTCCTCGCACGAATGGTCGCCGAGCCCGTTCTCGCCCGTCGCCAGGACCTCGCCCGGGACGCTGCCCGCCTGCTCCTCGACGCCGGCGCCGGCGGGCAGCTGGACTGGCTCGTCCAGCGAGCCGAGGTGTTCCGCTGGCCGCGGTTGAGCGGCCCGCCGCCGACGCCGTTCGAGTCGGCCCACCTCGACGTGACACGCTTCGTCACGTCGTCCGCAGCCCCATGACCGCGCCTCGGTTGCCCGGCTGACTCATCCCCGCCGCTGGCCGCCGCTCGAGACTATCCTCCCGCGCGTGCCTGCGCCTCGTCCAGCAGCTCCATGACGTGCACCACCCGGGCGGAAAGCCCCGCCTCGCGGACGGCTGCCTCGTATTGCATCTGACAGCCGGGGTTCGCCGTAGCCACCGCGTCCGGCCTGACACGGTGGAATGCCGCTGCCTTGCGCGCCCGGAGCGCCGCCGACATGGCGGGTTGTAGGAGGCCGTACGTCCCCGCCGCGCCGCAGCACAGGTCGCTCGCCACCGTCTCGACCAGCGTGCATCCGTCGATGCCCGCGAGCAGCCTGCGCGGCGCCTCCCGGATGCGCTGGGCGTGTGCCAGGTGGCATGGATCCTGGTAGGTGACCCGCGCGCCCAGGCGGGCGGGCACCTTCATCGGCAGTTCCGCGACGAACTCGCTCGCGTCGCGCACGCGGGCGGCGAAAGCCCGCGCCCGGACGGCATACTCCCGGTCGCCCGCGAGCAGCTGCTCGTACTCCTTCAGCGCCGCGCCGCAGCCGGCCGCGTCCACGATGATCGGGTCCTCACCCACAAGTTCCAGGGCCTCGATGTTGCGGCGAGCGAGGCCTCGGGCGAAGGCGAGATCGCCGTCGTGGGCGGAGAGCGCGCCGCAGCACACCTGACCGGGGGCCGCCAGCGCCTGGATCCCGGCGCGCGCGAGCACCCGTGCCGTCGCCCGGTGCACGTTCCCGAAAAGCTCCCCCATCACGCAGCCGGTGAAGAGCACGGCCCGGCTGCTCGCCGCCTCAACCTCGGGCAGGGCATCGCCAGCGCGCAACGGCCGGCCAGGGGCATGAGGCAGCTGCTTTTCGAGCCGCCCCACCATGCTCGGCAGCCGCAACAGCCCGGCCTTCACCGCCAGCCGTCGCGTGCGGGACCCGGCGAACCAGCGCACCGGCGCGACCGCCGCGGCGAGGACGCCTGGACGCGCGACCAGGTTCCGCAGAACGAGACGCCGCAGTCGCCGCGCGAAACGCCCCTTTGCCGGGGCTGCTGCCACCTGGGCGCGGACGTGTTCCATGATCCGGCCGTAGGGCACACCGCTCGGGCACACCGCCTCGCAGGCGCGGCACTGCAGGCACAGGTCCCAATGGGCCTCCACCGCCTCCGTGAGCCCGATTCGTCCCTCGCTGACAGCTCGCGCGAGGTAGAGGCGTCCGCGTGGCGATTCCGCTTCGCGCCCCGTCACGACGTAAGTCGGGCAGGCGGTGACGCAGAGGCCGCAATGCACGCAGCGCGACAGATCCGCGAATGCCGGCGCGTCTTCGGGCAGAGGCCAGTGCCGTCCCTCAGAGCCCACCGACGTACCTCCCCCGGTTGAGACGCCCGTCCGGGTCGTATGCCTCCTTCACGCGGCGCATCAGGAAGAAGGAGTCCGGCGCCCTGCCCCAGCTGTCCATCTGAGACCGAAAGCTCGCCGGCATCCGCTCGACGACGACGGACCCGCCGTCCCTGCTCACCTCCTGACGTAGCCGTTCGACCGCGGGATCCGCCACCCGGAGCGGCGGCAACGCAGCCCTCTCCCAGATAGCTCGCACCAGGCCGGCGAGCGGGCGGGCTGCCATCGCCGCCGGTCCAAGCTCTTTCAGCATTGCAGTCGCGGCAAGCACCGCCGACGTCCGGCCCGTCACCCGCACCGCCAGGGCGACCTCCGGGCCGGCCCCGAAATCGCGGAGGCGCTCGTAGACTCCGCCGCCGTCGGGTGCGGGCCCAGGTTCCCGGCCGAGCGCTCGCGCCGTACGCCGCGCCGCCTCCGCTGCCGGCTCAGCAACCCGAAGCAGCAATGTCAGCTCATCCTTCTCGATCAGCAGCTCGCAGACGTCGGGGCGGAGGTCGGCAGCGCTCAGCGCACGCGCCAGCATGAAGGACTCTTCGACGTCCTGCGGTCGCAGGACCAGCTCGAGCGTGGGCTCGGCCGGCACGACTTTCAGCGTCACCGCAGTGACGATGCCGACGGTCCCGAGCGAGCCGCACCAGAGCCGCATCAGATCGTAACCGGTGACGTTCTTGACGACTCGCCCTCCGGCCCGCACGAGCTCCCCGTCCGCGCGCAGCACCGTCATCCCCAGTACCGAATCGCGCGGCAAGCCGTGCCGCGTCTGCAGCGGCCCGCCGCATCCCACGGCGAGCGTCCCCCCGAGGGTCGCCCATCCGGGTAGCGGCGCGTCCATCACGAGCTGCTGCCCGCCGGCCGCGAGCACTTCCTGCAGTGTCGCGAGGGTTACTCCTGCCGGCGCCTCGACAGTGAGGTCGTCGCGCTGGTGGCGCACTGCCTCGCCGGTCAGCGCGCGCGACAAATCGACCAGGTCGAATGGCCCGGCGGGCGCGTTGCCGCGCTCCAGCTGCGTCGCGCCGCCGAAGGGCACAAGCGTGCGGCCGTCGCGGGCCCGAACGAGCGTGACTAGCTCCGCCAGGCTGCCGGGGACGTGGACCGCTCCGGCGCGCCGGCCCGCGACGACATCCTGCACCCTGCTGGCCGCCTCAGACATACGCCTCGGGTCCCGCCGCGCGCATTGCTGCCTGGTTGTGGCCCATCTCGCCGCAACCCGTCCCGGTCGGCAGCAGCTTGCATGGGTTGAAGCGTCCGCCGTTGCCGAAGACGCCGCGCAGCCGCTCCATGTTCTCCAGGTCCGCCTCACCGTAGAGCCACGGCATGAAGGCGCGCTTTTCAAAGCCGATCCCGTGCTCGCCGCTCAGCGCCCCGCCCGCCTCCACGCAGGCGCGCATGATGTGTGCCCCGGCCTCCAGGACGCGCGCGCGCGCCCCCGGCTCGCGGTCGTCGAAGAGCAGCAGGGGGTGAAGGTTACCGTCGCCCGCATGGAAGACGTTCGCCACCAGCAGGCCATATTCCTTGGCCACCTCGCTCACCCGCGCCATGACCTCGACGAGTCGGGAGCGTGGTACCACGCCGTCGAGGATGTAGTAGTTCGGCGCCAGCCGTCCAAGCGAGCCGATGGCACCCTTGCGTCCCTTCCACAGCAGCTCGCGCTCGGCCGGGTCTCGGGCGGTGCGCACCTCCCGCGCGCCGTGCGCCAGGCAGGCCGCCGTGGCGAGCGCCGCCTGCGGCCCGACCACCTCATCGACCCCGTCGAGCTCGACCAGCAGCACGGCGCCGGCGTCCGCCGGGTAGCCGCACTGGAGCCCGGCCTCGGCCGCCTGGAGGCAGAGCCGGTCGATCATCTCCAGCGCGGCCGGTACCATCCCGCCGGCGATGATCGCGGACACGGTGGCGCTCGCCCGTTCGACGCTGTCGAAGACGCCGAGCAACGTGACAACGGCCGCGGGGACAGGCAGCAGGCGCACGACGATCCTGGTGGCTATTCCGAGCGTTCCTTCCGATCCGATGAACACGCCGCGCAGGTCGTAGCCCGACGTCTCGCACGTACGCCCGCCGAGAGTCACCACCTCGCCGTCTGCCGTCACAATCTCGAGCCCGAGCACGTGGTTGGTCGTCACGCCGAGGGCCAGGCAGTGTGGGCCACCGGCGTTCTCTGCCACGTTGCCGCCGATGGTGCACGCCTTCTGGCTGCTCGGATCGGGCGCGTAGAAGAGGCCGTGCTCCGCCGCCGCTTCGGAGAGCTGGATGTTCGGCACCCCGGGCTCGGCCACCGCGAGGCGCTCGAGCGGGTCGATCTCGAGGATGCGCCGCATGCGCCCGGTGGCAACGACAACGCCGCGCTGGGCAGGTACCGCGCCGCCGCTCAAACCGGTGCCCGCTCCGCGCGGTGTCACCGCCACACCGAGGCTGTTGCAGGCGCGGACCACCGCCGCTACCTCCTCGGTCGACCCTGGGAACACCACCGCGTCCGGGAGCGACTGCTCGATAGTGCCGTCGAACTCGTAGACGAGCAGGTCTTCGCGACGGTGGACGACGTTCGAAGGTCCGACGACACTCGCCAGCCGATCGACGAGGGCGCGCCGTGTCGTCATCCCGGGGGCTCGATGCGGCACTCACGGCAGAGCCCGAAGATCGCGAAATGGTCCAGATCGGCGACGAAGCCAAATTCGCTTTCCACGCGCGCGGCGACGGCGTCCAGATAGGAGTGGTCCAGTTCGGCTACCATGCCGCAGCTCGAACAGATGAGGTGGTGGTGGGGCCGCTCGGGCGCCCATTCGAAGACCACGTCGCCGCAGCCCATGTCCGTCACCGTCACCAGTCGCATGCGCTTCAGCACGTCGAGCGTGCGGTACACAGTGCTCACGTCGACGAACGGATAGGCCTCGCGCACCTGCTCCGCGATCTGGCCGGCGCTCACATGGCCGCCGGCGTGGCGCAGCGCGCGCACGATGAGCAGCCGCTGCGGCGTCAGCTTGTGGCCCGCGCGCCGGAGGGTTTCGGCCGTTTCCTCTTCGCAGCTCACGCTGCACCCAGTCTACAACGGCCCGCGTGTCAGCTTTCGCGAATGGCCTTTGCCGTGGCGGCCTCCCGCTCCCTTGCTTCCCGCTCCTCCTCCATGCGCTCCTGCCTGTGTCGCCCGTCCGCATGCCGCTCGGAAATCGCCTGGAACTCCTTCTGGAGGCTCCGCAGCTCGTCGTCGGAGAGGTCTTCCAGGTGCACGAGCGTGGTCCGCGGGCCCTTGGTCCCGCGCAGCAGCTCGTCGAGCTTGAGGTGGATGGCGATGCTGTCCCGGTTCTGCGTGTTCTGCAGGAGGAACACCATCAGGAATGTGACGATCGTCGTTCCCGTGTTGATGACCAGCTGCCAATTCTGCGAGAAGCCGAAGACGGGACCCATCACGGCCCAGACGACTACCACCATCAGGGCGGACGAGAACGCCCAGGGCGACCCCAGCGCGTCCGAGGTGACCCGCGCGAAATGGCGAAACAGCTCGCTCACCGGCGGGACACGGGGAGCCTGAGCCCCGCCCGCCTGGCGACTGACGGTGCTCTGGTGCGACGTCAACGCCTGTGTCCCCAGAATGCTCCGCCTGTTGCCAGCCCGAGGAGCAACACGACCAGCAGGCCGATGAAGAACAGCTTGGCGACGAAGATCCCCAGCCCGCCAAAGAGCAGGATCAGAAGCAGCAGGATGAGCAGGGCCGCAAGCACGGACAGGCTCCTTTGTCAGGTCTCCTCCCGAGCGTAGAGATCTGCCGTCTGCCCCTGCGTCACATAGCTCGTGTCATTCGTACCGAAGCCATCGCAGCCGCCCAAGCGCGTGCCCCGCTAGCAGACGGTTGGGCCTGCCGACCGACGCTGGTCCGTCGTGTTCGCGAACTCCGTCTCCACCGCCCTGACGAGATCCTGGCCGCATGGGACGCAGACGCGGAACTGTTGTCCGCCGCCGAGGGCCGGGCCCCGTGCCTCGACCACCCAGCTCTCCAGAAGCAGCTCGTCGCGACAGAAATCGCATTCGTCCAAATTGAGACACCCCCGCGCTGCCGCCCCTCCCACCACCTCCATCCAGGCCCTGTAGATCATGGCGCCGCACGCCGAGCAGCAGTGGCAGCGATGGATCTCCCCCACCGTCGTCCACGTCTCGAGCTGTCGGCGACGCTCCGCGAAGACGGCTACCTCGCCCTCGCCTTTGCGCCCCCGGCACAGCGCGCACGGGGGCCGGCGACGGATGCCGGATGTCGTTGGATCGACCTCGTTCAGCATGGTATCCCTCCCATCTCCATGCTTAGACATCGGCCCGCGAGCGCCTCTCGGTCAGGTGGACGTCCAATGAGCACACGAATCTCCTTACTTTTTAGGGGAAACTCCCATAGCAACGCCGATGGGGTGCGCAGCCGCCCCCAGGGCTCCCGGCTGGAGGTTCAGGCGGGAAAACTCGCCCGTTCCTCCTGCGGCCAGGCGAAACTCGGTGCGTCGCCACCGCCAGTTCCTTGCCGCAGGGACGCAGCTGCGAAATTGCCGCTCTCGCCACCCAGCCCTCGAGGGCGATCTCCTTCTGGCAGAAGTCGCACTCGTCCCGGTTCGGGCCGCGTTCCCGCCCGAGGCTCGGCGACGACTCTCGCCAGCACGCGGCAGACTCTCCTCCCGCAGGCCGAACGGCACGCACAGCGGTGCACCGCCATCGTGGTCCACGTCTTCAGCTGCCGCCGCCGCTCGGCGAAGACGGCGATCTCGCCCCCGGTCAGTTGGCGATGGCGGGGCCCTTCTCCGAGCATCGTCGCCGGAATGCGCAAAGTCCCTCGCTCTACCTTTGTGCTCGGCCCGCGGGCTCAGTCAGCAGGTCCAATGGCGGATGAGGTCGTTATGGCCGTGGCAGGCGAGCCCATACGCTCCGAGCTGAGCGGCGAGCATCCACACCAGCAGCACCACCAAGAAGAGCAGGCCGTAGCCGACGCCCATGCCGTTGAGCCACTTCCCCGCGGCGAACCCCAACACAGCGGCCACCGCGAGCAACCCTGTATGCAACCCCAGGTAGACCAGATCCCGCATGCTCGCGTCCGATTTCCTCTCCAGCCGCGAGACGTCGATCGTCAGCCGCATGAGTAGCAGATAGACGCCGGCGAGCAGCACGATCCCGCCGAGGGCGACGAGCAACTGCACCCAGGCCGGTCTTCCTCGCCGCCGCACCCTCTGCCGCACGCCGGGAATCTAGCCGTCCAGCCGTGATCCCCGCAACTCAGGCGGTGGCGGCCTCGAGGAGGGTGATCACCTCGTCCACGGTCGCCGTGCGCCAGCCCGCCCAGGTCTCACCCTTCTGCCACTCCAGGTACCGGTCGCGCGCCTCCGCCCGCGCCTCCCGCAGCTCCTCCTCAGACGGCTCGTGCCCTAGCCGGCGTGCTATCCCCTCCGCCGAGGTGTCGCCAAGCGCCTCCCGCGTGAGGTGAAGCTGCTCGTTCGCCAGCGCCGGCCGCTCGATGAAGTGCCCCAACTCGCCGTGCTCCCTGTCGTAGAAGACGAACACGGGGATGGACTCGAACTCGCCGTCTTTCAGGTACTCGGCGATCATGTCCTTGTTCTGGTCACGTTCAAAGAAGCGCAGCTCGACCCCCATGGCCTCCGCCATTCGCGCGGCCACGGGCGCGCCCCGGTAGACGTCCGGGCACCAGTCCTCGCCGATGACCGCCACGTGGTGCGGGCCGTTCGCCCTCGCCGCCAGCGCACGGAGGGCCGCCGTCTGCTCCCCGGTCAGCTCGAGGTCGCGGTAGTTCCGCTCGAACAGCTCGCGGTTGCGGATGCCACTGTCGAGGTACTCCGCGAAGCTCTTTCCCTGCGCGAACCGCTCGCGCGTGATCACCGACCCCTGCATCTGCGTCACCGTCCAGTCCCCCAACGGAAATGATCAGTGCGGTCAGCGTACAGGTGGGGGGTATGCCTTACAACCGGGTCTGCTCTTCCGCCTTGGCTCGCTCCCAGAGGGCGTCGAGCCCCGCCAGGTCCAGATCGGTCAACTGCAGGCGCTCAGCCGCTGCCAGGGTCTCGACTCGGCCGAAGCGCCGCCGGAACTTTTCGTTGG
>JADLBJ010000172.1 GCA_020847765.1 Dehalococcoidia bacterium
GCTCACGCGCAAGCAGCTGGCCGGTGTTCCCTGCGCCGACGATGAGCAGCCGCCGCGAGGCGCTCGCCGACCAGGGCATCCGCAGGAGGAGGCGCGTGCGCATCTTCGTCACGCACATCCCCGGGAAGACGAGCGCGCCGGCCATGAGGATGACACTCAGCGGAAGGTCCCGGTCCTCGACGAAGATGTTTGTGCCAAAGAGGAGAGCTGTCACGATCGCGACCGGCCGGAAGAGCGCCACGATGTCCACGAGGCTGCCGTACGCCCAGACCGTCCGGTAGACGCCGAAAAGGGTGTTCGCCGTCACGTAGGCGAGGGCGATGAATGGCACGACCTTCACGGTGAAGTCCGCGTTGACGCGAGGGACCTCGCCGTCGAACCGCAGGAGGAGTGCCGCGACGTAGGCGAGGACGACTACCAGCACGTCAAGGACCATGGACGCCGCGACGTGCAGCGGGTCACCGGCGATGAGGCGGGAGAGGGGCCGGCGGCGGTGGGATTCGTTCATCGCGCGCCGCTCCCGCGCACGACCGCGGCGGCGGTCTTCAGGAGGATGCCCACGTCGCCGGCAAGCGAGTGGCCGTCCACATACTCAAGGTCGTAGCGCACGATTTCGTCATAAGGGAGGTCGCTGCGGCCGGAGACCTGGGCGAGGCCGGCAATGCCCGGCAGCACGGCGTGCCGCCGGTGGTACCCGGCCGGGTACTGCCCGACGATTTCCGGGATCTCGGGCCGCGGGCCGACCAGGCTCATCTCACCCTTGAAGACGTTCACGAGATTCGGAAGTTCGTCGATCGAGCCCTTGCGGGCACTCTCGCCCCAGCGCGTGAGCCGGGGGTCGCGTTCGCCGGGCGGCGAGAACACGAACGACGTCCAGTCATCGATGGCGTAGATCTTCGTCTCACCAGGAGCGGGATGGCGCATGGTGCGCAGCTTGTACATGCGGAACGGCTTCCCCCCGGCCCCAATCCTCGTCTGCACGAAGAAAGGCGAGCCCCGCAGTTCCAGGGCGAGGATGACGGCGAAGAGCGCGACGGCGATGGCTGCGAACGGTGCGATGAGCAGGGTTAGCGCCACGTCGAAGACTCGCTTCGCCATTGCCGGATAGCGTAACGAACAGGCGTGCTAGTGGCGATTAGCCACCGTGCTGCCGAACCCTCCCGGTAAGGTCCGGGGCATTGGCAGAGGCACGCCGCAGTCAGCCGTCCGCCTCGCCCGGCGGCACGCGGTAGCGCATGACGGGTCGCGTTGGCTTTCGCCGGGCCACTTCGTCGAAGCCGGCGCGGCGGAATGTCGATTCGAAGCCGTGGAAGGCGGACCCAGGCGGCAGACGCTTCCCCGCCTCGGGTGCGACCGGGTATCCCTCGACCAGGCGCGCGCCGTGCTCGGCAGCGAACTCCACCGCCGCCCGCAGCAGCGCGTCGCCAAGGCCGCGGTTTCGATAATCCGGGTGCGTGAAGAAACAGACGACCGCCCACGCCGCCTCTCCGTCCACCGGCCGGGTGATGGGCGAACGCCGAAGCCGCGGGTACTCCTCCCGCGGGGCCACTGCGCACCAGGCCGCGGGCGAACCATCGACGTAGGCGATGAGCCCCGGGCTGCGGCCGCCCTCGACCAGCCCCTGCATGGCGATGCGGTTGGCTGCGCCCCGGCCGTTGCGGTACTCCTCGCTCGTCTGCCGGAACCACATGCACCAGCAGCCATCAGTGGCGCCGCGCTCGCCGAAGATGCGGACGAGGTCGGGCCAGCGGCCGGGGGTGGCGGGCTCGACCGTGATTACCGGCTGCATCGCTACCTCCCGGCGAGCGCCGCCGTCGCCTGGCGCAGGCGCGCCACTTCCAGCGGCACGACCTCTGCGACCGTCTCGACGTCGGCCTCTGTGTTTCCGGGGCCCAGGCTGAAGCGGACGCTCCCCACGGCGCGCCGGATGGGCACCCCCATCGCCATGAGGACGTGGGACGGCTCCCAGGTCGAGCTCGAACAAGCGCTCCCGGAACTGGCGGCAATGCCGTGCTCGTCCAGGCGGGCAAGGAGCTGGTCACTTTCGATGCCGTCGAAGGAGATATTCAGGTTGTTGGGGAGGCAGTGCTCCTGGCAGCCGTTCACGGTGGCGCCGGGCGTGGCTCCGAGAAGACGGTCGCGCAGGCGGTCGCGAAGCGCCCGCACGTGGCCATACCGTCCTTCGGCGCTCTCGGCCTGGCGGAGGGCGGCGGCCGTGCCCACGATCCCGGCGACGTTCTCGGTGCCAGCACGCTTCTGCATCTCTTGTCCGCCACCGTGGAGGAGCTGATGGAAGGGCGTCGCGCGGCGCAGGAAGAGCACGCCCGTGCCTTTCGGCCCGCCGAACTTGTGCGCGGAGAGACTCAGGGCGTCCACCTGCAGCCGGTCGACGTCGATGGGGACCCAGCCGGGCGCCTGGACCGCGTCGGTGTGGAGCAGGACGCGATGGGCGCGCTGGCGGCCGTACTCGTGCAGGAGCGCGCCAATCTCGGCCACCGGCTGGAGCGTCCCGACTTCGTTGTTCGCCAGCATGACACTGACGAGCACCGTGTCCGGCCGCAGCGCGGCCTCGACTTCGCTGACACGCACGGCGCCGCCCGCATCGCAGCCCACGTAGGTGGCCGTGAACCCGAGCTCTTCGAGGAACTGGGCGGTGTGCAGGCCAGCGTGGTGTTCGATGGCGGCGGTGATGATGTGCGCGCCGGCGCC
>JADLBJ010000173.1 GCA_020847765.1 Dehalococcoidia bacterium
AACGGACTTGCCAACGAACTTGCGGCGAGTCAGGAGGGGTTCTCAACAGGCCGTCAACACGCCTCCACCGAGCCGCCGACGACGAAGCACCCCTGACCCTCAGCCCGTGGTCCGCCCGGTGGCCGGGTCGAGCGCGGCCTGCTGACCCGAGAAGCCCGTCAGGACGAGCCGTCCTCCGACCAGCTCCGCGCCGACCACCACGTCGGAGTGGGCCACCCGCCAGGCCACCTCGCCGTCGGCCTCGATCGCGAACGTCTCCAGTTCCGACTGCACGACGACATGGTCGAGGCGCGAGGACGCGAAGGCCCCCAGCAGTGGTGTCGCCGACCGATGCGACCAGCGCACCCCTCCCGTCCGCGCCTCGAACGCGTAGGTCATGAATCCGTAGGCCACCACCAGCAGGCCTTCGGTGTCCCACAGCACCCCGGCCGGCTGGTCGAAGATCGGCGAGGCCAACCGTGCCGTCCATGCGCCCGCGGGCGTGTCCACCCGCAGTTCGGCCCGGCAGAGGGCGTCGGGGTCGGTGGAGACCAGCGCCCCGTGATCGCTCAACTGGCCGCCCACTTCCGAGAGGGCGAAGACCGCGGCCGCCTGGCCGCTGCCGCCCCAGCGCATCCGGACGCGGATGGCACCCGGGGACTGGAGGACGGCCTGTCCCGGTTCGCCTGCCACCGCGCCCCGGCCCGGGCTAGCTGGACGTGGGCGAGGCAGCGGTGGCCGGAGCGGGCGCCTCGGTGATCGGCGCCACGATTGCGTTGGCCAGCGTGCGCAGCGCCGCCGGCGGCACCGGGAACACCGCGCGGTCGGCGCCGGCGGCCGCCCAGACCTCCGGGAAGCGCCCGAGGTCAGGGTCCATCACGACCCGGACCGGCCGCGTGTGACCGATCGGCGGGATGCCGCCGATCGTGAACCCCGTCAGTTCGCTCGCCTCGCGGGCGGTTGCCCGGCGCACCTCGGCCTCGCCCGTGACGGCGGCGAGGCGGGCCACGTC
The DNA here is from genome assembly GCA_020847765.1 of Dehalococcoidia bacterium. Classification (GTDB taxonomy): domain Bacteria; phylum Chloroflexota; class Dehalococcoidia; order Tepidiformales; family Tepidiformaceae; genus JADLBJ01. The sequence continues at coordinate 992 of JADLBJ010000173.1, forward strand.
GACCCGGTTCGGACCGGAGACGAGGCACACGATCGGGTCCAGGCCGCCCGCGTCGGCCGGCGCCACGAACACGAGGGACTTCACGATCTGGCCCAGTTCTGCGCCCAGCGATCGGGCGGCGTCCTCGGCCGTGTGGGTCGTCGTCGCCAGCACGTGGACGTCGATGGTCACGCCCTTGCGTGCGGCGGCGTCCACGACCCGCTGGACAGCCGGGGGAAGGGCATCGGTCTCGGGCACGGCGGGCAGTCTAGCAAGTACTTCTGTGGTGACACGGGTGGTACCTTCGGATGCCCGCGGCATCGAACCTTCGGGGACCGCCGGCCGTACCGTAGGAACCGATCGGTTGCCGGTGCGCACCACGGCGCGGAGGAGAACGGCCCGAGCCCAGCCAGGCGAGCGACGACGTTGAACCTGCGACGACTCAGTTCGAAGGTCCGCCCCCCCGCCGCAGCGGCCACCCCGAGGCTGACCGGCGCACAGCGGGTCTGGGTCCTGACGGCCGTGATGGCCGTCGTGGCTGCCCTGGCCTTCATGGCGCTCGGGTTCGGGTCGGCCGGGCCCCTGCGACCGCTGGCCGGCGCGCCCGAGTACGCCCCACTCCTGCTCTGGGCCATCAGCGCGCTCGCGTTCTACCTCGCCGAAGCGGCGGTCATCCACCTGCACATCGGCCGAAGCGCGCATTCCTTCTCGATGAGCGAGATCCCGCTGATCTTCGGCCTGTTCTTCCTGTCCCCGCTGGAGTTGCTGACGGCGCGATTCGTGGGAGCTTCGCTGGCCCTCGTCGTCAGCCGTCGCCAGGGTTCCGTGAAGCTCGCGTTCAACCTCGCCCAGTTCATGTTGAGTTCGATCGCCGCGCTGGCGATCCTGCGCGGGCTGCTCGCCGCGTTCCCGGGCGTCGGCCTGCCCGATTCCCTGGGTCTGCCGGAGTGGGTGGCCGCCATCGCGGCGACGCTCGGCGAGAACTTCGTCGGCATCCTGGCCGTCGCGGCGGCCATCACCCTCGCCGAGGGGGTGTCGCACTTCCGGCGCGTGCCGGAGATGCTCCAGACCGGGATCATCGTTGCGACGACCAATGCGAGCCTGGCGCTGCTCGCGATCACAGTCGCCGCCGATCGCCTGGACACCGTCCTGCTCTTCGCCATTCCCGTGCTCACCGCGTTCTTCGCGTACCGCGCCTACATCTCGCAGCGCCAGCAGCACCGTGGCCTGGAGATGCTCTACGAATCGACGCGCATCCTGCAACGCAGCCCCCAGGTCGACAGTGCCCTCGCCTCGCTGCTCGAGCACGTGCGGGCGATGTTCCGGGCCGAGGTCGCGGAGATCACGCTGCTGCCCGCCAGGGCGAGCGAGCAGGTCCTGCGGACCAGCGTCGGCGCCGCCGGCGTCGTCAAGGCCATGCAGCCGATCGGCCCCAGCCTCGACGACCCGCTCCTGGAGCGCGCCATCTCGGATCGGAAGGCGTTCCTTGCGCCGGGCCTGGCGTCGCCGCGCCGCGCCACGCCACACGACGCGCCGCCCGCCGCGCCGGCGGGGCCGGCCCTGGCCCGCTTCCGCAACGCGATGATCGCGCCGCTCGTGGGCGAGTCGCGGGTGGTCGGGACGATCGTGGTGGCCAACCGGCTCAGCGACATCAGCACCTTCGACGCCGACGAGCTCAAGCTCTTCGAGACGCTCGCGAGCCACACCGCCGTCGCCCTCGAGAACGGGCAGCTCGAGCAGTCGCTGGCGCAGCTCTCGGAGCTCAAGGAAGAGCTCCACCACCAGGCCTTCCATGACTCGCTCACGGGGCTGGCAAACCGCACGCTGTTCCAGGAGCGCGTTGCCGCACGCCTCGCGAAGCCGGAGCCCCCGGGCTCGGTGCCCGTCGTCCTGTTCCTGGACCTCGACGACTTCAAGCTCGTCAACGACACCATGGGCCACGGCGCCGGCGACGCGCTGCTGCGCG
>JADLBJ010000174.1 GCA_020847765.1 Dehalococcoidia bacterium
CAGAACCATGATCAGGCCGGTGACGCCGACGACAAGGAGGGAGACGAGCCCGAACCAGCGATAGCGGCCGCCCGAGCGTTTGCAGACGACCGCAACCTGCGAGGGGGGCATCGTCCGCTGTGCGTAGCGGAGGACCCATTCCATGGTGATGGCGCCGCCGACGTACACCGCCCAGCCGATGGCGTGGAGCGCGCCAAGCGTGGTGTCCATAGCCCTCCCCCGGGCGAGGCGAACGGGGTCTCTTTGCTAGAGGATGCCGCCCCACTTGAGCGACGCGCCGAGAAGCGCGGCGATAAGGGCGAGGACGAGGTCGGCGCGCGTGAGGTGCATGATCCAGCGGGCGGCCTGCAGGCGGCTCCCCTGGCGGGCGTTGACCTGGGCGGCGGAGATGCCGGCGCTCATTTTGCCCGAGAGGCGGGGACGTAGGACGAACGTGATCAGGACGCCGTTGACGACGAGCGCACACCAGATCAGGAACATAACGAAGAGCGTGCGCCCATAGCTCTCATCCCAGGAGACGGGCGGCTGGAAAAAGGGCCATTCATCGACGATCATGCCCATGCGCTGGAGGCGGAGCAGGCCGGTCACGATGATGAAGCCGAGCGAGCCCCAGACGAGCCAGAGGAAGCGATCGGCTGTCTTCTGCCCCATCACCTGGGCCTGCGCCGGCGGGATCGAATTCTGGGCGGGACCGAGGACGAACTCCATGGCGACGGCGCCGCCGATGTAGACGGCTATTCCGAGGTCATGAAAGTACCCATAGAGGATGTGCAGCCATTTGATCAGTTCGTCGGGCACGAGAAGACCTCAGAGGGATGGGTCTGGCACACCGGGGTGCCAGGTGGCGAAGTGGTCCCGAATGCGGGGTGTGATGAGGAATGGCTCGGCGTCGCCGGCCGCGTGGAAGCGGCGGTAGTAGGCGAGGTCGACGTGGTGGACCTGCGCGGAGAACTTGGCGCGCACGGGGTTGACGTAGGCGGGCGCGCAGCCAAAGTGCTCGACGACGTACTGCACGGTGTCGATCGCGGCTTCGATCACCCAGTCGGGAATGTGAGCGCGCGGGTGTTCGAGGATGCGTTCGAGCACGTCCCCGCGGAAGGGGCCGCCGCTGGCCGAGGCCCAGTTGTCCTCACGGGCGAGCTGTGCGCCACGGGCATAGCGCAGGCCGGCGACGTGGCGGACGAGTGCCTCGGCGGTGGGGAATGCCGGCGACGGGGTCATCGCGGCGTCGAGCACGCCGGGGAGACCCTGACAGGTGGCCGTCTTGCTCGGGTTGCGGGCGGGGTCACGCTCCAAGAAGGAGAAGCCGAGGCCGCGGGCGACCTCGGGGTAGGCGCCGAGCAGGAGGTCGTCGGAGTACCCGCCCATCGCCCACGCGCCGAGACCGAGGGCCTCGCAGGCGAGGCGGATATTCTGGACGGCGCAGGCGGCTTCGCTGGCGTGCAGCATGAGCGCCAGCTCGTCGAAGGTCGGCAGGGGAAACCCGACTTCGAGGAAGCCGGGCCGAATCCACTGGTCGCACCCGGCGGGCTTGTCCGTGTTCGGGTCCTGCAGGTAGAAGCCGGAGAACTGGTAGGAGGAGAGGAGGAGGGTGACCCATTCCAGGCCGACGTCGCCCACAGGAAGGAACCAGGTGCTCCCCGGCCGGTTCATGTTGTACTGGAGGGCGCCCATGGTGTTGACGTTGTGGGTGCCCGGGGGTGCGGTGAACCAACCGACGTCCGGCCGGCGGTCGCTGATCTTCGTGCGGCAGTTCCGGTACCAGTGGAGGATCTTCCAGTAGTCCTCGGGGCCGCGGATCTCGACGGGCGCCAGACGGGCCGGACCGGGGCGATAGAGGAATGTGCCCTGGTCATTGATGATGAAGAGGTCGACAGCCATGTCGTTGCTGGACCCGGGGACGGTGCGCCCGGCCCAGTAGAGCAGGCTGGAGAGGTCGCCCTGGACGGGGACGTCGGCGGCGATGATGCCATTGGGGCCAAGGGCCGCCCAGGCGATCGCCGCCTCTTCGACTTCGGAGAGGGGAACCGGGCGGGCCTGGGAGGCGTAGGCGAGGGGCCCCTCTGCCTGGCGCACGGTGGCGCGACTCGACCAGTCGAAGGTCTCGTCCTCGCCGGTTTCGCTGCGATAGCCGTGGCCCATGCGCCGCGTGCGCAGAGTGGAAAGGAGCCCGAAGAGCGAGGGCCCTCCTTCGAAGAGGCGGGCGATGGCGGCCTGTTCCTCGTTCGTGAGGGCGATGGGCTGTGGGGACGCACCCCCGCCGGTGCTGCTCATACCTTGGTGACCTCCACAAAGACGGCACGGTCGGCGGGCACAGGCTGCCAGCCGAACGGCAGATAGCGCAGTTGGCCGTAGCGGCCGACGAGATGCAGCCACTTGACCATGCCGGGCTCCACCTGGTTCGCACCGCGCCAGCCAGGGAACATATGCGGTTCCCAGCCGTTATAGACAATGAGCTGGCCCGGGCGAACGCGTGGGGAGACGCGCGCCCGCACACGATACGACCCGCGGTCGTTATGGACTTCGACTTCGTCCCCGTCGGCCACGCCGCGGGCGGCGGCGTCCGCGTCGTTGATGATGGCGAGCGGCTCACCGCGGTGCGTTCCGCCGAGGACGGGGTTGCCCATGGAGACGGCGTGGACGGTCCAGCGGGAGTGCCCGCTCGTGACGAGCAGGGGATAGTCGCCGCCCATGCGGGGGGTGTCCTTGTGACAGGGGAGATCCTCGCCGGCCTCGGCGAACCAGGGGTGGTCGATGAGGAACTGCGCGCGATGGGTGAGCGTGGGGTAGGGAACGTAGTCCGAAACGTGCCATTCGAAGGCTGTCAGGGTCTCGTCTGGCTTCACCTCAGTGGCGAGGGAGAGGCCGGGGGCGAACATGCCCAGGCCAGTGAAGCGGACGGTGCCCTTCTGGCGGAGCGATTCGAGCGTGCCGTCTTCGGGCAGGGTCCCCGCCTCGACGCTGTCGCGCAGCCATTCGTCGAGGACGGCCTCTTCGTCGTCGTAGGCGCCGGAGAGACTGAAGGCGTCGCCGAGGGTGTCGAGGCGGCGTGTTTGGCGGCGGCCGTCGAGGTATTCGGTGACGCCCTCTTCGACAGCGCGCTCCTGCACTTTGCGGGAGAGATCCCGGAAGATTTCCCACTCGGTGCGGGCCTCGCCGCGCGGCGGCACGGCACGGTCGGAGAAGCCAACGTGGAAGGTGTGCGTGATGGCGTACTGGAGGTTCGGACGCTCGTACTGCATCGCGGCGGGCAAGACGATGTCCGCCTGGAGAGCCGTCGCGCTCATGCGGTTGTCGACGACGATGACCTTCTCGAGCTTGGGCCAGAGGGTGTCGAGGAGGGTGGTGCCGCCGCGCTGCCGGCGCACGGGGTTCGTGGCCACGATGAAGAGAACCTGCGGGTCGGTGCTTGGGCCAGGCTTGACGAGGCCGCCCCACCAGCCGCGACGCATGGCGTCGGCCGCGTACTCTTCGAACGAGCGCTCCATCGCCGGGTCGGACCACTCACGTCGGTTCCATGTTTCCTTGTAGCCGCAGTGGTAGTAGTGGAAGAAAGCGGGTGGGCTGGCTGTGCCGGCGACGACGCCACGAAGGAGCAGCTCATTGCCGATCATCTCGTCCGAGGCTTCGGGATCCTGGTTGCGAAGGGTTTCGAGGGCGGCGTCGAGGCCGTCCATGATGCGGGCAGTCTCGGCAACGCCGCGCTTTTGCTTCATGCCGAAGAGCATGTAGCCGTCGAGACCCGCCAGGGCCAGGCCCTGGATGCCGGTGCCCTTGCGCCCCCAGTTGGCGGTCAGGGCGAGGAGCAGGATCATCGCCCGCTCCATCAGGTCGCCGTGGTAGTACTTGGGGGTGTTGAAACCCTCGACGATCTTGGTGCGGCGGGCGGCGATCAGACGGGCGAGCTCGCGCATCGTCTCGGGGTTGACCCCGCAGACGTCGCTCGCCGCTTCAGGGGTGTACTCCTGGAGCCGTTCTTTCAGGAGCTCCCACGTGGTCGTGACGGGGATGCGTTCGCCGCCCGCACCTGTGACTTCGAAGCGGCCTTCGAGGGCGGGCCATGACTCCTCCAGCTCGAGGGTGCCGCGGGGCGCCTCCTGGAGGGCGTTCGTCTTGGTGTCCCACCAGAAGAACTGGTCCTCGCGGCCTTCGCCGAGGTCGGTCGCGCGAAGGAAACGGTGGTTATCGAGACGCACGAGAAGCGGAAGATCCGTCTGCGAGCGGACGAACGTTTCGTCGAACAGGCCCTCTTCGACGATCACCTGGCAGAGGGCGAGGGCGAAGGCGGCGTCGGTCGCCGGCTTGATGGGCACATAGGTGTCGGCCATGACGGCCGACGGGCTGTAATCCGGGGCGATGCAAACAACACGGGAACCGTGGTAGCGGGCTTCCGTGATGTAGTGGGCGTAGGGGATCCACGTATAGGAGGGGTTCGAGTGCCAGATGAGGATGACTTCCGAGTGGAAGGTGTCGTCCACGCTGCTGGCGCAGGAGAACTTGCCAAAGGTTATTTGATGGCCGGCGGGGAAGTCGTTGATGAGGCCGTTGGCGTCGAGGGTGACGGCGCCGAGGAGGCCCGCGAAACGGAGGTAGGCAGCCTGCGTGAGCAGGCCACCTTCAACTGTCTCTTCGAAGATGACCGACTCTGGGCCTTCCATGTCGATCGCTTCGACGATGGCGCTGGCCGTCTCTTCCAGCGCCTCGTCCCAGGAGATGCGCTGCCATTGGCCGGAGCCGCGCTCGCCCACGCGCCGGAGGGGGTACTCGAGCCGGTCCGGCGTGCTGAGCTGCTGGCTCCAGGCGCTGCCTTTCTGACAACTCATAGGGTTCATGTCGGGGACGCCTTCTTCGATCTGGTCGAAGATGGCGGCGGGCTCTTCAAAGAGGACCTGGCCGTCGCCGGCGTAGACGCGGTAGGGGCAGGTGGCGAGGCAGTTGAGGCAATGGGTCCCGAAGGTCACGCGATCCCAGCTCCAACGCTGGCGATAGCGCTCTGCGGTCCCCGCGCGGCGGGCGTCGTGCGGGTCAGTCACAGCGTCTTCTCCGATGTGTTCTCAGGCGCACTGCGCCCGGGCGTAGGCCGCGTCCGCCGTCACGAAAGCGGTGGTGGTGGTGGCCGCCCAGTGCCAGAAAGACAGGGGCGTTGCGCCGACCAGCTTCGCAGAGAACCCCGGCAGCCAGGCGAGCTGGCGTTCGAGGAAGTCGTGCTGCGCGCGGCGGAACGACGCCTGCAGGCGGGCCGAAGGTGTCGACGCTTCCTTATAGGTGAGGAACTTCATGAACTCAAGTTCCGTCGAGAGGTGGTCAGCGGGCCGCGGGTCCTCGGCGGACGTCGTCAGGCCGAAGTAGTCGTAGAAGCGAACGACCTCTTCCAGGCGCTGGCGACGATCGCCGTCGTTGAGGCCGCCGAAGATAGGAGCGGGCGCGCCGCCGTCGCCGTCGAAGAGGCGGAGGTATTCGGCCTCGAAGGCTTCCTGGCTCAGCCCGGGGGGCAGGCTGGCTTCGCCCCAATCCATGGCGAACGGGAGGAGCTTGGCCGCTTCCTCGAGCCGAACGGGCCACTCGCCTGCAGCGGCGGCGGTGTACGCGTCACTGTCGGGAAAAGCCAGGAGGCGGGCCAGCAGCTGGTAGACGCCGGTGCGGGCGGTCGTGGCGTTGTCTTCCATCTCGACGGCTGCCTGGGACTGCTGGCCCTGGATCTGGAGACCGCTGAGGGAGTAGACGAACATCTCTGCCCTCCTTAGGTGATGGAATCGACGGAAATGAAGCTCTGCCGGTCGAGCGTCGCCGGATCGACGGTGAAGGGGCCGAGGAGCTCCTGCCACTTGTAGGCGATGAGCGTCGTGAGCATTTCGGACTCGCCGCCGCCGCGAACCTTGTCCATCTCGCTCTTGAGCGTGGCGAGGGCGGTGTGGACTTCTGGCCCGAAGAGCGACTCGAGATACTCGCGCGGGATGCGCGGCGTCTCGCGGTCAAGGCTCATGTCGGAATTGAGGCGGTAGGGGGAGAGCGGGGGGACGTAGAAGACGTTGGGCACTGTGCCCGCTTCCGGATGGAGGGGGAGGGCTATCCGCCAGGTCTTGACGAGTTTGTGGACGGCGCTGTCTTCGTCGTTCAGGTAGCCGACGAAGACGGCACGGCCGGGGCACTGGCGCACGCAGGCGGGTGCGACGCCGACTTCAATGCGCGGGAAGCAGCCGATGCACTGCTGGCCGACGTGGCGCTCATAGTTGAAGGAGATCTTCTTGTAGGGGCAGGCTTCCATGCAGAAGCGGTCGCCCATGCAGATTTCCTCGTCGCGGAGGACGAGGCCGTCTTCGCGCTTGGAGAGGGCGCCGGTGGGGCAGGCCTGAAGGCAGACCGGGTTGGAGCAGTGGTTACACATGCGGGGCATGTAGAAGTAGTAGGAGTTGGGCCACTCGCCGGCGCCCTGGTCCTCGTCCCAGTTCATGGCCCAGCGGTTTTCGCGAGGCGCCTGGGGCTCGAGGTGGGCCTTGCCGGCGGTGCCGCCGTAGAAGACTTCATAGTAGTTGTAGTCGAAGCCGCCGCCGAACTCGGCGCGTGTCGGCTGGTGCCCCGGCCGGGGAAGGCCGGTCTCCGGGTCGGCACCGCCGCCCATGCCCTCCCAGCCCTTCGGTGTGCCCAGGCCGGGCATTGTGTTGACGGAGCACCACCACTGGTGCTTCTCGCCTTCGTCCCTCGTCCAGAGGACTTTGCAGGCGACGGAGCAGGTCTGGCAGCCGATGCACTTGTTCAGGTCGTAGACCCACGCGAGCTGGCCGCCCCGGGCGGCGGGGTTGGAGGCGCTGTCGGTCATCGTCTTCTCCTCAGGCGAGCTCGACCGGGAGCCACTCCCGGCTGACGGCGGCGAGGCCGGCGCGTTCTTCGTTCGAGCCGTTCCAGACGGCGACGCCGAGCCGGGCGTGGCTGTTGGAGCCAGCCGGCCCGCTGAAGACGACGCTCCAACGCGATTCGTTCAACAGCGCCCGGGCCGCCGGGACGGCGTCAGCGACCTTCTCGACGACGCCCGGTCCGGTGGACATCAGATGGAGCGGTGCGGGACGGCCGTTCTCCCAGTACCAGAGGGGCACCGGGGCGCCGTCCTTCCCCATCGTCGCCAGAGCGACATCCGAGCCGTTGTGGAAGATGACGCCGGCGGCGTCCTGGAACTCCCCGTGCGGCCTGCTGTCGTCTTCCCATTCGACGCGGACGTAGAGGCGGTCGCCGTCGCTTGCGGCGGCGACCATCGCCTCGGCCGTCTGGCCATAGGGCCGGCCGGCCCAGGCTTGCCGGATGTACTCGGTGGGTTGGGCGGCGAGGGGCACGGGTGCCAGCGCCACGGCCACGGCCGGGATGTCGCGCCAGCGTTCGGAGCCCGGATCGCTCAGAGTGGACGAGTCCCCGTTCATGCGTGCTGCCTTCATGATTCCTCCACGAGAGCCCTGCCGACCTGGCAGGGCAAATGGCTGGAGCGGCGGGTGCCGGCCCGCCGGTCGGCATAGTCTTCCATATCTCGCTGGCGGGCGCCTTCACCCCGCACAACGAGGATCGCATCGTAGACCTGCCGTGCGTTGTGGGCTTCTCCGGCCGGCCTGGCTGCCTTGTTTGGAACGGTGGGAGGCACGACACGAAGGACGGCGTTATGCAAGGCGGCCTTCGTGGAGTGCCGGGCGCCGTGTCGGGTTGGGGCTGCGGCGCCGCATGTGCCGGGGTGGAGGCCACGACGGCGCATACCGAGGCGAACCCCCTTCTCGGTCCACTGCCGACGGTCGGGGTTGGCAGACCCGCGGTTGACGGCGCTCAGTCGCGGCATCGTGGCCTCTCTGGGCGGAGATGTTGCGCCCAGAGAGGAGTGCGATCTATGACTGTCGTCATGTGGCCTCGCCGGTGCTGAAGGCGGCGCGGAGCGGGCGTTCGCGCCTCAGCCTGCCGGGTCACCATGCGTGGCCGAATCAGGCGCGCTCGACGTCGACGCGGGTGCTGCGCATGACCGGCGAGGGCTGCCACTCGGTCACCCAGTAGCGAAGATGACCGTAGCCGCCCGCGAGGTGGAGCCACTTGATCATGCCCGGTTCGACGTCGTTTGGCCCTGCCCAGTTGGGGAACTGGTAGGGGTCCCAGCCGTTGTACATGACGACCTGGCCGGGGCGCGCGGACGGCGACAGGAGTGCCGGCACGCGGAACTCGCCGACGTCGTTGAAGACGCGGACGGTGTCGTTGTCGGCGATGCCGCGGGCGGCGGCGTCGGCGCCGTTCATCACCAGGTGCGGCGTGCCTCGATGCGTTTCGAGCATCATCCTCGTGGCGTTGTTGAGAGAGTGGACGCTCCAGCGGTTGTGGCCGCTGGTAATCTGGAAGGGATAGTCACCGCCCATGGTGGGTGGGGCCTTGTGGCGGGGCAGGTGTTCGTCGGCTTCGATGAACCAGGGGTGCTCGATAAGGAACTGAGCGCGCCGGGAGAACGTGGGATAGGGCTCGCCCCCTTCGACGTGGTCGCGGAAGGGAGCGAAGGTCTCGTCGGGCCTCGGCTGGGTGGCCTGGGCTATGACGCGGGCGTTGATGCCAAGGCCCTGCCAGCGGTAAAAGCCCCGCGTGCGGATGTCCTGGAGGCTGGCGTCGGATGGGAGCGTGCCGGTGAGAGCGCTGTCTCGAATCATCTCGTCGGCGATGACGTCCTCGTCGACGAAGGCGCCGTTACGCGTGTAGCTGGTGAGCGCGTTTGCGGGATCGCGGGTGGCGCCACGGGAGTCGGTGTAGGGCTGAACGCCGCGTGCGCGCGCCCGCTCCTGGAGCTTTTCCGCCAGGCGACGAAACGCCTCCCATTCGTGCACGGCCTCGCCGGGCGGGTCGACAGCGCGGTCGGAGAAGGTGAGGTGCATGAGATGCGTGGAGGGGATGCCGAAGCCGATCTTCTCGTACCACTGGGCGCAGGGGAGGATGTAGTCGGAGTAGAGGGCGGTCGTGCTCATCCTCACCTCGAGCGTGACAACGAGGTCGAGGCCGGGCCAGAGCTTTTCAAGCAGCATCTTGCTGCCGCCGCGCGTGCGACGCAGGACGTTGCCGCCCATCTCGATGAGGACGCGCGTCGGCTGGCTGGCGCGGGGCACGTCGACGCCCGTCCACCAGCCGCTCTTCACGGCTTCCTGGAAGTACTCGTCGAATGGCCTCGGCATGCTCGGGTCGTGCCAGTCGCGGCGGTTCCAGGCGTCGCGATAGCCGACATGGTGGTACCACCAGAAGAGGGGCGGGACGAGCCCGACCGCGGAGGTTTTGGACTGTTCGACCGCCACCAGAAGGGGCGTGAGGGAGGGGTCGATGGCCATGCGCGCCTGGATGAGGTGATCACGCATGTCGAGCAGGGCGGCGACCTCTTCAGGCCCCCTGTTCTTCTTCAGGGCGAAGGTGGCAGAGCCGTCGAACAGGCCAGCGAGCCAGGCGCGCACACCCGTGCCCTGGCGGCCCCAGTTGCCGGTGAGCGCAAGGAGCAGCAGCTGGGCGCGCTCCATGAGGTCGCCATGGTAGTGCTTACCCATACCGCCCAGGGCGGAGAGGATCGCCGTCCGCTTGCTTGCCACCTTCCGCGCGAGGAGGCGGACGGTATCCGCGTGGACGCCGCTCAGCTCTGCAGCGCGTTCGGGTGTGTAGTCGGCGAGCCGTTGGCGCAGGAGCGAGAGCACGGTTGTGACGGTGACAGGCCCGTCCTTGCCGACGACGGTGAAGGTTCCTTCGAGGGCTGGTAGCGCTTCGCCCCAGGAGAGGTTGCGGCGGGGCGCAGGCACCGGAGCGCCGACGCGGGTGTCCCAGGCGAAGAGCTGTTCGTCGCTACCACCCTCCTGGAGGTCAGACGCGCGGAGGTACCGCTTGGTGGCAGGGTTGACGAGGACCGGGAGGTCGGTCTGCTCGCGCACGAAGGTCTCGTCGACGAGCTCCTCTTCGAGAACGACCTGCGCCATGGCCAGGGCGAGGGCCGCGTCGCTGCCGACACGGACGGGCACGAAGTAGTCGGCGTGGAGCGCCGAGGGAGAGAAGTCGGGCGCGACGACAACGACTTCCGTGCCCTTGTAGCGTGCCTCGTTGACGAAGTGGACATGCGGAATGCGGGTGTAATTGGGGTTGCCGGCCCAGATGACGAAGAGCTCGGCATGGAACCAGTCGTCGACACTGCTGACGGGGTCAAACGTGCCGTAGGTGAGATAGTAGCCGGGCGCGAAGTCGTTCATCTCGGCGTTGACGTCGGTCGTGAGGCCGCCGACCGTGGCGAGGAACATGCCGCGCGCGGCACCGGCCGCCGGGGGGATGTTGCACCCCGAGGGAGCAACGACAGATTCGCCGCCGACGGCGAGGACGGCGTCGAGGATCTTGTCGGCGATCTCGGTTGCGGCCTGCTCCCACGAGACCCGCTCCCAGCTGCCCGAGCCGCGCTCGCCCACCCGTTTTAGCGGATAGAGAACGCGCTCCGCGCCGCGGATCATGCGCGACCAGGCGACGCCTTTCTGGCAGCCCATGGGATTCAGGTCGGGGACGCCCTCTTGGTAGGTGGGGAAGACTGCGGCTGACTCTTCGCGGACAACCTTCCCGTCCTTGAGATACACGCGCATGGGGCAGTTGCCGGGGTAACAGTCGATGCAGTGGGAGGCCCAGCGCACTGTGTCCCAAGACCAGCGTTCGCGGTAGCCGTCGGCGGTGGTGGAGGCGAGGAGGGCCGGCCTGGAGGTGGCGAGCCTCTCCGAGAGTGCGGTCATCATGCCTGCTCCGCCGGGCTGCGCTTGCAGAGGCCGCTCGGGCCGCCCCGGCCGGGGGAGCGTCGCGAGGGTGGCCGCAGGGGGGCAATGATCGCCGTCATGTGCGCCCTACCGGGCCGAGCGGCCCTCGAGCGGGAAGCGGGCGAGCGGGGCGGCCGTCAGTGGCTGTAGTTTCGCCCGTTCGTAGGGGAGACGCGCCCGCGGTGGCCAAAGACAGTGCAGTCGAACTGGCAGTCGTCGCAACCGGCCGGCTCGACGAGACCGTCCGGAGCCACGATCTCGATGATCTGCGCCTGCGTGCGGATGATTCCCTGGCGCTGGAACGAGGAAAGGACGCGAATCGCCGTTTCCAGGGTGACCCCGGCGATGTCCGCAAGGTCCTGGCGGCTGAGCCGGAAGTCGATACGGATCCCCCCTTCAACAGGACGGCCGAACTGACGTGCGAGCTGCATGAGGCCGCAGGCGATGCGGCCGCGGGCGTCGCGCAGGGTGGCGATGGCGGTGGAGATGTCGCGGCGGCGAAGCTCCTGGCAGAGCTCGTCGATGACGTTCCGGACGAGGATGGGGTAGCGGGTGCTCAGCGGTCCGATGGCTTGACGGGGCAAGAAGGCGAGGACCGACTCGTCGAGGGCGGTGGCCCCGGAGCTGAAGGGGCGCCCATCAAGGACCGGTCCCAACTCCAGGACGGACACAGGTCCGCGCAGGCAGACAATGTGCTGGCGTCCGTCGGCCGTGGCATGGGAGAGACGGACGCGGCCGCTCAGGAGGATCCAGAGCATGCGGCTCGCTTCGCCTTCTTCGAAGATCGTTCCCTGAGCGGGGAAGGTGCGAAGATGTGCCTGACCGGCGACTTCGAGGATCTCGCTGTTGGAAAGGCCTTGCAGCAGCGCGAGATGGGAGAAGGCACTGGCGATAGTCTGGACTTCCGCCGCCGCGGGATCGCTGCGAAAGACCACCGAGATTGTGTCGGGCACCACCAACCTCCGGCGTCCCTATGCCGCCCATCGGCCACAACGATGGTACTCCGAGACGGCATAAGACGACAGAGCCGGCCCGGTCAGCAGGATCGCAGCGCGTGTCCCCAGGCTGCTGACTTTACATAGTGTTGCCGTTCTGCTGTGATCCGCCGCGTTTTGGCGCCTGCGCACGTCGAGCTCCGCGCAGCATCCTGTCGATCTTCGTCTGCGGAAGGGCAATTCCTTCCTTTGGTGGTATGCGTTTTGTCATATGGCCGGGTGGAGGGAACTGCGAATGTACGCGCAGGTGCTATCCCGCCGCGCGGCGAGCGCCCGCTTAGCGGGACCACGGCGGGCAATCGGCCAGTGCGGCGTTCGCCGCGCGGGATGGCGCCTTTCCAAGGGTGTACCTGCTCACGCAGTGGGTAACCGGGTAGTGGACGTCGGCGCGTTCCCCTCGCTGCCACTCTCTCTGGCGCGCCGGCCTCTCGAACTACTCGCCTGGTCCTGGCGGCCGGAATGCCAGCCGGCCTTCAGGACAACGAGAAGGGCCGAACCCAGCGATGGGCTTCGGCCCTTTCCGCGTTCTCAGCACAAGAGCCATGACGGACGCGGTGGACGCAGTGCCAAGCGGTCAGGTCGCACGCCAGCGGTAGCGACTCGCACCGCTGGCCGTGGCGCTGAGCGCCTGGCGTCAACATCGCAAGGGGGGCCTAAATAGTCGCCATGCGCAGCTCGGGCGAGACGACCACGCGCGCCTCCCTGAGCTGCTCGACCTCCTCGGGCGTGTAGCCGGCACTCGCGAGCACTTCGGCGTTCTGCTCGCCCACCCATTGGGCGATGTCTGGCAGCGCGGCCGGCGTCTCCGAGAAGCGGAAGAAGCCGGCGACCGTCGTGATGTCGCCAAAGCGCTCGTGGCTGATTCCGCGATAGAGTACCGCGAGGTCTTCGAACCAGCGGTTGCGGATGCCGTCCTCGCGCACCAGCACTACGGGCGCGCAGGGGGCGCCGGCGGCCATTAGCTTGTTGGTGACGTCGACCCGGGTGAGGCCGACGAGGGCCGCTCCCAGCTGCTCGGCGAGAGGGCCGTCGACCGGCTGCACGCGAGCGACGTCCCAGTCGTGCCAGGCGGCGAGCGGCTGGCCGAGAGCGGAGACTAGCCGACTCCAGGAGGTGGCCTCGCGCGCAGCGACGATCGCCCAGCCGTCGGCGAGCGGGTAGTAGCGCTCGGCGGCACTGCGGCCAATGTCGTCGGCGCTGACATCGCTCGCCGGGGCACCCGGGTACGACACGAACTGGCCAGCCTGGGCCGACATCGAGGAGATGACCTGATTGGTGGTGACGGCCATCCCCTGCCCAGTGCGGCGCCGTTCGTGGAGGCCGAGGACGATGGCGTAGACCGCCATCATGCCCGCGTAGAGGTCGGCCATGGGAATGCTGCTGTAGACGGGCGAGTCGGACGTACCCAGAGTCGTCATCTGCCCGGAGAGGGCCTGGAGGAGGAGGTCGAAGGATGGCCTCCCGCGGTACTCGGCCGCGTCGCCGAAGCCGCTAATCCAGCAATGGACGATGTGGGGGTTGATCGCGCGTACGCTTTCGTAGTCGAGGCCGAGCTTCTCCGGCGCGCCGGGGATGAGGGCGTGCAGCAGGACGTCAGCCGAAGTGATCAGACGGCGGAGGACTTCCTGGCCGCCCTGAGAGCGGGAGTCGAGCCCGAGGCTGCGCTTGCCAACATTGATGCCGACGCAGCTAAGGCCCGCGCCGCGAAAGCCCTCGCCCTCCGGGGGTTCGACTTTGATAACCTCGGCGCCGAGCTCGACCAGGAGCCGGCCCGCGGTGGGGCCGGCGAGGTACCCGGTGAAGTCGAGCACGCGGATACCGGCAAGCGGATGAGCGGGTGCGGGCGCGCTGGCGGCGGGCGCCTGGACCTCGCCGCCTGGGAGGGCAGCATGCTCGTCGAGTCGGGGCGCCGCTGCGGGCCCGGCGAGGTCGTGCCCGCGAAGGCGGAAGGCCGGACCAACCTGGCGAACACGCCCGACTTCGGGGTCCTCGGCCCATTGGGCCGCGTTGTTGTCACGGACGAGACTCGTCTCGGCGAACTCGTCGCGGGTCAGCACCTGCGCTCCTGGGACGCCGAACTGTTCAAATCGCTCTGTCCACTCGGCTTTGGATCGCGTGGCGAAGGCGTCGGCGATGATCGAGGCAAGGGCGTCGCGGTCCTGTGGGGCGACGAACGGGGCGTGCTCGAACCGCGGGTCGTTCAGCAGGTCTGTGCAGTCGATGGCGGCGATGAGGCGGTTGAAGAAGGTCGGGTTCGGGCAGGCGACGCCGATCCAGCCGTCGGTCGCGCGGTAAACGCGCCAGCCGATACTCAGGCCCTGCGGCGAGACGCCGCCCGCGCCCGGGAGCAGGGGGATCCTGTCAGACACAGAGGCCTGATACCCGGACAGGTAGGTGCCGATGACGGGCCACGCGACTTCGACCTCCTGCCCGCGCCCGGTCGCCTGCCTGACGAAGAGCGCGGCCATTGTGGCGCCGGCGAGAGCGGCGCCGGCGGCGTAGCTGAGCGTGGGCAGGACGGGAAAGGCAGGACCAGAGCGATAGGCGCCTGTGCCGGCGAGGACGCCGGTGAGTGCGGAGGCGAGGGCGTCGTCACGGGGGAGGGCGTTGAAGACAGACGCGTCGCTATAGGCCGGGGAGAGGGCCAGGATCTGCGCGGCCGGCCGAATATACCCCGCGGGCAGGGACGCGCGGGCGGGTGCGATCACGACGTCGGCGGTGGCGAGGAGAGCTGCGCGGGCCGGGGCGCTGGCTGCCAGGACCACGCTTTCCTTGCCGCGGTCCCAGCCGTAATGGCCGGGTGCGTGGCGCGCCTGGTCTCCCCCGTCGCGTTCGAGCTTGATGACGCGCGCGCCGGCATCTCGGAAATGCATGCCGGCGGTGGCGACGGCCACGTCGGCGTCGACTTCGATAACGGTGACGCCGTTGAGGGGGAGGGTCATCGCTGCTGTCCTTTCCTCGGAGAATGGGGCGCCCGCCGGAAGGTGGCGGGTGCTAGGACATCGTGAGTCCGCCGGAGACGCTCACGGCCTGTCCCGTGACGAAGCTCGCGCCGGGCGAGGCCAGGAAGGCGACCAGGGCAGCCACCTCGGCGGGGCGTGCTGGCCGGCGCATGGGTGTGAGGCGCATGAACGAGGCCCAACCCTCGGGAGACATGCCCCGCGGTGGTTCGGCGGATTCGCGTGTCGGCCCCATGCAGACAGCGTTCACGGTGACGCTGTGGCGCGCCATCTCGCGCGCCAGCGACTTCGAGAAGCCGATCACGCCCGCCTTGGTGGCCGACTGCACCGTCTCCATCGTGGCGCCGATCTTCCCGGAGTCGGACGTGAGCGTGACGATGCGGCCGTAGTTCTGCGGGATCATGTGCTCGAGCGCGGCGTGGCAGGCGAAGAACATTCCCTTCAGGTTGACGTCGAGCATGGTGTCCCACCACTCCTCGGTGTCCTCCATGAAGCGGCGGAGGTGGTCCGCCGAGAAGGCGTTGACGAGAATGTCGATCCGGCCGAAGTCGGCGACGGTGCGGGCGACGGCCGCCTTGACCTCGTCGCGCGAGGCGACGTCGGCGGCGACGAAGGCCGCCTTGGTGCCGGTCGCGGCGATGGTGCGGGCAAGTGCTTCGCCTTCGTCGACGCGTCGGGCGCTGAGCATGACGGCCGCACCCTGGTTGGCGAGCTCGTGGGCGATGGCGGAGCCGCCGGTGCCGAGCGCACCGAGCACGAGAGCCGTTTGGCCTTGGAGAGTGGTCATCGCTGCCTCCTGGGAGGATATCCTAAACGGCCGCGGGCTTTGTGCCAGCCGGGTCGGCTGGTGACCGAGAGCCGCGGCTGGCGCTTGTCGAGGAAGGCCCGCTGGACCATTCCTCTGGCATCCTCCGTCGCGTCTGCGGTCGTCCGAGGCCGCGGCAGCGCATCAGCGAGCTTTCCGGGGCGGGCATGAACAGAGTCATGCGTGGTGTCGCTGCCGTTCGTGGAAAAGGTGGCGGGGCCGTCAGTCGTGGGGGAGGCCGAGGCCGCGGCCGGCAACGATGTTTCGCTGAATTTCGCTTGTGCCGCCGCCGATGGTGATGGCCACGCCGTAGAGGTACTGCTTCGTGGGCCGTGCCTTCATTGCGGCGTGCTTCGAACGCGAGCTGGAAATCTGGCCGTACAGGCCGAGGAGCTTGACGCCTGTCCCCGCGATGCGCTGCGTGAGCTCCGAGCTGTACAGCTTGGTCATTGACGCTTCGTAGTTGGGGACGCGCCCCTGGGCCTGCATGCTGATGACGCGGTAGGACATGAGCCGCCCGACGCGGGCTTCCACGTACCGGTCGACGAGCTCCATGCGGACGGCGCGGTCCCAGGCGACGGTGGTGCGGCCGTCGTCGCGGTGTTCGGCGACGTACTTGCTCAGCGAGCGGAGGGTATGCATGTGACCGACGACGGTGCCTATGTTCGAGCGCTCGAAGTCGAGCGTGGTCGTGCCGATGTACCAGCCCATGTTCTCTTCGCCGACGCGGTTGGCGGCGGGCACGCGCACGTTGTCGAAGAACACCTCGTTGAAGTCGTGACGATCGGCCATGTTGTAGAGCGGCCGCACGGTGATGCCCGGGGACTTCATGTCGACCAGCAGGTAGGTGATGCCGCGGTGCTTGGGCGCGGCCGGGTCCGTGCGCGTGAGCATGAACATCCAGTGGGCATGCTGGGCCATGGAGGTCCAGATCTTCTGGCCATTCACGACATAATCGTCGCCATCGCGGACGGCACGGGTCTGCAGGGAGGCCAGGTCGGAGCCCGCGCCCGGCTCCGAGAAGCCCTGACACCAGATGACCTCGCCATTGAGGATGCGTGGCAGGTGCTGCTGCTTCTGCTCTTCGGTGCCGTGGACGATAAGGGTGGGGCCGGCCATGGCGACGCCGAGGCCGCCTACCTGCGGGGCGCGGGCTTCGGCGAACTCCTCGTTGAGGATGAACTGGTCCATGACGCCGAGGGCGGCGCCGCCGTACTCCTTCGGCCAGGCAGGAGCGACCCAGCCGCGGGCCACGAGCTTCTTGCGCCAGGCGGCCATGCCGGCGGCGCCCGGTTCGAGTTCGCCCGAGAATTCGTCACGGAGGAACTGGCGTACCTCCGCCCGGAAGGCTGCCTGCGGCGGGGTGTCGCGGAAATCCATGGTCTTCTCCTCGATGCCCGGGCGGGTTATGCCGGGCCGGCCGCTCCGCTTTCGCGAAGGGCTGCAATCTCCTCCCAGGTATAGCCGAGGTCGAGCAGGATGAGCTCGGTGTGCTCGCCGTGGCCCGGGCTCAGGGGTGCGCTCACCGAGGGCCGGGCGGGTCCGACCTCGAAGGGAGCCGTGGCGAGCGCAATCTTGCCGCCGGCGCTGTCGCGCTCCACGAGGTGGCCGTTGGCCTGAACCTGCTCGTCGCCGGCGATGTCGAAGGCGGTGTTGACGGTCGCCGTCGGCACGCCGAACTGTCGGAAGACGCTCGTCCACTCAGCAAGGTCGCGGGTGGCCAGCGCGTCCGCGAGCAGGGGTCGAAGCTCGGCGGCGTACTTGCGGCGGCGGCCCAGGCCCTGGAAGCGCTCGTCCGCGAGCCATTCCGGGTGCTCCGTCGCCTGGCAGAGCGCCCGCCAGCCCGCCTCGTGGGTGACCTGGAGATAGAGGCGGCGACCGTCGCGCGTCTGGTAGGCGCTGATGAGGGGTACGGACCCTCCGCGGCGTCGGATGGGCGGCCTCCCGTAGTACGTCGCGCCGGCGATGTCGAGGGCGTTCATCCACATCGCCGTGTCGAGCAGCGAGGCGCGGGCCTCGGGGGCGACGCCGGTGCGTTCACGTTCGAGCAGGGCGAAGGCGACGGCGGCGACAAGCGAGATGGCAGTCGCGTGATCGCCGACGCCCGGACGCGGCTGGGGAAGGTTCTCGTCGCTGGCGAGCCCCTCGAGCAGGCCGCTGCGCGCCCAGAAGGCACCGAGGTCGAAACTCTCCGCGTCGCGGTCCGGGCCGTGGAAGCCGTAGCCGTTCAGGCGGGCGTAGACCAGTCGGGGATAAGCCGGGCGAACTGCTTCAGCGGTGAGGCCCATCGGCTCGAGCTGCGCGTCGGAGAGGTTCGTGATGAGAACATCGGAGCGGCCGAGGAGCCGTTGGAGGATGGCGCGGCCCTCGTCGGAACGGAGGTCGAGCGCGAGGGACTCTTTGCCGCGGTTGTCCACCTGGAAGGCGAGATCTTCGGCCAGGGACTGGTCCGCGTCGAAGCCAGAGAGGCCCAGGCGGAAGCCACGATAGGGATCACCGGCGACGGGCTCGACGTGGATGACGCGGGCACCGAGCTCGGCGAGGATCGTGCCCGCTGCCGGCGCGGCGATGTAGCTCGCCACCTCAGTGACCGTCGTGCCGTGCAGTGGTCCGTCGCTCACGCGCCACCCCCGGCGGTGCTCGCCAGCGAGGCGGCGGTCTCACCGATGGGCACGCCGTAGGCCGCCGAAAGCTTCTCGCGGTAGTCGCTGTCGATCGTCGCCCCCTGCTCACGCCAGGTGTCGAGGGGGTGGGGGCTCGGGGCGCGACCGCTCCGGCGAAGGGGCCGTGAGCCGATGGCACCGGAAGATTCGA